>JAFSFT010000017.1 GCA_017435045.1 Oscillospiraceae bacterium
CAAAAGAAACAGGCTGCTTTAGCAGCAGCCTGTAAATGATATGCGGTTGGCGGACTATTCAGTACCTCTTGAGAGGTTCCGCCAGTATTATGCCCTTCTAGGGCTTGTGCAAACCACGCGTTCAACGCGTGGTTTTGATTGAAAAAACTGTACAGACATTTTAAGATACAAAAAAGGCAGGGCTTTCTGAAAACCCTGCCAATTAATTTGTATTATATTTTAAAGCACGTCTATTGCCAGCTTGATAAATATGCCTATCAGCACAATAATCAGTACCTTTTTTACCAGCTTATTGCCGTATTTTATGGCGTATCCGCTGCCAAGATAGCTGCCTGCCATATTGAATGCTGCAGCAGGAATTGCCAGTGCCCAGATAATTTTTCCTGCCATAACAAATGTGATAAAAGCGGAAACATTGCTTGCAACGTTTACAACCTTTGCACAGCCGGAAGCTTTTATATAGTCCAGGCCAACAAACATTGTAAATCCAAAAATCATAAATGTGCCTGCACCCGGGCCGATAAGACCGTCATAAGCACCTGTTACAACACCTACAAGAAAAGCAACTATATTCATTTTGTTGCCTTCCAGCAGGCGGGAAGTATCATCGCCTTTATTTTTGTTGAAAAGAACAAAAAGTGCAACAACAGGAAGTATGCATACAAAAAAGGTTTTAAGCGAATCGGCATCTATCATCAGTGCCACACGGCTGCCCAAAGCTGAACCAAGGAAGGAACCTATTGCTGCAACAATAGCTGCACGCCAGTGAATGTTACCGCTTTTTATGTATCTTGCCATAGAAACCGAGGTGCCGAATATGCTCATTGCCTTGTTGGTGCCAAGCACCATATGCATAGGCAGACCTGCCAGCATATATGCTGGGGTAGCTATAAGGCCGCCGCCTCCGGCGATGGAATCAATAAAGCCTGCCAGAAAAACAAGCGGACATACAATCAGATACACCTGTATCATTCCCGCCATATCAAGATTCAATATTTCCATAATATTTCTCCCTTTAATATCAGTATACTGTACTGAAAATCCATAATCAGTATACCATAACAGCAATTATTTACAATACTTCTTTAAAATGTTACAATATAAATAATTTATGCAATCTATGAGGTATGATTATGGCATTACCATCTTTATATATAGTTATTCCCTGCTATAACGAGCAGGAGGTGCTGCCTGTTACAGCACCTATGTTCCTTGAAAAGCTGGAAAGTCTTGTTGAACAGGGGCTGTGCAGTGATGCATCAAAGGTGCTTTTTGTAAATGACGGTTCAAAGGACGGCACATGGAATATTATCTGTGGTCTTGCAAAGCAGAATGAAAGGTTTGCAGGTATAACCCTTTCCCGCAACCGCGGACATCAGAATGCCTTGCTGGCAGGACTTATGTATGCAAAAGACCTGTGCGATGTTACCATCTCAATAGACTGTGACGGGCAGGATGACATCAATGCCATGGACGAGATGCTGCGGCAGTATCTCGGCGGCTGCGATGTGGTTTACGGTGTACGCAGCAAAAGAGATACCGACACATTTTTTAAGCGTGTTACAGCGGAAGGCTTTTACAAATTTATGCAGCTTATGGGGGCAGAAACAGTGTTTAACCATGCTGATTACCGCCTTATGAGCAAGCGTGCCCTTGATGGGCTTGCGGAGTTTAAGGAGGTAAATCTGTTCCTGCGTGGCACAGTGCCGCTGGTGGGTTACAAATCCACAAGTGTTTACTATGAGAGAAGCGAACGTATTGCAGGAGAAAGCCACTATCCTTTCTCAAAAATGCTCAACCTTGCCCTCAACGGCATTACCAGCCTTTCCACAAAGCCGCTGAGATACATCACATCAATAGGTGTGATTATGGCATTTATCAGCTTTCTGTTTATCGTGTGGGCAGTGGCTGCACGCTTTACCGGTCACACGGTGGCAGGCTGGACCAGCCTTGTCGGTATTATGGCACTTATCGGCGGCATACAGCTGTTCTGCCTTGGCATTATCGGCGAGTATATCGGCAAGATTTATTCTGAGGTTAAGCAGAGACCAAAATATATAATAGAGTCTACAACTGACGACAATAAACAATAAAAAGGAGGGGAATCCTCCTTTTTTGCTTTAAATGTATTATCCATCAGTACAAGTATAATACAGGAAAAAATATGCACTTGAAAAAATATTATACAGACAATACAATATATCTGTATATATAAAGAAATCAGGAAATATATTGTATATATAAGACTGGTTGATTGATAAAGTAAAGGGAGTACATATTGAAAAAAACAGGCAAAAATATAAAACCTATAATGGCGGTTATCGCTATTTTTGTTACACTGTCGGTAATCCTTGGTGTTGTAATGGCGGCAACCCAGACAAACGCACCTGCTGTAGACGAAAGCACAGGGGAGAATATCAGCTACGATACAAGTATCGCTGACAGTGCAGGCAGTGAAAGTGGTGCATCTTCGGATGGCGAGGCAGACAATACACTGACAGATGATTCGGATAATAATTCTCAAGGTGGTGCTTCTTTAGACGGCTCATCACAGTCCACGCCATCGCCTGATATCACACAGCAGCCGACAGTACCGCCTGCGGCAGATGCACTGTCTGATATGTACAGTGCCATGTGGATAAGTTATCTTGAATTTCAGTCGGTGGATTTCAGCAGCAGAGCGGCATTTAATTCACAGATGACAGAGATGTTCAGCAATTGTGCTGATATGGGGGTGAAAACGGTTATTGTGCAGGTGCGTCCATTTGGCGATGCACTTTACAAGTCCGATATATTCCCTGTAAGCCATCTGGTAAACGGCACTCAGGGAGCAGCGTTAAGCTTTGATCCGCTGGAGGAGATGGTAAAAATTGCTCATTCCTTAAACCTGCGTATAGAGGCGTGGGTAAACCCTTACCGTGTACGTCTGCACAGCAAAATGCCTGATAATATTGCGGAATCAAATCCTGCAAACGATGCAGCGCTTGTGTTCAGTGCAGAGGGCGGTGTGTACTACAATCCTGCCCTGACACAGGTACAGGACATGGTGGTAGACGGCATTGCAGAGATAGTGGAAAAGTATGATGTGGACGGCATACATCTTGACGATTATTTCTATCCGTCTACAGACATAAGCCTTGATGAAAAGGATTATTCGGCAAGCGGCTCAAAACTGTCTCAGGCAGATTGGCGAAGAGAAAATGTAAACACCCTCGTTAAGAAATTATACAAAAAAATTAAGAGCATAGATCCGTCGGTAACCTTTGGCATCAGTCCGCAGGGCAATAACGACAACAACTATAATGTGCAGTACAGTGATGTATGTCTGTGGATGAAAGAGGCAGGCTATGTGGACTACATAATGCCGCAGCTTTACTGGGGTTTTGGCTATCTGACAAAATCGGGCAGCGAGGACTATCAGTTTGTAAAATTGAGCAATAAATGGGCATCCTATCCACGTCACAGCAGTGTAAAGCTGTATATAGGAATGGGTGCTTACCGCATTGGCGATGGTGATGGCGGTACAAATGACCAGAGCGAATGGTCAGGCGGCAACAATCTGATGAGGATGATAAATGCAGTTGGTGCAAATGGGAATATAAGTGGTTTCGGGCTGTACAGATATGACAATCTGTTCAGAAACAGCAAGTATCCTTCTCTTGCACAGAGCGAAGTGGAACATATCACAGAATTGCTGGAAAATTAAAATAGAAAATACCCTGCCGTAGCAGTATGAAACTGCAAAGGCAGGGTTTTGCTTTGGTATTAGTGCATATATAATAATTTATGAGATTGATAAAAATCCATTTAATATTCAGTGATGGTTCAGGGTGCTGTGTTGTCAAATTTATTTTGCCTTATATTTATGTACTTATCCCTTGTAGCAAGCCCTCCGCGAATATGACGTTCCTGCTTGTTTGTTTTGAGTATTTCTGCTACCTGGCAGAAAAGGGTGTAGTTCTCCTGTTTTAAGTTTTTGGTGATATCCTTATGCACCGTGGATTTGGACACCCCAAAAACCTTTGCGGCACCGCGTACAGTGTCTCCTGTGTCTGCAATATATCTGCCCAAAGCTTCACAGCGGGAAATATTCACATTCTGCAGATATTTTGTGTATATATCATTCATGGTATGTATGCTCCTGTAATACTTTATATCTATCTTTATGCGTAAAACTGTGCTAAAAGAACGGGTTTATTAATGAAAGTAAAATAAAGGAGAAAAACTTATAAATTGTACTCTACGCAGTAAAATACAATAAAAAAACAGTGATTTTCGACAATAAAATTTATTTTTTTTGTGCAGTTTTTAACTTATGGAATTGATTTACAAAAAAAACAGATATTTTGGTGAAAAATGCACAAAAAACACCTTTGCATTTATATTTTTTTTGCAAGATTTGTATAAAAAAATACTTGAAAAAAAACATATAAGTGGTAAGATATTATTAAGATGTGTTATTATACGCAGAAAAAAGCGGAAGGTTTTTGTATTAAAAAATCGGCTGCAAAGTTTTGTTTTGTAATTTGTAGGTGTTAAAAGCCGTAAATGCAAGCTCTTTGCGTGTAGTAAACAGTGGCGAAAGCCATAATAAAACCGTTAATTTTTTTAACAGAATATAAAGGAGAGTGAACTTATAATGAAAGAGTGCGTAGCAATGCTTTTGGCAGGCGGTCAGGGTTCCAGACTGTATGCACTTACACAATCAATGGCAAAACCTGCAGTTTACTTTGGGGGTAAATACAGAATTATTGACTTCCCTTTGTCCAACTGCGTAAACAGCGGCATCGACACAGTTGGTGTTCTTACACAGTATCAGCCATTGGAACTTAACGAATACCTTGGCAATGGTCAGCCTTGGGATCTTGACAGACTTTACGGTGGTGTTCATGTTCTGCCTCCATATCAGAAGGCAACAGGTTCTGACTGGTACAAAGGTACAGCAAATGCTATCTACCAGAACATCAAATTTATCGAAAGATATGACCCTGAATATGTTCTTATCCTTTCCGGTGACCATATCTACAAAATGGACTATGCAAAGATGCTTCAGCAGCACAAAGAAAAAGAAGCTGACATTACAATTGCAGTTCTGGATGTTCCAAAAGAAGAAGCAAGCCGCTTTGGTATCATGACCTGTGACGAAGAAGGCAGAATTGTAAAATTTGCAGAAAAACCAAAGAACCCGGATTCCACACTGGCTTCCATGGGTATCTATATCTTTACATGGGAAAAACTTAAAAAGTACCTTATCGAAGACGAAAACAATCCGGAATCTGAAAACGACTTTGGTAAAAACATCATCACATCTATGCTGGCAGACAAACAGCGTCTTTATGCTTACAACTTTGAAGGTTACTGGAAAGACGTTGGTACAATCGACAGCCTGTGGGAATCCAATATGGACCTGCTTGACCCTAACGTGCCATTTGATGTTTGGGACAAGGAATGGAAAATCTACTCCAGAACACTCAACAGCCCTCCACAGTACATAAGCGATAAAGCTGTTGTGGAAAACTCTATGATCAGCGAAGGCTGTGAGGTTGAAGGTACAATCGACTTCTCCGTTCTCTTCCAGAATGTTGTTGTGGAGGAAGGTGCAATTGTTAAAGACTCCATCATCATGCCTAACACAGTTATTAAAAAAGGTGCTTGCATTGAATATGCAATCATCGGTGAAGGCTGTACAATTGAAGAAGGTGCACATATCGGTGAAAGACCGGAAGCTGTTGAAGACAGTGCAAACTGGGGTATTGCTGTTATCGGCAATAATCTCAGCGTATGCAAAGGTGCAAAGGTTGGCGCTAAAGCTATGATTTACAATGATGTTAAGGAGGAAAAATAATTATGGCAGTAAAAGATAAAGCATTAGGGATTATTTTTCCAAATATGCATGACGAAGCAATCCCTGAACTGACAAGAATCCGTACAATGGCATCTGTTCCATTCGGCGGCAGATACAGAATGATTGACTTTACTCTTTCCGGCTTTGTTGCTGCAGGCATCGATGACATCTGTGTTGTTCCAAGAACAAGCTATGTTTCCCTGATGGACCACGTTGGCAGCGGTAAAGAATGGGATCTGGCACGTAAAAACGGCGGTCTCAAAATCTTCCCTCCATACGGTGAAGCAGGCACAAAAGCAAAATACGGCAAACAAGGTGCTCTCGAAGCTATCGTTGAATATATAGAAGATGCAGCATGCAAATATGTTGTTCTGGCAGACTGTGGCATTGTAAGCGCAATCGACTATGCAGATGTACTTGAAAAACACGAAGAAAGCGGTGCTGACATCACAGTTGTTTACAAAAAAGAACTGCTTGACAAAACAGCAAAAACAGACAACGTTGTTCTGGATGTTCGCAACGGTAAAGTGTGCGAAATCCTCATCAACGATGTAACTGATAAAGTTCGCAACTGCGGTATGTGGGTTTATGTTATCAACAAAGACCTGCTTGTAAAAACAATTCACGAATGCGAAGCCAAAGGCCTTTCCGAATTTGAACGTGACGTTCTTCAGGCAGGTGTAGGCACACTGGAAATCCGTGGTTATGAATACACAGGTTATTCCAGACGCATTACAAATCTCAAGAGTTTCTACGAAGCAAACCTTGACCTTATTAATAAAGAAAGCCTTGCAGGTCTCTTTAAAGAATATCCAATCTATACAAAAGTTCGCGACGATGCACCTGTAAGATACACAATTGGTTCCAAGGTTACAAACACAGTTGCAGGTGATGGCTGCTTTATTGAAGGCAATGTAGAAGGCTCTGTTCTCTTCCGTGGCGTTAAGGTTGGCAAAGGTGCAACAGTTAAAAACTGCGTGCTTATGCAGGATACAGTTATCGAAGACGGTGCAGTTGTTGAAAATGTAATCTGCGATAAAAAAGTTGTGGTTACAGCAGGGCAGAAGCTTATGGGTACATCCACACATCCTGTATATGTGGAAAAAAACGCAAAAGTTTAATGTAAAAGGAGTATACTAAATGAAGGTTTTATATTGCTCAAGTGAAGCAGTACCTTTTGCAGCAAGCGGCGGTCTTGGCGACGTTGCAGGCAGCTTGCCTGCAGCCCTCTGCGAAGAAGGCGTAGAAGTTCGCGTTGTTATGCCGCTCTATGGTCAGACAAAAGAAAAATATGCTGACCAGCTGGAATATGTAACAAATTTCAACGTTCTGCTTGGCTGGCGCACACAGTATTGCGGCGTTTTCAAGCTGGAAAAAGACGGTGTGGTTTACTATTTCCTGGATAACGAATACTACTTCAAACGCAACGGCCTTTACGGCCATTACGATGACGGTGAAAGATTTGCTTTCTTCTCCAAAGCAATTCTTGAACTGCTTGTAAATATTGATTTTGAACCGGATATTATCCATACAAACGACTGGCAGACAGCACTGGTAAACCTGTATATCAATGTGTTCTACCGCCATATGCCAAAGTTCTATAACATCAAAACTGTATTTACAATTCACAACATTGCATATCAGGGCCAGTATGGTCTTGATATCAACGATGCTGTGCTGGGCATTCCTAATAACTATGTTCACCAGCTTGAATACGAAAACTGTGCAAACTTTATGAAAGCAGCTATCGAAAATGCTGATAAGGTTACAACAGTATCCCCTACATACGCACAGGAAATCCTCGACCCATGGTTCAGCCATGGTCTTGACCCGCTTCTCCGTGAACGTCAGGGTAAACTGTGGGGCATCCTCAACGGTATTGACTATGTTGGTTACAATCCAAAAGAGGATAAGCTTATTGTTCAGAATTACCATGCAGATGCATTTATCAAAGGCAAGGCTGCATGTAAAGCAGACCTGAGAGAAATCTTTGGCCTTGAAACAAATGACAAGCCAATTGCAGCGGTTGTTTCCCGTCTGGTTGAACACAAGGGCTTTGACCTTGTTAAAAACGTTGCAGAACGCCTTGTAAACGACGGTTATCAGCTGGTTGTTCTGGGCACAGGCGAAGCACAGTATGAAGATTTCTTTGGCTATATGGCTTACAAATACCCAGGTCAGGTTGGTGTAAAACTGGCATTTATCCCTGCACTTGCACGCAAAATCTATGCAGGCAGTGATATGTTTATTATGCCAAGTAAATCCGAACCTTGCGGTCTCAGCCAGATGATTGCTCTGCGTTACGGCACAGTGCCGATTGTAAGAGAAACAGGCGGTCTTAAGGACAGTGTTCACGACAGTCAGGATGGCATTGGCAACGGCTTTACATTTGCAAACTACAGCTCCGACGAACTGTACGATTGCTGTATGAGAGCATATATGGGCTATCAGGACAAAGAAGGCTGGAAAAAACTGGTTAAACGTGCAATGAAATCCGATTGCAGCTGGAAGGTAAGTGCAAAAGAGTACATCAGAATGTACGAAAACTGCCTGCAGCTCTGGTAATAATTAAATTTAAAAGTCCGACAGAACTCTGTCGGACTTTTTGTTTATCTGCAGGGAATTAAAGCTCAAATATTTCTTTAAGAATATCTTTAATTTCGCCTATAAGCTCCTTTATTTCGTTTAACTCGCTGTGTAAGGCAGCTATGCTGTGACCATTGCCGATTTCAGGACTGTAAAAGTTTTCGTTCCACATTCTTGTGCGGGAAAACTCAAAGGGCAGGGGACTATCTGATGTAGTGTCCTTGATGATATCTGCCACACCTTTGTTTAAATCTTTTTCTGCGGCGTTTTCTGCTCTTTCGGCTGTGGGACAGTGGTTTTCAAACTCAATATGCGGGTTATCTATGATAAATGGTGTGCCAATTTCCATAATATATCTCCTTGTTTTTATACTGAAAGTATATGTGCAGTGAGATGTTTTTATGCAAAAACGGGAAAAAAATATCCCACCAGACGTTTGTGAATGTCTGGTGGGATATTTTATGTTTTCTTATTGGAATGTCACTTAAAGTGCTGATATTTTTGTGTATGTAACAGAATGAAAATGCAGACAACTAATACTTTGTGTATCCCCAGTTAAGGTCAACTGCACCGCTTACACCCTCGCAGCTGCCTGTACCCGTGTACTGCCACATATCGTAGTGATATTTAAAGTCGGTAGAGTCGGTGTAATGTGCCAGCCAGATTTCATATGCGGAAAGTGCATTGTAATCAAGCTGATAGTAGAACCAGGATTTGCTTGCATAAACGCCTGCCTTGTAGCCGCTGTTCTGTATTGTCTTACAGAATGCATTGGCAATCTTTGTGCGGTGAGAGGTGCTGAGTCCGTCTGCACGGCCAACACCTGTGCCTGTGGCCTCGGTGTCAAAGAAAATCGGATATGTAATCTTATATTTTTTTACCATCTGCAGTACCATAGAGGCTTCTTCAACTGCTTCCTCAGTGCTGATAGCCTGAGAGTAGAAGTAAACACCTACCTTAAGACCTGCGTTGATAGCACCTTCAATATGTGATTTAAAGTATGGGTCTTCGACCAGAACACCGCTGCCGTAGCCGCGGTAGCCTGCACGGATAATTACAAAATCCACTCCGCTGTTTTTAACTTTTTTCCAGTTGATGTTTGGCTGATACTTGGAAACATCTATACCTTTTGTTACATTTTTGATGATATTGCCCTCAGAGTCAAAATTGTATACTGTGCCTCCGATTTTTGCCTGACCCTTTATCATTTCACCTTTGGAATTATAGTAGCTTGTCTTGCCGGGTCCCCATCCGTCAGAGTAAAGAGTCTCGGTAATGCTTGCATCGGTGATTTTGAGATTTTTGAGAATATCGTCCTTAATCTGTGCTGTACCATTTACATAAATATCTGCCTTTTTATAGTCTGCATAGCTTGGCTTTGCAGGGGCAGGTGTTATGGTTGGTGTGGCTGCAGGAGTTGGTGTAGCAGACGGAACAACCGTTGGCTGTGGTGTTGCAGTTGGAGTTGCAGCTGGTGTTACTGCAGGGGTTGCTGTAGCAGAAGGGGTAGATGTAGGGGCAATTGTTGCAGCAGGTGTATTGGTTGGTGCTGCAGTTGCATCAGGTGCGGTAGTAGGGGCAGCGGTTGGTGCAACAGTCGGTGCAACAGTCGGTGCAACAGTCGGTGCCGGAGTGACATCAGGTGTGGATTCCGGTGCAGGTGTGGAATCTTCTTCGTTTTCAACCGTTGCAGGAATATCTGCAAGGGTCAGTGGCAGAATTGTGTATGGATTTTTGCCATATGCATTGACAAGTGCACTGTCCCATACTGCCTGCTGTGCAAGAGTATCGGTTACAGCAGGGGATGCAGCTGCTGTTGCAGACGGGGTAACTGCAGGGGTGAACAGTCTGATATCACCGACAACGTATCCTTCCTGGTCAATCTTTGCGATGTACGCAGTTTTGAGCCCCTTGCTGTCAAGGATATAGCCAACATCAGCTTCGGCAAAATCGCCTTTGGAGATTTCGGCTTTATACTTGTATTCGGTAACTTTTATTGTTTCTTTTGCGGTTTTGTTATCATATTTGGGGATTTCAGGGGTTTTTACAGGTGCGGCTTCAGGTTTTGCAAGATTTGTTTCTTCTTTGGAAACGTCAATTTCGCTTTCGTCCTTAACCTTGTCGGAAACGTCAATTTCCACATATTCAACAGCGGCCTTTACTGTGCATTCAACAGTATCCTGTTCGATAATGTAACCATCGGCTGCGGCAATTGTAACGGTGTAATCCCCAGCCTGCAGCTTGGTAAGCTTGAGAAAGCCATCGTCAACAGTCCACACTTTATTATACCAGTTGGCTTTACCTGCAACGGTAAGCTTGAATGGATATCCGGTAACAAGCTGCCCCTTTTCGTCCACAATCTGAACTTCAAGATCTTCTTCAACAGATGCAGGTTTAAGTGTGATTACAATTGGTTCTGCACTGCTTGATTCTTCACTGCTGGACTCCTCCTCGCTGCTGGATTCCTCTTCGCTGGAGGATTCTTCCACAACAGTACCGGAGCTTTCCGGCATGCTTTCGGGCTGGTTCATAACCTCTGCCGATGTGGTATATGCATTTACGCCCAGTGCAATCAGCAGTGGTACGGCAAGCACCAGTACCCCCACCGAAATCTGCTGGGCAATATTGAATTGTAAAAACTGTTGTTTAAGCTTTTCAAAAAAGTTCAAAACAGGTCTCCTCTATGTAAAAAATATATATAAATTATGATGTGCTCAAAAAATATCGATACATCAACATAATACTATATTTATCACTTTATTTCTACATTATATGACAATATTTTACAACTTTTGCAGCAGGAAATTTGTTCCGTTTTAACAAATGTAAACCGAAAAATTTTAACTTATATAAAAAATCTATATATTTATATAAAAATTATCACAAAATTGTTGACAAAAGCAGAGATATAAGGTAAAAATAGAATAATAAATAATGGAAACGTATAACTAAAAGTTATATATGCTATTAGACTATGGTATGGAATAGTTGAAAATCAGAGGAAAAAGTTATGACATTACAGCAGCTAAGATATATTGTGGAGGTTTCCAAGTGCAGCACAATCAGCAAAGCAGCACAAAGTTTGTTTCTCACACAGCCTACACTCAGTAAAGCTATCAAGGATCTGGAAGAAGAATTGGGAATATGTATTCTGGAACGTGGCAGCAGTAAAACCCGTTTTACCGCCGAGGGCACAGAGCTTTTGTGCTATGCAAGACAATTGCTGGAGCAGGCACAGCAGATTGAAAACCGTTTTATCAACAAAGCGGTGGAAAAACAGCGTGTGGCAATTTCCACGCAGCATTATGCCTTTGCCACAAAGGCATTTATTGACCTGCTCAACAGCGAAATGGGACAGAACTATGAGTTTTATTTCCGCGAGTGCAAAACACACGAAATAATTGATGACGTGTTCAACAAAAAAAGTCAGATTGGCATTATCTTCCTTTCCGACTCAACAAGCAGATACCTTACAAGGCTGCTGCAGAGCAAGGACATAGAATTTACACCACTTAAAAACTTTACGGCACATGCATATATACGCAAAGGGCATCCGCTGGCAAGCAATAATCATATTACAATGCATCAGCTGGAGCCGTACACCTGCATAGCATACGAGCAGGACAACAACTCACTTAACTTTGCCGAGGAAACTGTGGATGTTTCCGGCTTTAAAAAGGTGGTTTATGTGCGTGACCGCGCAACCGCACACAATATTATTGCCAATACCGACAGCTACAACATCGGCACAGGCTGCCTTATCGACGGCATAGTGGAAAAAGATATCGTTTCACTGCCGCTGGAAGGCTATAACGAAAAGATGACTGTGGGCTGGATAAAGCTGAAAAATATGGAGACAAGTCCTGCAGTGGAGGAGTTTATTGAGCATATCAAAAAAGCACTTACACTGTCCTACACAGGTGTACGCAGATAAAACCGAATAACCAAAAAACTAAAAATGCTGTTGAAGCAGTTAAGCCTCAACAGCATTTTTTATTTACACATTGATATAATTTTGTCCGCTGCACCCTTTGCACCGCTGCATCTGCGGAATCCATCTGAAATTAAATATGCATTTTTTCTGTAACTGATGTCTGTCAATACAGTATTTACAGCATTATAAATTGATTTACTGTCGGTCTGTTGCAGTTTAATACCGGCATTAAGCTGCAGAATACGTTCGGCAACACCGTTCTGTTCCGGAGTCTGTGGCAGCATGACCAATGGAACACCAAAGTACAGGCTTTCACTTGCACTGTTCATTCCACAGTGACTGATAAAAACATCCGCTTTGTTTAGTACAGCAATCTGGTCTGTATATGAAAAAACCGATATATTATCCGGCAGTTTATCAAATTGTTGTGGTGATACCATATTGCCTACAGACATAATAACCTGGTATTCACTGCCGGCAAAAGCTTCAATACAGTTTTTGTACAGCGGTAGCATATCGTTGTTCACGGTGCCCATAGAGATGTAGATAAGTTTCTCTCTTGTCTTTTCGATATTTTCTGCAGAGGGACGGATAGATGGTCCCACAAATACATACTTTTCGGAAAAGGTATCGGCACAAGGCTGAAACTCGGGAGAAGTGTATACGATAGTGTGGGTATTTTCGTCATTCTGAATAATATCCAGAACATTTTTTATAGGATAACCCTTTTGCTGCAGACGTTTTATCTGCTTTGATATTTGTGGCATGGATATCAGCAGCTTAAGCATATCGGTACAGCTTTGTTTCATAATCTTTGCAGAATATTTATTGAACGCAAAGGTTGTGGTGGATGATACAAAGGGAATACCTAATTTTATGGCGATGGCTTTTCCCCAGGTTGCCATGGAATCGGCAACAATACAGTCTGGTTTAAGCTTAAGCATATCTGCACAGATTGTGTCATCAAGTGCAAGGGTTGTATCTACCAGAATTTTTGTGGAGAAAGCCAGATCTTTGCCTATGCGTGCACCGTCTTTGGCAGAAAGCCGCTGTTCGGCATCATAATCATCGCAGGATACAAACACTGCACCTGTGTCTGATATCTTGTCTTTCATTGAATTATAGGAATAATACCACACCTGATGTCCACGAGAAACAAGTTCCCGTACTACCCCAAGGGTAGGGTTGGTGTGCCCGTGTGCAGGTATACAAAAGAATACGATTTTGCTCATAGAATTTGACCTCGTTATAGTTATCTGTAAAAATTGTTATTGGGAGGTCGTTTTAAAGATGAAAAAACTTTATTCAATATCCAGTTCCGGAGGAACATCAATCTGGTCAGACACATATTTTCCGTTTTTCTTGCGCTGCCGCACACATTCGGTAAGCAGATATTCGATCTGTCCGTTTATACTGCGGAAATCGTCCTCTGCCCATGCGGCAATAGCATCATATAGTTTTGCGGATACCCTCAGAGGTATCTGTTTTTTATCTTTATCCGCCATAGCTTAGTACAAGCTGCCTGTGTTTACAATTGGCTGTGCATCGTGGTTGCCGCACAATACCACCATAAGATTGGACACCATCGCAGCTTTTCTTTCCTCGTCAAGTTCTACCACATTGTTTTCGTTAAGTCTTTCCAGAGCCATTTCCACCATGCCAACCGCACCGTCAACAATCATCTTTCTTGCATCGATAATTGCACTTGCCTGCTGACGCTGCAGCATAACAGCGGCAATTTCAGGGGCGTATGCAAGGTGTGTTATTCTTGCTTCCACAATTTCAATGCCTGCTTCGTCAACTCGTGCCTGAATTTCTTCCTTTATACGCTGTGCCACAATTTCGCTGCTGCCACGCAGGCTGCCTTCATCGGCATGGCCGTCGCCTGTGGTGTCAACGTTTGGAGCAACGTCATATGGGTAAATTCTTACAATGTTTCTCAATGCACTGTCGCACTGCAGGGAGAGAAATTCCTTGTAGTTATCCACATTGAAAACGGCCTTTGCGGTATCGGTGATTTTCCATGTAACTGCAATGCCTATTTCGATAGGGTTGCCCAGACAGTCGTTGATTTTCTGCTTTGCATTGTTAAGTGTCATAATTTTGAGGGAAAGCTTTTTGCTTGGCATTTCAACTTCGTTTGGATTTATACCCTTTGTTTTTACATCGCCGCTCTGGTTCAGTTTTGTCCTTGCGGCAGGGTTGATTGCAGAGCAGAATGGGTTTACAAAATAGAAGCCTTCGTTCTTAAGTGTGCCTATGTACTTGCCAAAAAGGGTAAGCACCAGAGCTTCCTGCGGTTTAAGCACTTTAAGACCGCACAGCACAATCCAGCCGAGGCAGAGATATGCAATACAGATAACCATAATAACAATACCAATTATATTGGCGGACATTGCAACGCCTGCAGCAACGCCAAGACCTGCAATAACATAAAGCAGCAATGTGCCTATAAGCACCAGCATACCATTCTTTTTGCTGTGTAAAACTTTTTCAGTCATAAATACAACTTCCTTTCACTTTTAGTCTTTTAAAATAGTTCAAAAATATCACGTGTTCTTTTTGATATCAAAATGATATCATATATTTGTTCGGTTTGCAATAGGGCGGTTATTGTTTTTTCACATTTTTGGATTTTGCACAATTTAAATGTATTTTATTCGTGAAACTTTGACATAAAGATATTCACAAAACTTTTACAGAGGTTACAAATTGGTTAAAATGTAATTTTGTTATTCGTTTGTTCATAATTTTGGGGTATTATGAGGTTGTAAAAGATAATTTATTACACACAATTTGTATATAAAAAGGAGGCTGTATGATGAAAAAACGTGTTGTTTCGCTTATACTTGCAACAATTTTTGCGGCAGCAGCCTTAAGCGGATGTGCAGCAGTACGGTCGGAAAACCTTACCGACGGCATTAACAAAAATCCTGTGCCAGTGTATAACTATGCCGATGGCAACGAGGCACAGGCTGTGGCACAGTTTTCTGTACAGCTTTTAAAACAGCTCTGCACAGAGGATAAAAACGTGGTTTATTCGCCGCTTTCTGTGCTTTATGCCCTTGCAATGACCGCTAATGGTGCACAGGGAGAAACACTCAGCCAGATGGAAGCGGTTATGGGTATGGATGTGCAATCTTTAAACGGATATCTGTACAGCACAGTAAATACCCTGCCAAGTGACGAAGGCTACGATTTTGACATTGCCAACTCTATATGGTTTAAGGATGACGATGGTAAGTTTGTTGTAAACGAAGCTTTTCTTCAGACTGTAAAGGATTACTATCTTGCACAAGTTTACAAGGCACCTTTTGACGATAAAACTCTTAAGGATATCAACAACTGGGTGGCACAGCAGACCAACGGACAGATACAGAATATTCTGGACAAAATTGACCCCGATGCGGTGATGTACCTTATAAATGCCCTCAATTTTGAGGCACTGTGGCTTAACGATTACGACGAATACAGTGTTCACGACGGCACGTTTACAAAGGCTGACGGCAGGACACAGAATGCAGAGTTTATGTACACAGCGGAAAACGGATATATCTGTGATGAAGATACACAAGGTTTTGTTAAATATTATAAGGACAGAAAGTATGCATATGTTGCACTTCTGCCAGATGAAGATATAAAAATAAATGATTATATAGCTTCTCTGGACGGAGAAAAAATCACAAATCTGCTGGGCAGCCTTGATCCGCAGCAGGAAGTTGAGACTGCTATTCCAAAATACGAAACTACCTTTGATGTGGAGATGAGCGATATCTTCAAGTCTCTCGGTATGACAGATGCCTTTGATTTCCGCCTTGCCGATTTTTCAGGTCTTGGCACAGCACAGGCTGAAGGAGAAAACGTCTGCATAAACCGCATACTCCACAAGGCATTTATCCGTGTTGCTGAAAAGGGCACACAGGCAGGTGCCGCCACAGTGGTGGAGATGGTGGCAGAGGGAGCAATGATTATTGAAAACCAGCCAAAGTGTGTTTATCTTGACCGTCCGTTTGTGTATATGATTATCGATACGCAGAACAATCTGCCGCTCTTTATGGGGGCGGTTTACGAAATTGAATAATCCCTTTCCAAAAAAGGCAAACCATAAAAATACCTTCTCTTAAAGCAGAACAGCGTTCCTACGGGGAACGCTGTTCTGCTTTTATGATATTTAGTTTATACAAAGAATTAAAGATATAAAAGTTTTACGGCATTATTCATAATAAAAATACTATTTACATGATACTGCTTACATGATACTGCTTTGAGTTTGGAGCATAAAGCGGAAAGTTTATCCCAGCACAAACTCTTTTATGGCCTCGGTAACACCATATTCATCGTTGGATTTTATCACTTTGGTGGCATATTTTTTTACATCATCGGGTGCGTCTGCCACAACAAAAACATTTTTTGCATTTTCCAGCATAGGTATATCGTTGTAATAGTCGCCGCACACAAGGGTTTCTTCATCGGTAACGCCAAGAATTTCCTGCAGTGCTTTTACGCCGACACCTTTGGTGATGCTTTTGTTCATGCTGTCCATCCATATGCCGCCCGAGGGATGAATGGATAATTCTTCACCGAAATTTTCCACCATGTAGTCATAGCTGCCGCTTTTTATCGGCCCGCCGTTGAAATCGCTGTAGCTTATTTTAAACAGCTCGTCATCAATGCCGCACATATCCTCTACAAAGGTAACAGGTGCATAATAGCAGTCCATGGTATACTGCATTTCGGGGCAGCAACGGGTGTAGTATGTGCCTTTAAGGCCACAGGCAAGTACGTCAATTTTGCCATATTCTTTTACGGTGTTGAATACACGGTGGCACAGTTCTCTGTCTATGGTAACACAGCGTGTCAGCTTGTCGTGTTCCATAATGAATGCACCGTTGTCGCAGATAAAGTGCATCTGATGCAGCTTGTCGGTAAAATAGTGGACAATGCCCTCGAAATTTCTGCCGGTTGCCACAGCAAAGGCTATGCCTCTGTCGTTAAGGTCTGCCAGCACCCTGTCAAAGTCAGGCGGCAGACGTTTGTCGGTTGTAAAAAGTGTACCGTCAAGGTCGGTAACTATAAGTTTAATGTTTTTCATATGGGATTGTTACTGTACGGGGCAATACTGCCGCCGCTTTCCTTTATATTTTATAAAACAAAGCCTTCAAAAAGCTTGTTAAGTCTTTCCACCAGCAGCGGATATTTATGCTGCCAGTTTTCCTCTGCAAGCAGCATTCTGCAGGCAGTCTGGGATTTTTCCAGAGTGTGTATATCCTGCGACATACTTGCAATCTTCATGTCGGGCAGGCCGTGCTGCCGCTTGCCGAAAAAGTCACCCGGACCGCGGTGGTCAAGGTCGTACTGGCTTACCTTAAAGCCGTCCTGTGTGCTGCACATAAATTTAAGTCTTTCACGGACATTTTCGCCCTTGTGGTCAGACACAAGTATGCAGTAGCTCTGGTCGCTGCCACGGCCTACACGGCCACGAAGCTGGTGCAGGGCAGACAGCCCGTAACGCTCTGCATTTTCAATTATCATCAGCACAGCATTTGGCACATCCACGCCAACCTCGATAACTGTGGTGGAACACAGAATATCGGTTTCGCCGTTTTTAAATCGTGTCATAACCGCATCTTTTTCGGCCGGCTTCATCTTTCCGTGCAGAATTTCCGCCTTTGCGTGGGGCAGCAAAGGCTTTACAACCTCCTCGCAGTACTGTTTAACACTTTGCAGTTCGGTTATTTCTTCGCTTGGGTCTACTGCAGGCAGAACAATATAGGTTTGTTTGCCCAGTTTTATATGCTTGTCAATAAAGCCAAACATCCTTGCACGCAGGTCTGTGCCCACAAAGTAAGTTTCCACAGGTTTTCGGCCCTTTGGCATCTGGTCTATAATGGAAATTTCCATATTGCCGTAGATAATCATGGCAAGGGTGCGTGGAATAGGAGTGGCACTCATTACAATAATGTGGGGATTTGTGCCCTTCTGGCTTACAAGGGTACGCTGCCGCACTCCAAAGCGATGCTGTTCGTCGGTAATGCACAGACCGAGACTGTGGAATTTTACATTATCGCTGATAAGGGCGTGGGTGCCGATTATAACATCAATTTCGCCATCTTCAAGACGGGCAAGGATATCACGTTTTTCCTTTACCTTTGTACTACTTGTAAGCAGGGCAACAGATATATTGAATTTTTCAAAAAACTGACAGAAAGATTTGTAGTGCTGATTTGCCAGTATCTCTGTAGGCACCATAATACAGCTTTGATATTTGTTCTGTGCCATTGCAAAGGCAGCAGCGGCAGCCACAAGGGTCTTGCCACAGCCAACATCACCCTGAACAAGTCTGTTCTGTGCGGTGCAGCCTTTAAAACCCTGCAGGATATCACCGATAACACGGCTTTGTGCCTCGGTTGGGGTAAAGCTGAGAGAATTTATAAAAGGGGATACATCGGTGTTTTTAAGCGTAACATCGGTGTTTTGGTCGTTGTTTTCTCCCATAAGTGCCATACCCAGCTGCAGCATAAAGAACTCATCAAAAATCAGTCTTTCCTTTGCAGCGGATATTTCGGCGGCGTTTCTGCCGAAATGGATATTTTTAAGGGCAAAATCAAGACTTGGCAGTTCAAATTCAGATATAATCTGCGGTGGCAGAAAATCCTTTATCTCGCCAATCTGTTCAAAAACCTGTGCGGTCAGCTTGGATAAAAAGTTTGAGTTGATGCCCTGTGTCATAGGGTATACAGGCTGCTGCTTTATGGCTGTGTCAGCAGGGATAAACAGCGGTGAGGTCATCTCACGGGTAAGCATATTGCCGCCTACTTTGCCGTAGAACAGGTAATCCTCGCCTATCTGCAGCTTTTTCACAGTGTATTCGCTGTTGAAGAAAACAAGATTGAGACGGGCGGTGTTATCGGCACAGACAACCTTATACAAGGTTCTGCCGCCTTTTATGCGCACACCGTTTGCTATTGTAAGCACAGTTGCTTTTACAACACAAGGGGTGTCGTAAGGTGCAAGGCTTATTTCATACGGATTTTCGTAGTCGATATATCTTCTTGGGAAAAGGTATAAAAGGTCGCAGACGGAATAAACCCCCAGCCTGTTAAGCTGTTGGGCTCTTTTTTCGCCAACGCCTTTTAAAAAGCGGATTTCTGTGTTTAAATCCATAACCAATTTCCTTTGAAATTAAAAATGTATAACAATATTATTATACAGATATTTTATATAAAAAACAATGGACTGTACCACGGGTTTACTTAACGCCTACATATTGATGGCTTTAGGCGCTTTATGTACTATGCTACAGACAGGAATATTTGAACAGGCGGAACAGTTAGTGAAATTAAATTTTCACAACTTCCTAATATTTATATAATATATTTAAAATATAAAAGTATCATTGTTGTTAAACAAGTAGAAAAGTTCATATATATATGATATTATTCTTAATAATAAAGCTTATAAAATATTTATAGTATAATATACCCGCCTTGTGATAATGTTTTTTCGCAAAAGACGGCATAAAAGTTTAAAGGAGCGGGAATTTCCCGCTCCTTTTTGTAATTATATTCTGATTTTAATGGAGTGTGATTATATGAAAAAGAGAACAAAAGTAATAATCGGTGTTCTTTGGGTAATTTTAGTAGCAGCTATAAGTTTGTTTGCGGATTTTCCACGAAAAGGAACAGTAATAGATTTTGTTGATGATGCTGTTGTAATCAAATCAGATGACGGCAAAAGAGTAACTCTTGTCGAGGAGTATCGCACCTATATTCCAGAAGATGAAGAATGGTATATTGGAGACAAAGTTATAATCAGAGACGGATTATTCAGTGACTTAAGTCTGCATCGCATAGATAAATAAAAGCTGCTTATATGAAAATATATGAATTTCTATTTGAAGGAGTGTGATTGTGTGAAAAAATTGATAACTTTAATTTTAACAATGTTTTGTATTCTTGGGTTAACAGGCTGTGGCACAGAAGAAATTCAATCACCAGGCACTCCTGCAGATGAGGCATTTGATATTGCTGTTGCCAACACTGACTGGACAGACGGAAGCGAAATTTATTTAAAGGCTTTAAACACTGAAAAAATGACCGAAAGCAGCGTTCTGCATCTTCCGATATATAAATTTGACACTCTGGAAGAATTGGAACAGTTTAAAATATCATTTGGCAAAGAGCTGGATATGGAATACGGATATGATGAAGTTCCGTCATTCAACGAAACAACTGCCAATTATGACGAAACATTTTTTGAAGAAAACACTTTAATGCTTGTTTACGTCAGTGCAAATAGCGGCAGCTACAGATATGGTGTCAACAGTGTATTTTGTGATGGAAACTCTTTCTGCATACATATAGAACAGCTTAACAATCCGGAAGCTGTTACCTGTGATATGACAGGCTGGTTTATAACTGTTGCTGTTACTGACAGAATGATTGAGGATTGTGTTGAGTTTGATGCTGATTTAGGCAACTGTTAGGAGTGATTATATGAAGAAGTTTAAACCCTTATATTTTTTACCTGCAATCCTGATGATTATGTTTTTTGGAATAGATTTTTTCAGATATGGTGATGCAGGAAATATTTTTGATGTTATTTTATGGCTTATCATATTGTTTATGGTGGCAACAGGAATAATGATGAGCAAAGGCAAAAAGCTGGGTGCTTATCTTGGCATGGCTTTTGGAGTGCTGAGTATAGCATATGACATTATATACCATAAGATTAATGGTTATTACCGAGAGTTACCATTGGAATATATTTGTGTTCCTCTGATTATTTATTACATTTACTGCCTGATAGCTATAAATGCAGCAAATACGGGGGCCTACGACACAAAGGATACACTAATAAAATCATACCACGATAAAATGAGCACACTGCAGGAAAGATTCTGGTCAGATAAATAAGTCCCAATAGGTAAAACATTAGATTAATCCCTATTTGACAAAGGAGTGTTATTGCATGAACTGCCCGTATTGTGGTATAGAAATGTTACATGGTTATCTTAATAGCGGCACAGCCATTTGGAGTGAACGTAAGCATAAAATAAGCATGCTTCCAAACGATAAGGAAAAATATGCTTTACATCTGGGAACTCCATTGTTATCTCCGAACCATATCGAAAGCTATTGTTGTCCAAAATGTAAAAAGATAATTATTGATGCCAGTGAATATGAAAACAATCTTGATTAATTCTGTGGTGAAAGGATTGATTAAATGAAAAAATATATCAAAAAAGCAATCCCTGGTTGTATTGGTTCCAGTTTAGCAGTTGTAGCAGTACAATCCTTTAATTATCTGGGTGTTTGGAAACTCTGGGATTTTCTTATCAATTTTTTATTAACTTTTATTATAACTACAGCTATTGTATCTGTATGTCTTTGGTTATGGAGTAAAATAAAGAGAAAATAAATTATACATTGTAAAGGAGTGTGACTGTATGAAGTGTTTATGTTGCGGGAATGAGATGGAAAAAGGATTTATTAAGAGCAGCCATCAGATATTTTGGGGTAAAGATAACGGTTTCTGGTCATCTGGTGATGATATCAGGTTGGCAAAAGTCACTTTTGATACATTTGTAAAGGGAAATTCTATAGAATCATTTTATTGTTCCAACTGCCAAAAAATTATTATATCTCTTGAAAAATAATTATAAACCATAATAACCATATTCTGATTTAAGGAGGGATAAGAATGAAAGTTAGAGATGCTCAAAAGTTAAGAGATTTTCTGCTGATTATCGGATTTGTAATAATGCTGTCCGGATGCATTTGGGGCGAGACACTCTTTAAAATTGGTGCAGTTGTGTCACTTTCTTGTTTTATCCCTCATTTCCTGTACAATAAATGTCCTCATTGCAAGAAACAGCTTGGAAGAAATGAAGGCGAATTCTGTCAGCACTGCGGTGGAAAAATTTCTTACAGCCACTAATTTTTAAATACTTTATAACAAAACTCGGAGGTGACACTATGAAAAAAACAAGTATTGTAGTTGTCATTCTTTACGGAATGTGTGCAGTCATATGGACTGTAAAAAGCTTTATGGATATTTACTATAAAACTTATACAGACAATGGATTTATTTTTGCGATGGATGTTCTTTGTTCAATATTATGGATAATTTCTTTTGTGATATTGTTAAGAAGATACATAGCAAATAAAGATAAATAAATTTTTTGTACCCCCCAACAGATAAAGGAGGTAACACTTATGTTAAGACCACATACAACGACAGGTTTATTGGGCGGATTTATAGCAATACCTATAGTTATTCTTTTTGTCTGGCTTTTCAACTGTTATCAGTTAGGTAAGTTTGGCAATAAAAAGCCTGTGTTTGCAAACAGTAAAATCTTCTATGTTATACTTGTGCTTTTTATTATAATCACAGCGATTGTTATAGGATTTCTGATTTTGAATTTTTCGGCATAAGAAAAAATAATTAAAATGCAAGGAGGAACTGATATGAGTACAGGTATTGGTTTTTTAGATATTTTAGTAAGCCCCGTAACAATGGTTGCAGCAGTTATAGTGTTTCTTCTGTGCTGTTGGCTGCTCTTGTTTAAAAGAAAAACAATTAGTTCGGGCACAAAAACATTAGCTGTTTTTGGTATAATTATTACAGGCATTTACATCGCCTTTATAGTTTGGGCAGTTATAGGCTTTGGCGGAGGTTTCAGGTGAAAAAATACGAATATAAAAGCTTAAATATCAACACATTTATGGGTTCCGGCACAGTTGAACACAGAGAGATAATTAACGAGTATGCTGCAAAAGGATATAGATATGTTGGTTATATTCCTATAGATATTAATGACCACGGAAAGATTAAGAAAATAGATTTAATATTTGAAATTGATCAATAAAAAATTTGACTAACAATTCGATAAATTTCAATTTTGCGAACAGATTAAAATAGTCTTGTAATAAGAAAAAATTTTACACAAAAAATGGACTGCCCGTCGGGCAGTCCATAATTTTTATTATATGATAATTATTACTCTACAGAGATAAAGTAGTAGTAAACAGGCTGGTCGCCTTTGATTGCACTAACTTCAATATTTTTGCCTACTTTAGCACGGATACCTTCGCAAACTGCGTTTGCATCGTCTTCGCTGATGCCTTCACCGTAGATAACTGTGATGAAGTTTGTATCCTTCTTAACCATATTTTTTGTCAGTTTGATTGCTGCTTTTTCAATGCTCTTTTCTGTAAATGCAAGTTTGCCGTTGTCAAGAGCAAGAATTTCGCCTTCTTTGATTTTATGACCGTCAAAGTCGGAGTTTCTTGCAGCAAATGTGATAGAACCTGTCTGAACATTCTGTGCAGCAATGTTCATGTTGATTGTGTTCTGTTTTGCATCCATATCAGGGTCAAAGTTAAGCATAGCTGTAATACCCTGTGGGATTGTTCTTGTTGGAAGAACAACTACTTCTCTGTCTGCAATGCTTGCAGCCTGTTCAGCAGCCATAATGATGTTCTTGTTGTTTGGCAGAACGAAGATTGTTTTTGCAGGAACACTCTGTACAGCCTGAAGAATGTCATCTGTGGATGGGTTCATTGTCTGGCCGCCTGTAACAACAGCGTTTACACCGAGGTCAGAGAAGATGCTTTCAAGGCCTTCGCCTGCTGCAACTGCAACAAAGCCAAATGGGTTGTCAGCGTCAACTGCTGCATATTTGAATTTGGATTCGCTTTCTGCATCTGCCTGTTCTTTTTCAAGGCCTTTGCCTTTTTCTTCGATAGCTTCAACCTGCATATCCATATTTTCGATTTTCAGGTTTGTCATAGCACCATGGCGTACAGCTTCGCTCAGTGCACGGCCTGGGTCTTCTGTATGAACGTGACATTTGATGATTTCGTCATCTTCAACAACCACAACACTGTTACCGATTGCTTCAAGATAAGCACGAAGTCTTTCTGCAGAAGCATTTTTATGTTTGTAAACGATAAATTCTGTGCAGTAGCCGTGTTCATCTTCACCGTCGTTTTCAGACAGGTCTTTGGAGTAGATGCCTTTTGGCGCATATGTCTGTGCGGAAGACTTTGATTCTACAGCTTCGCCTTCAACCATAACACCATCACGGAGATACTGAAGCATACCGCGGAAGATGTAAACAACACCCTGACCGCCTGCGTCAACAACGCCTGCTTTCTTGAGAACAGGCAACTGTTCAGGTGTATAGTCAAGTGCTGCCTGTGCAGCGTCAACAACTGCACTCCAGAGAGCAACTTCGTCGTTTTCTTCAGGCATTGTTTCTGCTTTTTCGCATGCAACACGTGCAACTGTAAGCATTGTGCCTTCTGTTGGTTTCATAACAGCTTTGTATGCTGCGTCAACACCGCTGCGCAGTGCTGCTGCAAGGTCCTGTGCTGTTGCTTCGCTCTTGCCTGCCAGTGCTTTGGAGAAACCACGGAAAAGCAAAGATGAGATAACACCGCTGTTGCCTCTTGCACCGCGAAGCATGCTGGAAGCTGCCTGTGCAGCAACCTTTTCTACTGTGCAGTCATCAGGCAGACCTGCAAGGTCTCTTTTTGCTGCACCGATAGTCATGGACATATTTGTGCCTGTGTCTCCGTCAGGAACAGGGAAAACGTTGAGTTCGTCAACGCTGGATTTTTTGCTGATGAGTAAATTTGCACCGGAGATAATGCTGTCTCTGAGTATTTTACCAGTTATCATTTGTTATTTTCCACCTTATAAATATTCAAGTAAATTATTCTGCAACAATGTCGTCTACAGAAACGTTGATTTTATGCACTTTAAGATTTGTAGCTTCTTCCACAACATAGCGTACCTTGTTTGTAATGCTCTGCACGATGGCAGCAATGTTGAGGCCGAAGATAACTTTGATATGCAAATCAATAACAAGCTCGCCGTTATACTCGCTTACAACAACGCCTTTTTCAGGAATGTTGCTGCCAAAGATAAGTGTTTTAACACTGTCAGCAGCACCTGCACAATGCATACCTGCAACACCATAACAGCTTGTAACAGCGTTGCCTACAAGACCTGCAAAATAATCGTTTGTAAGGCTTACTTTGCCAAGTGGAGTGTAAAATTTAATCATAACGTGCTCCTTTGATTTTCATAGTATGATTTATTACAAGTAATTACTAAACATATTAACCCATAATACATATGTATTATACAACTTTTCACAAATTATGTACATAGTAAAAATGTTTTTTTTAACAATACCACAAATTAATTTGTAACCATTTTGTAATTATGTGCAATTTGTCCATATAAATTGTTGTCAATTTGTTAAAACACAGTACTGATAAATCAAAACCGCCCGGTTGAAAGGGCGGTCTGTAAGATGAAATTATATAATTGAATTGCTTAATCTTTATATTGATTAATAATATCCTCAAATTTTTTGTTCTGATAAAAATTGCGGGGGATAAACAGCATACTGTCCTTAATGAATGTATTGTCGGTCAATGTGCAGCGGATATCCTTGGCCTGAGAAATGACAGGCAGTCTGTAGTTTATAAAGTGCCGGAATATTTTTAATTCGTTGTTTTCTACAGTGGTCATTGCAGGTGAGTGAAGCTTTAACCTGATAACAGCAAAACGGGGGTTCTTTACTTCAATTTTTACATCATTTTTGTTCCCGTACAAATCGCTGGCATCAAATAAGTTTTTGCATATTTCACAGCACTCGGGTTCAGTGGGATAATACTGTGTGCAGGAATGTACAGCACCATATTTCTGCAGCTGTTTTACAGCTTCGTCAGCTTCTTCGGCACTGCTGCCAAAAATAACTATATTGAGAGGAGCATTTGCTGCATCCATAATTTCAGCAGCTTTTTCTTTTATTGCAGTTATCTCATCACTGCCAAATCCGTGCTCCTCAAACCAGGAATATCGGTAGTTACGGGGGTATTCCATATTGAGGTAGTTTACAGATACCGTATCAATGTTGTGATAAAGACTGAGTGCACTGCGGTGAGAGCCGTCACGCAGATAGAAGTTTTTGTCTACACCAAGAGCACAATCTGTATCAAAACCATTGTCTTCGATAGATTTTATCAGATTGTCAAATTTGTTTGTCAGGGCAGCGGCATTTCTTAATTTTCCGCGTGCAAACTGCTGCTTTATATATAATTCTTTACCAAAATCATTTTTGCCATAATAATTTTCTATATAAAGATATTTGACCACTGTGTCGGGATGACAGTATTCTCCGTCGAAAATCTGCAGGAAAAGCAGATCGGAGGGAGAAATTTTAATGGTATTCATCTTATAGAGTGCAGGTTGGATAAGCTTATACAGTTTGGAAAACATTGGTTACCTCGTTGATAAATATAACGATTTGAAATATATAATATAGGTTTGCAGAGAGTTTTTCTGCAGATAGCTTACCTATTAAAATAGAGTATAACTCAATATATGCATCCAAGTCAAATTAAACCGGATATACAAAAAGCCCGCAACAATGGCGGGTGCTCGTAAAACAGTTAAACTAAAAATTTAACTATTTTACGGCATCTGTCAGACGGGGTTGGCTAAACAAAAGTTAGCGATACTTGGTTTGATAACCGAGTATCGCTTCTTTTTTTACCCGTAAAACGCTTTTGTGGAGGTACATATGATGCAAGAACTGAACTATATCCGTTGCGGTGATTACTATATTCCCAATATTCGCTTACCGGAGGAAGCC
>JAFSFT010000018.1 GCA_017435045.1 Oscillospiraceae bacterium
CTGTCCGAGATAAAAATCTTTTTTGTACGTTCAAACCGTTACCTAAAAATTTGCCTATAAAAACAGAAAAAACCCTGATAAAATCAGAGTTTTTCTGTGGCTATATCTTTTTTGTAGCCCTTTGATGGTGCGGGCGAAGGGACTTGAACCCCCACGTCGTAGACACCAGATCCTAAGTCTGGCGCGTCTGCCAATTCCGCCACGCCCGCGAATAATAAAGGTGCTGTGTTGGATAACAGCACCTAATTATTATATCGTTTTACAATCTGTCTGTCAATTAAATTTTATACTGACTTCTCATATTGTTGAGAAGAGCATAGTATGTTTCTGCGTTGTCACGTTTGAGATTTTTAACATAGTGATGTGGAGCAAAGCTGTCTGCTTCTGCTTCTATAAGAGCGATAGCAATGTTGGAGCAGTGGTCAGCAATTCTCTTGCAGTTGTTGAGCAGGTCAGAAAGAACAAAGCCCAGTTCAATTGTACAGCTGTTGTTTTTAAGTCTTTCGATATGAAGGTTTTTGATTTCTCTTGCCAGCTCGTCAATAACACGTTCCATTGGCTGAACACTGTATGCAGCTTCGGCATCGTCCTTAACAAAGGATTCCATTGTAAGGGAAAGAATTTCAAGCACAGCATCCTTGAGCACTTTAATTTCTTCGTTGGCTTGTGAGGAGAACTTGATATTTTTGCTGTTCATTTCTTCACTGAGGCGGGAGATAGCAAGTGCATGGTCACTGATTCTTTCAAAGTCACCAACAATATGGAGAATTTTTGTAAGTTCAGTACTGTCTTTTACGCTGAGGTCCTGTGCGGAAACCTTGAGAAGATATGTGCTGAGAGTATCTTCGTATTTGTCCACTTTCTTTTCGCTGTGAACAATTTCTTCTGCTGTTTCAGGGTTCCATCTGTCAAGCAGGGAGATGGATTTGATAAGGGAAGTACTTGCTTCACTTGCCATATTGCGGAGAGCTTTTTTACTCTGTTCAATAGCAATGGCAGGTGTGTTGATAAGACGTTCGTCCAGAATCTGGAATTTTTCTCTTTCGTTTTCCACATCCTTGATTGTCAGATATGCAAGCTTTTCAAGTACACGGTTAAGCGGAAGAAGTATTGCTGTTGCTGTTACGTTAAAAAGTGTGTGAATAACAGCGATGCCTGCTGCGTTGATGCTGTCGTTGATAAAGGAGAAGTGAACAACAGCATTAAGTGCATAGAAGCCTATCATAAAGCCTACAGAGCCGATAAGGTTAAAGTAGAAGTGAACAACTGCTGTACGTCTTGCGTTTTTGTTCGCACCAAAGCAGGAGAGCAGGGCAGTTACACAGGTACCGATGTTCTGACCCATAATGATTGGAAGTGCACTGCCGTATGTTACAGCACCTGTAACGGACAATGCCTGCAAAATACCTACGGAAGCGGATGAGGACTGGATAATTGCTGTGAGAACAGCACCTACAATCATACCGAGAACAGGGTTTGTAAAGAGTATGAACAGCTGTGTAAATTCAGGAACATTTGCAAGAGGCTTTACAGCACCGGACATAAGGTCCATACCTGTCATAAGAATAGCAAAACCAAGCAGAATTACACCCACGTTTTTCTTTTTGTCGCTTTTAAGAGCCATATACATAATAATGCCGATAAAAGCAAGGATAGGGGCAAATGTAGATGGTTTCATCAGAGTCATAAAGAAGCTGTCGCCCTGAATGCCGGACAGAGACAGAATCCATGCTGTTACTGTTGTACCAACGTTGGCACCCATAATAACACCGATGGCCTGACGCAGTGTCATGAATCCGGAGTTTACAAAACCAACCACCATAACTGTTGTTGCGGAAGAAGACTGTATTACAGCAGTTACAACCACACCAAGAAAGAAGCCTTTGAGCGGGCTGGATGTAAGTTTTTCAAGAATGGAGTGGAGTTTGCTGCCTGCCTGTTTTTCCAGAGCCTTGCCCATAACGTCCATCCCGTAAAGGAACATTGCAAGACCGCCAAGCAGAGTGAATACATTAAAGATACTCATAATTGTTTTTCCTCAGAAATCTGTGTTTGTAAAATTATATAGTAGGCAGAATGCCGACGGTAATAAGTTTAATATCTTTGTGTAAATGATGTATGCAGAGTTTTGTAAAGTTTATGTAAAATAGACTGAACTCTGTGTGAATAAAAAACAGAGCCTTGCCATTGTGCGGCAAGGCTCTGATAAAAATTATATATATTTATATAAATCTTGCAACAAATACAGAATTTTCCCTGTATGTAAGGATATGTATTTTTGCAGGGGTTGTTTCTTTGGTTATAACAACAGTACCGTTTTCTGACGGGATTTCCTCTTCAATAATATCGCCAGGCAAAGCTTTGTAATTGTCGCATTCCTTTGGTATGCGGATATAGTACTTACCTTTTATAATTTCTGCTTTTTCAAAAGTATTGCCAAATGCAATGTCGTAAGCATTATCTGTGTTTATATCAATTATATCCTGAACAATGGCATTTCCTGTAGGCAGACCGCCTGCACCCTGGCCATACAGCTTTACTTCGCCTATAGTTTCGCCGTAAAGGCAGGTGATATTATAGTTTTTAGGCACGTTTGCCTCAACGGTGTCGCAGCCGAGAAGCACAGGTTCAACAACAGCGTCAAAACAGTCACCACTGCGTTTTGCAGTGGCAAAAAGCTTGCAGACAAGGCCGTTTTCTTTAAACCAGTCTATATCTGCTTTGGAAATGTGGCGTATGCCGCACTGCAGAATACTGTTTACATCCACAGGACATCCAAATGCAATGGAGGCAGAGATGGCACATTTGTTGCGTACATCGTCGCCGTCAATATCTGCAGAAGGGTCGGCTTCCGCATATCCGAGCTCCTGTGCGGTTTTAAGCACATCTTCAAAATCCTTACCCTCACTTGTCATTGCAGAAAGGATAAAGTTGGAGGTGCCGTTCATTATGCCGTGCAGGGAGGTAATTTTGTCAATTCTGCCCACACGCTGCAGGTTTTTAATCCACGGAATACCGCCGCCGCTGGTGGCTTCCACCATAAATTTAACGCCGTTTTCTTTGGCTGCGGCAACAAATTCTTCAAAATATGCAGCAACAACAGCTTTGTTTGCGGTTACAACGTGTTTTTTTGCATTGAGAGAGGCGAGAATGTACTCTCTTGCAGGATGCAGACCGCCTATAGCTTCCACAACAAGGTCGATATCACTGTCATTTTCTATGTCGGAAAAATCCAGTGTCATACAGTCCATGGTTTTCTTTGCAGGATTGCGGATAAGAATTTTTGTAACTTTATATTCCGGCAGTTTTTTCAGAATTTCATATACACCGCCGCATACAACACCAAAGCCTAAAAGAGCAATATTCATTTTGACCTCCATATAAAATTTGAGATGATATATTAATAATACATTATTTATCTGGTTTATTCAACAGAAAACGACGGGGAAAGTATCCCCGCCGTTAATTGTTTAATGTATTGCGGCTTATTTTACATCTTTATAACCTTGTTGAATTCGGGAATCATGCTTGCCCAGGTGTTTCTGCCCACTTTGCCGTCTATGGAAAGGTTGTATGCGGACTGATAACCTGCCACCGCAAGTGCGGTGTTGGCGCCGAATCTGCCGTCTACAGTAAGGTTTGGCCAGGTGTAGTTATACATTTTTCTGATTGCATTCAGATAACTCTGTATAAATCTTACATGGTCTCCGCTGCTGCCTGCAGACAGCACACCGGGATATTTTGTTGTAACATCCAGCGGACGGTATGCAGCTACGGAAAGGTATACAGCCACAATAGCATTCCACGTATTTTTGCCGATTACGCCGTCAGCTGCAAGGGAAAACTGCTTCTGAAAGCGTGTCACGGCATTTCTTGTTGCGGCACCGTATTTTCCGTCTACGGAAAGTCGGTTTACTCCTGTATAAACCACACCCAGGCCATTGAGATACTGCTGCATAACAGTTACGTTGCTGCCGCTGGAGCCAATCCGCAGAGGTGTACCGGGATAAACAGGGTATGTGTTCTGTGTTGTGTTTGTATTTGTTTCAGACATGGTAAAAATCCTCCTTTACAGATATTTTATGAAACGGCACATATAAAGGTGCAGAAAGGCAAGGGGGATAAACTGAAAAGAGGTTGACTTTTCAATATCTATTTGAGACAATGTTATATGTATAATTATGTTTAAAAAATAAGTTTATATATTATTTCAGTTAAAGGAGAAAACAATGTTATCAGTTAAAGACCTTACACACGAGTTTGACGGACAGACTCTGTTTAAAGATGTTAACCTTGATTTTAAAGAGGGCAACTGCTACGGTATCATCGGTGCAAACGGTGCAGGTAAATCCACACTGCTCAAATTCCTTTCAGGCCAGCGTGAGCCTACAAAGGGCGAAATTTTTCTTGATAAAAACGCAAGAATGTCTGTTCTGGAACAGGACCACTTTAAATTTGACGAATATTATGTAACAGACGTTGTTATTATGGGCAACCCCCGTCTTTACGAAATTATGAAGGAAAAGGACGAGCTGTACAACAAACCAGATTTCAGTGAAGAAGACGGCGAAAGAGCAGCAGAGCTTGAGGGCGAATTTGCAGAGCTGGACGGCTGGGAAGCTGAAGCAGAGGTACTCCAGCTGCTCAACGGCCTTGGTGTGGATAAGGAAAACCACTACACACAGATGAAAAACCTCAATGGCCGTGACAAGGTTAAGGTTCTTTTGGCAAAAGCACTTTTCGGCAAGCCAAGCATCATCCTGCTGGACGAACCTACCAACCATCTTGATATTGATGCTATTGCATGGCTGGAAGAATTTATTATAGATTTTCCTGGTACAGTGCTTGTTGTATCCCACGACCGTCACTTTCTCAACGCTGTATGTACACACACTGTTGATATCGACTACAACAAGGTTAAAATGTACGCAGGCAACTACGACTTCTGGTACGAATCCAGCCAGCTGATGAATCAGCTTATCAAAAACCAGAACAAGAAAAAAGAAGAAAAAATCAAACAGCTGGAAGAATTTATCCGCCGCTTCTCCGCAAACAAATCCAAATCCAAGCAGGCTACATCAAGAAAGAAAATTCTTGATAACATTCAGCTTGAAGAAATGCCTGCTTCCAGCAGAAAATATCCGTTTGTAAACTTTGTGCAGGACAGGGAAGTTGGCAAGGACGTGCTTGAAGTGCGTGACCTTACAGTTACAATCGATGGCGTAAAGGTGCTTGACAACGTATCGTTCTACATCAACCGCCTTGACAAAATCGCCCTTGTCGGTGACAACGAGGCAGGTCAGACAGCACTTTTCAAGGTGCTCAACGAGGAAATTACACCGGACAGCGGTTTCTTTAAATGGGGTGTAAGCACATCAAGAAGTTACTTCCCTAAAGACAACACAGAGTTCTTTGAAGGCAACGACATGAATCTTGTTGACTGGCTGCGTCAGTATTCCAAAGACCAGACCGAAAGCTTCCTCAGGGGCTTCCTCGGCCGTATGCTGTTCAGCGGTGACGATGTTTACAAAAAAGTAAATGTTCTCTCTGGCGGCGAAAAGGTAAGATGTATGCTGTCCCGCATGATGATGAAAGAGGCAAACGTTATTATGCTTGACCAGCCTACTAACCACCTTGACCTTGAATCCATCACAGCGGTTAACAATGGTATTGCAGACTTTAAGGGCACAGTGCTGTTCTCCAGCCATGACCATCAGTTTATCGAAACTATTGCAAACCGAATTATCGAAATCAAGGAAGACGGCTCCATCGTTGACAAGCTTATGACCTACGATGAATACCTTGAATACAAACAGGCAAACAAATAGGCCGCTGTTATGTAAAAATGCAACTATCCCCGCAGTAAAAATGTGGGGATAGCTTTGGTTATAAAGTAATTATTAAGAAGGTGAGAATATGGAAAAGCAGAACAGAATATTCGCAGCTTTTAAAACAGCTTTTCCTTATACAATTCCTGTTCTGACGGGATTTTTATTTCTTGGCATATCCTATGGTGTGCTTATGAGTGTTTCGGGCTTTCCTTTGTGGTGTCCGCTGCTTATAAGCTGCATTGTATACGGCGGTTCTCTGCAGTTTGCGGCAGTTGCAATGCTGCTTTCCGCCTTTGCACCTGTAGAGGTGCTTGCGGTTGCACTTGTGGTGCAGGCAAGACATCTGTTTTACGGCATTACAATGATGGAAAAATTCAAGGGTACGGGCTGGAAAAAGTTTTTTCTTATATTCGGTATGAGCGATGAAACCTTTTCCATAAACTGCTCAACAGAACCTCCTGCGGACATTGACCGCCCATGGTTTATGCTGTGGGTTACAATTCTTGACTGGTTTTACTGGGTTGGCGGCACGGCAATCGGTGCGGGGATAGGCAACTTTATCACATTCAACACCGAGGGCCTGGATTTTGCCATGACAGCAATGTTTGTGGTTATATTTATTGAACAGTGGCTCAAGGATAAAAAACACTGGTCTGCATTTATCGGTATGGCGGCATCTGTCGTGTGTCTTGTGTTATTCGGGGCAGACAGTTTTCTTATTCCCACAATGCTGTGCATTCTGCTGCTGCTTGGAATATTCCGCAAGCCTATAGAAAGGGCGGGTGAAGAAGAATGATTATAATGAACAACACACAGATTGTAATTTCCATACTTCTGCTTACCCTTGGCACAATGCTTACACGCTTTCTGCCTTTTGCAGTTTTCAGAGAAAATAAAGAAGCACCAAAATTTGTACAGTATCTGGGCAAGGCATTGCCTGCGGCAATTTTCAGTATGCTGGTGGTGTACTGCCTAAAGAATGTTCAGCTGTTCAGCGGCAGTCACGGCCTGCCCGAGATTATAGCCATAGCGGTAACTGCAGGGCTGCATCTGTGGAAAAGGCAGATACTTCTTTCCATTGCAGGCGGCACAGTTGTATATATGATACTTGTGCAGATGATTTTTTAAATATTACATAAAACGGAGAAAAAATATGGAACTTAAAGAGATGATTTATCACCGCAAGTCCTTCCGCAGCTACGACAGCAATCAGACAGAAATCAACACTCTGCGTAAGATAGAGGATTTTATAAAAAATGCCAAAAGACTTTATCCGCAGGAAAAGCTTTCCTGGGAAATTATCGGTCCCGAAAAGATAAAATGTATTCTTCCGTGGCGTGCACCCCACAATATTGCGATATATGCCGAAAGAAACACAAAGGCACTTGTAAATCTGGGCTTTGTGTTTCAGCAGGTTGATCTATATATGCAGAGCATAGGCCTTGGCACCTGCTGGCTGGGAATGGGCAAAATTGCAAATACAGCAGGGGAGGAGTTCACCGACCACAGCGGGATGAAATGCGTTATGATGATTGCATTTGGCAGCTCAGAGGAGGCATATCGCAGTGACATTGCACAGTTCAACCGCAAAAGTCTTGCAGAAATTTCAGACACAGAGGACACAAGGCTGGAATGTGCACGCCTTGCACCAAGTGCAGTAAACAGCCAGCCATGGTATTTTATTCACGATGGAAAGGTTATCCATACCTATTGTATGGACAGGTTTTTCCGAAAACAGGTTTTAGGAGATATGAACAAGATGGATGTGGGCATATCCCTTGCGCATATATATCTTGAGAATGAAGAAAGCTTTAATTATTTTACAGCAGAAGATGCACCTGAACAGAAAGGCTATCTGTATATAGGAAGCTTTGAAATATGATTTCATATTGCAAAAAAATATCGGTATCCCGAGTGTAAGGGATACCGATTTTTTAATTGTATTTATGCGTGTATAAGCCAGATAAGAATATAGCCTGTGATAACAGCACATAATGTAAAAGGAATACCAATACTCATAAATTCCTTTGCAGAAACCTCGTGACCTTCTTTTCTTAAAATACCTCCTGCGGCAATATTTGCAGATGCACCTACGGGTGTAATATTACCGCCAAGTGTTGCACCTGCCAAAAGGCCAAAATACAGTACGGTAGGGTCTACGCCAAGCTTCAGGGAAATTGAACTTACAACAGGAAGCATGGTTGCAACATAAGGTATGTTATCTATAAAGGCAGAAACAACAACCGAGAACCATACAAGGATTGTGTATATAAGGAAGATGCTGTCGCCGCTGATTAGGATAAACAGATTGCCTATATCTTCGATAAGACCAACATTTGTTATACCCTGAATGATAATAAACAAACCACCCAGCAGAAGCAGTGTCTGAAAGTCCACAGATTCAAGAGAATTTTTAACAACACCCTTTGTTTTATTTATCATTATTTCATAAATCAGTGCAAATACGAAAATGAGGATGCAAAGCATACCGTTTGTTGTTGCAGGCTTATCCGGAATAAAGGATGCCACAATCAGCGAGACAACGGTTGCAACAAGTGCAATGGAAGGGAAGATATTTGTAACCTTTGTAACAGGCATCTCCTCGATGCGGTTGTTTTCTTTTCGGAATATGAAATACAGCACGGGTATTGTAGCCGATGCACCGGCCTGAACGATAAAGAACATACCGAGCTTTCCGTCCATAAAGAAAAAGTCCAGAAAATCCATACCTGCATAGCCGCCCAGCAGAATGCTTGTAGTGTCGCCCACCAGAGTGGCAGCACCCTGCAGGTTGGAGGAAACTGCAACGGCAAGCACAGGCTTTACAGGGGAAACATTAAATTTTTTTGCAATTGCCACTGCAATAGGTGCCAGCATAAGCACAGTTGCCACATTGTCAATAAAAGCGGATACAAGCCCTGCAAACAGTGCCATAACAATAAAAACAAGTTTTACGTTTTTAATTCTGTTTATAAGCAGTTCAGAAATTTTGTTTGGCATTTTTGACTCGATAAACAGATATACTGTACCCATTGTGCCAAACAGCATCATAATAATGTTCCAGTCAACGGCATAAAATGCTTCGCCTGCACCAACAACGCCCAAAGCAATATACACAGCGGCTACTGCAGCTGCAAAATAATGCCTGCGGCTGGGGATGTAAAGCATAAGAATATATGTAAGTGCAAATAGAGCGATAACAAGTATCTTCATAGACTGTGTTTCCTTTTTGTAGTGTCTGGTGAGATTTTACGGTGTTGTCATAAAGCAAATATCACATTTTATATTAAGAATATTATCAAAATATATAATATATTGTCAATTAAATGGGTAACAATTAAACTGTGAAAAAAGTACGATAATGGATAAATAAAAATGCTGACATATTAAAAGTAATATGTCAGCATAATTAAATATGGAAAATTCAGTTTATCTGTCCCATTTATCACACAAAGCTTCAATCTGGCTGGTAAATTTTGCAAGGTCCTTGTTTGCACCGCCTTTGTTGCGCTGAATAACAGCAGCAAGGCGTTTGCCTGCAGCAACAAGTTTGCTGAATACACTGTCAGCACGTACAGTTGCTGCAGATTTTTTGGTTATTGCAACAGGATCGGCAATAACTTCGTACCTGTTTTCCGCAAGGTCATAAACGGCACCTGAATAAGGGGCTGTTGCATCAAAGCCTCTGTCAACAAGCTGCTGTGTAAAATCGTTTACAGCATCATCGTCACCGTGAACAACAAACACCTTCTGAGGCTTGTTCTGAATTGCTTCAACCCAGCGCAGAAGACCATTGTTGTCAGCATGGCCGCTTATGCCGTCGAGATGAAGAATTTCTGCTTCAACATCGATGGTTTCGTTGAACAGTTTAACTGTAGGTGCACCGTCATAAATTTTTCTGCCGAGGCTGTTTATTGCCTGATATCCAACAAACAGAATTGTGCTTTCGGCTCTCCACAGGTTGTGTTTAAGATGATGACGCACACGGCCTGCTTCACACATGCCGCTGGCAGACAGAATAACCTTTGGTGCAGTGTCAAAGTTTATCATTTTGGATTCTTCTGCGGAAATGGCAACTTTGAGACCGTCAAACTGCAGAGGATTTGCACCGCGTTCCAGCAGTTCGTTCATTTCTGTGTCAAAGAAATCAGAGGTGCCTGCCTTGAAAACGTTTGTTGCTTCAATTGCAAGCGGACTGTCTACATATACAGTGAAGTTTTCCGGTTTTACCAGCCCTTTTTCTTTTATTTCTCTGAAGAAATAAAGCATTTCCTGAGTTCTGCCAACTGCAAAGGATGGGATAACTACGTTGCCGCCGCGGGCAAAGGTGCGGTTTAGAATTTCGGAAAGGGATTTTATATAGTCAGGTTTTTCACCGTGGTTTCTGTTGCCGTATGTGGATTCCATAACAACAAAGTCAGCAGTGTCTATATACTGAGGATCGTTGATGATAGGCTGGTTGATGTTGCCGATATCGCCCGAGAATACAATCTTCTTTGTAACGTTGTTTTCGGTTACCCACACTTCAATGGAAGAGGAACCGAGAAGATGACCTGCATCAATAAAGTTTACCTCCACGCCATCGCAGAGAGCAAATTTTTCTTTATATGTGTGCGGCACAAACATTTCAAGTGCGGCAACTGCATCATCCATGGAATACAGCGGTTCAACCATTTCCTTGGCTGCACGTTTGTTTTTTCTGTTGCGCCATTCTGCTTCAAATTCTTGAATATGTGCCGAGTCACGCAGCATTATGTTGCACAGGTCCATTGTGGAATCTGTGGAGTGTATTTCGCCTTTGAAACCGCGTTTTACAAGAAGTGGAATATGGCCCGAATGGTCAATATGTGCATGTGTTAAAAGCACATAGTCAATTTCTCTTGCAGCAACAGGCAAATCCACGTTTTCAAAAACATCTTTACCTTGTTCCATACCGCAGTCAATCACAATTTTTTTGCCTGCAGCCTCCAGCAGTATAAGACTGCCTGTAACCTCGTGGCAAGCACCTAAAAAAGTAAGTTTCATATTACGACCTCCATTCTTACCACATAAATATTTATTATGAATATTATACACCGGTTTTGTGAAAAATTATAGTAAAAAGATAGATAAAATATGCAGAATATTTTTGTATAAAGGTTGTAAACGATTGAATTAAATGTTAAACTGTTTTACATAGTTTTAAAGTAAAAAAGGGAAAAGTTATGAAATACTATCTTTATGTGATTTTATCCATGATAACCTGGGGTTCTCTGGGGATCTTTGTAAAAAATATACCGCTTTCCAGCGTGCAGATTTCCCTGGCAAGGGCCTTTGTGGGCAGTCTGTTTCTGCTTGCAGTATATATTCTGCAGAAAAACAAAATGGATATGCAGAATCTGAAAAAATATCTGCCCCATCTGCTTTATGCAGGCTTTGCAATCGGCTTTAACTGGGTGCTGCTTTTTGAGGCATACAACTATGTGCCTGTAAGTATAGCAACACTTACATATTACTGTGCACCTGCTTTTGTTATCATTGCATCGGCATTTGTGCTTAAGGAAAAGCTGACAAACGCAAAGATTATTGGCGTTGTTACAGCTATGGTTGGTATGGCAATGGTAAATCTGCAGTCCTTTGAGGTGGGCTCGGCAAAAGGTGTTATATTCGGCCTTATGTCTGCTGTGCTTTATGCCTCTGTAACCATCACCAACAAAAAGGTTAAAGGCTTCAGCGGTCTGGAGGTTACACTTATCCAGCTTGCCTGTGCATCGCTTGTGCTTATTCCATATACAATGGCAACAAGTTCAATTGGCGAAATATTCACAATTGATTTAAAGGGTATGATATTCCTTGCAATTCTCTGTCTTTTCCATACAGGTGTTTGCTACTGGCTGTACTTTATGTCGCTGCAGAAAATGCCTGCGTACTCAATTGCAATGCTCAGCTTCCTTGACCCTGTATCCACACTGTTTATGTCGGCAATTTTCCTCAACGAAAATATGACACCTGTGCAGATGGCGGGTGCATTTGTAATTATCGGCGGTGCAATGCTGTGCGAAATCTGGCAGCATAAAAAGGATAAAAAGCTGCAGAAATAAATTTCAGTATTTATATAATTAAAAACGGGACTTTTCAGAGCTCAGGCTCTGTAAAGTCCCGTTTGTTTTTGCTAAACGGCAAGACCGTGAACGATGTTAAACCATACATCGCCGTTTTTTATTCTATAGCCCCGGTAACTGCTGTCAAAGGCATCGTATATATGATAGTAACCGGAATCATAAAGGAATAAAAAATAATAACTGTCATTATATGTCAGATATATGCTGTATGCATTTTCGCCAAGCTTATAAGAAGTGATTTTTTGTTTTCCACTGTAGGTTTTCAGTAAATGAAGGATGTGCTCAAGATATTCACAGTCAACTTCTTCAGTTATATCTGTATGGCAGCCGACCCTGTCTATGTACTGTACTGACAAAACAGATATATCCTGTTCTGCATCAAAAAAAGTTTTCGACGCAAATCTGCGGAAAGCGAAAAAAGCAATTACAGCAAGTGCCAAAGCAATAATTATCTTATTCTTTTTGCTCATATTATACTTCCGATACTGCTGAAAAGCACAGGCAGCTGAAAAAAGCAAGGTTAACCCTCAATCAGCTTTGTCACATCAACCCATTCGTCAGCTTTGCTCAAAGCAAAAAGTTCATCAGGTGTAAGCTCGATTGCACTGTTGGAGGAACCGCAGGCAGGGTATACTGTCTCGTATTTCTTCACACTTTCGTCAATATAGATGCCGATAACCCCTTCTTTAACTGCAAAAGGACAGACACCGCCAACTGCGTGGCCGATAAGCTCAACCGCTTCATCTGTTGTAAGCATCTTTGCTTTGAGGCCGAATTTGTGCTTGTATTTGGAGTTGTCGATTTTTACATCGCCTGCTGTCACCACAAGGATACATCCCTCGTCTTTTTTAAAGGAAAGAGTTTTTGCAATTCTGCCCGGTTCAGTGCCAAGGGCCTGTGCGGCCAATGCTACTGTAGCACTGGAAACTTCAAATTCCAGTATATCATTCTCTCTGCCAAACTCTTTCATATATTCTCTAACACGTTCAATAGACATAATAAAACCTCGCAAAATGAAATATAAATATATCTTATCATCAAAAAATGACAACTGCAATATTTACAACTAAAAGTTGTGATAAAATATTGAAAATACAACTAATAGATGTTAAAATATAATTAAATATACGAAAAGTGCGATAATAAGGTATCAGTTAACAACTGTAGGGATGAAAAACAAGGAAATATGCAGAAAAGAGGGATATGTTGTGGATATGTTTGAAAAGCTTAAAATACTTACTGATGCAGCAAAGTACGATGCATCCTGTTCCTCCAGCGGCACGGACAGAGGTGCAGGCGGCAGTGTAGGCAGTGCAGCGGCCTGCGGTATCTGCCACAGCTGGTCTGCAGACGGCAGATGTATCTCGCTTTTAAAGGTGTTGTATACAAATTACTGCGAGTTTGACTGTGCGTTCTGCATAAACCGCAAAAGCAACGACGTAAAGCGTACTGCCTTTACACCAAGAGAGCTGGCGGATTTAACCATAGATTTTTACAAACGCAACTATATAGAGGGGCTGTTTTTGTCCTCCGGGGTAATAAAAAACGCCGACTATACAATGGAGCTTATCATCGAGGCAATCCGTATTCTTCGTTATGAATACGGATTTAACGGATATATTCATTCAAAGGTTATCCCGGGTACAAGCCCTGAACTGGTGGAGGCCATAGGGCTGCTGGCAGACAGGGTAAGTGTAAATATTGAGATGCCAAGTGCCGAAAGTCTGGCAAGGGTGGCACCCGACAAATCCAAGGCAAAAATACTTACACCAATGCGTGCAATTCAAAGCAGGAAGGAGCAGGCAACACAGGAGCTTGCCCTGTACCGCCACGCACCGAAATTTGCACCTGCAGGACAGTCCACCCAGATGATTGTGGGGGCAAGTGAGGAAAGCGACCTGCATATTCTGCGGCTTACACAGGGATTATATGATAAATACAAGCTGAAAAGAGTGTACTTTTCGGCATATATTCCGGTGAACAACGACAGAAATCTGCCCGCACTGGACACAAAGCCGCCGCTTCTGAGGGAACACCGTCTTTATCAGGCAGACTGGCTGCTGCGTTTTACAAATTCCGTGCAGAGGAACTGCTGGATGATGAACATACAATGTTCAATGAATTTCTCGACCCCAAATGCAACTGGGCACTGAACAATATGCATCTGTTTCCCGTAGAGGTAAACACCGCCCCATACGAGCTGCTGCTGCGTGTACCGGGGATAGGGGTGACCAGTGCAAGGCGGATAGTATACGCAAGAAAAGCGGCATACCTTGATTTTGACGGACTTAAAAAAATAGGGGTGGTGCTTAAACGAGCTCAGTTTTTTATAACCTGCAAGGGAAAGGCTGCAAAGTATGTGAAGATAGACCGTGACTATGCCGAAAAATATCTTATAGCAGGGGAACGGCAGCCCGATTTTTCAACGGTGGAGCAGACCAGCCTTTTTGATGTGGGCTTTGCACCACGTACGGTTACAGGAGAGGATGTGTTCAAATGCGTCAGCGGACAGATGTGATTTTTGTGTACGACGGCAGCTTTGACGGCTTTCTCTGCTGTGTGTACGAATACTATTATTCATCTTTTAACCCGGTGGAAATTATCTGCGAGGACGATATACATGCCAGTCTTTTTCAGCTTGTCACCATAACCACCGATACCTTTAAGTCTGATAAGGTAAAAAAGGCTATAGAGGAAAAAATATCTGTATACTCCCTGCGTTTTGTAAGGGAGTGTCTGCTGTGCTATGGCAAGGAAAAGGAAATACATATGCTGAGATATATAGTAAAAGGCTTTAAAAAGGGGGCACAGGTACACCGCCTTGCAGGTGATGATGATGTAAGCTGGCTGCTTAAAGCACATAACCATCTTAAAAGAGAAAAGCATCTGTATCTTGGTATAGTGCGTTTTTACAAGGCAAATGATGCGTACATATCGGTTATAACCCCCAAAAACAGACTGCTGCCTCTTATGGCTTATCATTTTACCCAGCGTTTTGCAAACCAGAATTTTATGATTTACGATGCCACCAACAAGGAAGCACTGCTCTATTACGAAAAGCAGGCGGCAATTGTAAAAGCCGACAATGTGCAGTTGCCTGAAATTGCAGACGAGGAACTTGCTGTGCAGAAGCTGTGGAAGCTGTTTTACGATACAATTGCAATAAAGGAAAGGTACAACCCGCGCTGCCGTATGAATTTTATGCCAAAGCGTACATGGGACCTGCTGCCCGAGATGAAAGATTTGTGATATTTGTTGACAGTAAAAATATATAAATTATATAATTATATTGTTAACAATTATTTATGATGAAAAAGTGCTGTTCGGGAAAACGGCACACAGCAGAAAGGCGGGTAGATATATTACATTGAAACACATTTATAAACATATCAAAAAGTATTTACCTTTAGTGGCATTGTCAATTGTATTTCTTGCTATGCAGGCAGTATGCAACCTGATGATGCCAAATTTGATGAGTGATATCGTAAACGTTGGCATTCAGGATTTTGCAATGCAGATAGCTACAGCGGACAATGCGGCAGCAGAACTGCTTAAAAATCAGCAGATGCATTATATCCTGACAGTTGGGCTTAAAATGCTGGTTGTGGCACTGCTTACAGTGGCGGTGGACCTTGGCATACATCTTGTAAACAGCTTCAGCGGAACTGGTATGTCCAGAGACCTGCGCAGGGCGGTGTTTTCTAAAATTGAAAGCTTCTCCAGCCAGGAATACAGCGAATTTTCAACAGCATCCCTCATCACAAGAACAACCAATGATGTACAGCAGATACAGATGCTGTTCACAATGGGGTTAAGAATGATATTCTACGCACCAATTATGGGTGTAGGTGCTGTGTTTATGGCTGTGGAAAAGGCACCGTCAATGGCATGGATAAACGTACTTACGGTTGTTGCGGTTACTGTGCTTATGACCATAAACTTTTTGCTTATGTCGTCAAAATTCAAAGTGCTGCAAAGCATCGTTGACCGTCTTAATCTTACAGCAAGGGAAAGTCTTACGGGTATTCTTGTTGTGCGTGCGTTTTCAAAGCAGAAGCACGAGGAGGAAAAGTTTGACGATGTAAACCGTGAGTATGCAGCCACAAACCTGTTTATAAACCGTGTTATGTCGGTTATTATGCCTACACTTACATTGCTGCAGAATCTTATTCCTGTTCTGATTATTGTGGTTTGTGCAGACAAAATAGCACAGAGTACAATGCAGGTAGGCGATATGATGGCGTTTATCCAGTATTCTGCAACCATTATGCAGTCCTTTATGATGATTTCCATGATGTTTGTAATGCTGCCAAGGGCAAAAGTTTCCATCACACGTATTGCCGAGGTTCTCAGCAGGAAAAATGCAATTGTGGAAACAGAAAACCCTGTAAATGCGGATTTTGACCGATGCACACTGGAATTTGACAATGTAAGTTTTAAATATCCTGACGGGGAGGAGTATGCACTTGAAAATGTATCATTTATCTCCAACCCGGGCGAGGTTACAGCAATTATCGGTTCCACAGGCTGCGGCAAATCCAGTCTTATCCAGCTTATTCCGCGTCTGTACGAGGCTACAGAAGGAGAAGTAAAGATTAATGGAATAAATATAAAAAATTTCCGCCTTGCAGACCTGCGTGAACTTATCGGATATGTTCCGCAGAAAAGCCAGCTGTTTTCGGGCACAATAAAATCCAACCTCTTTGTCGGTGACGAAAATGCCACACAGCAGAATATTGAAGATGCGACAAAAATTGCTCAGGCTTACGATTTTATTATGGAAAAGGATGAACGGTTTGACGAGCCGATAAGTCAGGGCGGCACCAACCTATCGGGCGGTCAGCGGCAGAGAATGGCAATTGCAAGGGCGCTTGTAAAAAATGCACCAATATATATTTTTGACGACAGCTTTTCGGCACTTGACTTTAAAACCGATGCAAACTTAAGAAAGGCCTTAAGGGAAAATTTAAGCGAGGCAAACATTATAATAGTAGGTCAGCGTGTGGCCAGCATTATGGATGCAGACCGTATTCTTGTTATGGACGAGGGCAGAATTGTGGGGCAGGGCACACACAGCCAGCTGCTTGAAAGCTGTACGGAATACAGAGAAATTGCATACAGCCAGCTGTCAAAGGAGGAGATGTAATATGGCAAATACAAATGCAAGATTTGCAGCTCCTCAGGGAAGACCGGGCGGTGGTCCAGGCGGCGGTGGTCCTGCCGTACTTCGCGGAGGCGAAAAAGCAAGGGATTTTGGCGGCACTATCGCAAAGCTGCTTAAATATCTCAACAAATATAAATACCTAATGGTCGTGGTTATGTTTATATCGCTGTTTTCCAGCATATTCGGCATAATCGGCCCAAAACTTATGGGTAAGGCAACCGATGTTCTATACAAGGCCGTGGAAGACGGATTTGTCACAGGAAGAATTGTTATAGACTATACAGCACTTTTCAGAATAATTGCACTTATGGTTATTCTGTATGTGATTTCCTATCTGTTCAGCCTTGTACACGGCTTTATTATGGCGAAAATTTCCAACAGCATTACCTATACACTGCGAAAGGATGTTGTTGCAAAGATAAACCGTATGCCGCTTAACTATTTTGACAGGGTGTCTACAGGCGATGTGCTGTCCCGCATTACCAACGATATAGACAGCATCAGCCAGTCGATAAGCGAGTCTATAACCAGACTTATCTCCACGGTGACACTGCTTGTTGGTTCTCTGGTAATGATGCTGTCCATTTCCTGGGTGATGACACTTGTGGCGGCAGTTACAATACCTGCGTCGGTTTTTGTAATCAGCAAAATTGTGCGTTACAGCCAGCCACTGTATAAAAAGCAGCAGAAGAGCCTTGGCATGGTAAACGGTCACATCGAGGAGATGCTGTCTGCCCATACGGTTGTAAAAACCTTTAACCTTGAGGACGATTCCATAGAGCAGTTTGACATCTATAACGAAGAACTGCGTAACAATGCGTGGAAGAGCAACTTTGCGTCCCATATGATGATGCCTCTTACAAACTTTGTGTCCCATGTGGGATACATTCTGGTTTGTATTGTGGGTGCGGTTATGGCGAATATGGGAAGAATTTCGGTAGGTGATATTCAGTCCTTTATTCAGTATGTAAAAAATTTTTCACAGCCGGTACAGCAGATAGCAAATATCTCCACAATGCTGCAGAGTGCTGTTGCCTGTGCGGAAAGAGTTTTTGAGTTTCTTGAGGAAGACGAGGAAGAAAAGGACAAAGCAGACAGTGCTTCCACAGAAAATATAAAGGGAACTGTTGAGTTTAAAAACGTAAACTTCGGTTATGAACCGGGCCAGAAGGTTATCGACAACTTCACACTCAGGGTTGAAAGCGGCGAGAAGATTGCACTGGTTGGTCCTACGGGTTCGGGCAAAACCACCGTTGTAAAGCTGCTTATGCGATATTACGAAATTGACAGCGGCGAAATTCTTATCGATGGTATTAACATCATGGATTTTGCAAGAAACGACCTGCGAGAAATGTTCGGTATGGTGCTTCAGGATACATGGCTGTTCAAAGGCTCCATAAAGGACAATATAGCTTACTCGGAGGAAGATGCTGCAATGGAGGATATAATCCATGCGGCAAAAATGAGTCAGGCACATCACTTTATAAAAATGCTGCCTAAAGGCTACGACTTTGAGCTTAACGAGGAAACCTCCAACATTTCTCAGGGACAGAAACAGCTGCTTACAATTGCAAGGGCATTTCTGCAGAATCCAAAGATTCTCATCCTTGACGAAGCTACATCATCCGTTGATACAAGAACAGAGGTGCATATCCAGAAAGCTATGGAAAATCTTATGGAAAACAGAACCAGCTTTGTAATTGCACACCGCCTGTCCACCATCAGGGATGCGGATAAAATCCTTGTTATGGATGCGGGCAGAATTGTAGAGGTAGGCAGACACGAAGAATTGCTTGCAAAGGGTGGATTCTACGCAAAACTTTACCAGAGTCAGTTTGAAAATTTACAGGAAGACTAAAAAAGATTGCACCGGAGTACCCGGTGCAGTTTTTTATCGGATTTACTTTATAATATTAAGATTTTTTCTTGAAATTTGTCGCAGACTATTATATATTAAAAGTAAGAAGAATTGTTCCGCAGATTTAAAGGAGGAAACATTATGGGTAAATTTGTAGTTCGCAAAACAAACACAGGCATTAAATTTGACTTGAAGGCAGGTAACGGCGAAGTTATCGCTACAAGCGAAGTTTATACAACAGAAGACGCTTGCAGAAACGGCATTGAAAGTGTTAAAAAGAATGCTCCTGTTGCTGCAGTTGAAGACCAGACAGTTGAAGGGTTTGCAGCAGAAAAACATCCTAAATTTGAAGTTTATGAAGACAAAGGCGGCGAATACCGTTTCCGTCTCAAAGCTACAAACGGCCAGATTATTGCAGTTAGCGAAGGATATAAAGCAAAAGCAAGCTGTATGAACGGTATTAAATCCGTAAAAGAAAATGCTCCTGAAGCACCTGTAACAGAAGAATAATTTCCGATACATAAAAAAGACTTCCCGTAATATCGGGAAGTCTTTTGACGTTTAAGGGATTGTTTATGCTGCAGTTTTACTGTCTTCCGAATTTTTCAAGGAAATCCTTGTACATTGCCGGATTTTCAGTTGTAATGCCCAGTACGCACTTGAAAATATCCTGACCATATTTTATAAAGTTTTCTTCTGCAAGTTTTGCACTTTTTTCGTCCGGCATATGCAGATTGAAGGAAAACAGGGTAAAATCGTTGTCAGAAATAGTGCAGTTGAGGTTATAGCCTCCGTTTTCGAGAGGGGTAATGGCGGTTTTGTTCTGTCGTTTGAGGGATTCGTACTGCAGAATTTCTATAACTGCCTTGTAGGCACGTTCCTTTACGGAAAAGGGCAGTGCTTTTTCAAGCTGACGGCTTATATCTTTGCCTTCTTCGGTTATAGAATACACACCGTACTCTTCGGTTATAATATTCTGTGAAGCAAGGTGGGACAAGGCGTCCTGAAGCTCGAAATAGTTTACAAGCTGCTGACCAATAAGGGTGTCAATAATCTGCTGTGAAGTAAGCGGCTGTTTTGCATTTGTCAGAAGATAACATACAAGAATTTTAATTTCTGTTCTGTCGGTCAGGCCGCCAAATCTTACACCTGCGGAAAAAGCAGTGTTATCATTCATAATATACAGACACCTCCTATAAAATGTTATTTACTTTAAATATTTTACTATTTTTAAATTAACTTGTAAAGAACTATTGTAAAACTGTTTTTGATATGATAGAATTACTTGGTAAAGTTATATCAGTTGATATATTATATCAAAGTGGAGGAATAAAAAATGAAACTTTTTATCGATACAGCTAATGTAGAAGAAATCAAAAAAGCTAACGACCTTGGCGTTATCTGCGGTGTTACAACAAACCCATCCCTTATCGCTAAAGAAGGCAGAATTTTTGAAGAAGTTGTAAAAGAAATCACATCTATCGTTGATGGTCCAATTTCTGCAGAAGTTATCTCTCTTGAAAGCGAAAAAATGGTTGAAGAAGCTCTTGAACTTGCAAAAATTCATCCAAACATCGTTATCAAGCTTCCAATGTGCATCGAAGGTCTCAAAGCAGTTAAAATTCTTTCTGCAAAAGGCATCAAAACAAACGTTACACTTATCTTCTCTGCAACACAGGCATTGCTTGCTGCAAGAGCAGGTGCAACATATGTTAGCCCATTTGTAGGCCGTCTTGATGATATTGGCCAGGAAGGTATCAACCTTATCAGCGAAGTTGCAGAAATCTTCAACATTCACGGTATCGAAACAGAAATCATCTCTGCTTCCATCAGAAACCCAATCCACGTTACATCTTCTGCTCTTGCAGGTGCTCACATTGCAACTGTTCCATACAAAGTTATCGAACAGATGACAAAACACCCACTTACAGGTGCAGGTATTGCAAAATTCCTCAAAGACTGGGAATCTGTACCAAACAAATAATCAATAAAGAGGTAATGTAAATGTTGGAGCATTTGTTACATGATTATCTGCCTGTGCTCATACACATTATTGAGATTATAGGTATTTTTATTATAGTTACAGGTGCGTTAAAAGCATTTAAGGATTATCTTATAGCCTTTTTCAAAGACGGCAACACATCGGAGCTTCGCCACGACCTTGGCACAGCTATGGTTACCGGGCTTGAATTTAAAATGGCTGCAGAAATCCTCAGAACTGTTATTGTAAGAACATGGGAAGAAGTTGCCATGCTGGGTGCTATTGTAGTGCTGCGTGAAATTCTGTTCTTCTTCATCAACAAGGATATTAAGGAACACAATAAACAACACTGTGAAGAAGCATCTGAAAACAAAAAAATAACAGGCATTAAAATTGAAAGAAAATAACCTTTCATACTTGCAAAGAAACATAATCCGTGCAATGCGTTTTTTCGCTTGCACGGATTTCAAATGTTTAAAACAGGGTTTAATATGATATCAATTTATTGAATCTGACCCGGTCTATATATAAATTATAAATTTTAGGAGATAAAAATGTACATTTTATTACTGTTGTTCTGGATAATTCTCAACGGTAAAATCACATTGGAGATTTTTGCTTTCGGTGTTGTTTTTGCTGCTGCGATTTTCTGGTTTATGTGCAAATTTCTCGATTACTCACCAAGATATGAACTTTGTGTGGCAAGAAATATAATCTGGATTCTTACATACTTTGTAGTGCTGATTATCGAGATATTCAAATCTGCCATTGCGGTGTATAAACGTGTATACAGTAAAAAAATTGAAATTCAGCCACAGATGGTGTTTTTTGATGTTGATATAGAAAGCGAATTCCTCCGCTTTGTTTTGGCAAACTCAATTACACTTACACCGGGTACAATTACTGTGGATGTTACTGACAATCATTTTTGCGTTCATGCATTGGACTATACACTTGCAGAAGGCATAGAAAATTCTGTTTTTATAAAAATGCTTAAAATTATGGAGGAAAACTGCTGTGGCTGTTAAAATTTATGACGGTTTTGTTATCGTTATGCTCGTAGTACTGGCACTTGTGGTGTTCGGTTACTTTATCAGAACAATTCTCGGCCCTCATTTTTCTGACAGGCTTCTTGCAGTAAACAGTATCAGCACAGTTGTAATGCTGTTTATCTGTTTTATCGCAGTAATGCAGGGCGAAAACTATATTATTGATATTGCTCTTATCTATGCAGTGCTGGGCTTTGTTTCTGTAATTATTCTTTGTAAAGCATATCTCAGAAGTCACCACAAAGAAAAGGCAAATGACCTTAAAAACTTAAAAGAAAAGGTAAACGAAGTAGAAGGAGGGGCAGAGTAATATGATAAGACTTATTCTTTCCGCACTTTTTATCTTCGCAGGTGTTAATGTAATTATCACCGCTTTGGTAGGCAACTACCGATTCAGCTATGTGCTCAACCGTATGCAGGTTGGTGCAACAGCTGACACAATGGGTGCTATACTTGTTCTCATTGGTCTTATAATCAAAATCGGCATCAATATGATAAGCATAAAAATGATTATTATGATTATCTTCTTCTGGGTTGCAAGCCCTGTGTGCTCACACTTCCTTGCAAGAACAGAAGCAATTGCCAACGAAGATATTCTTGATGAATGTGAGGTAGTAAGACATGATAACATTTGAGATTATTCTGCTTATATTCCTCATAATATGCGCTATTGCTACATGCTTTGCAAAGAATCTTTTTTCTACTGTACTGATTTTTGAATCTTACAGTGCAATTATGTGTGTTATATGGCTGCTGCTGCGTTCTCCGGACCTTGCAATTACAGAAGCAGCAGTAGGTGCAGGTGTAACAGGTGTGCTGTTCTACATAACACTTAAAAATGTAAACAAGCTTAAAGAGGAGGATGAACCTGATGAAGAATAACAGATACATCACCGCTTTCAAGCGTTTTATGGACGGCGAAACTTCTTTTGAACCAAAAATTAAGGAAACAGAAGCTCGCAGAGAGTCCACCCACAAAGAAAAATCTATTTCAGAAAGATATGCGGTATGGCACGATAAAAACGGTTACAAGCTGTTCAAACGTGCATATGTTGCGATAGGATGTCTTATTGCAGGCTGTATTATAGCAACACTTCTGCTTACAGTTTCATACCTTCCGCCATATGGCGAAGCAGGCAATCCTGTAAACAATGAAGTTACAGAAAGATACATCGAAAAAGGTATGGAAGAAACAGGTGCAGTTAACATCGTTGCAGGTGTTATCCTTGACTACCGTGCATTCGATACATTCGGCGAAAGCTGTGTACTTTTTGTTGCTGCATGCAGTGTTATGATGTTGATGAAAAAGGACAAAAAGGGCAAGAAGGAAGAAGAACTTCAGAACTACAACCCAAAACGTGACCCTGTTATCAAACAGCTGGCTATGGTTTTGGTACCGTTCAACCTTATGCTTGGTATTTACGTTGTATTCAACGGACATCTTTCACCGGGCGGCGGCTTTTCCGGCGGTGCAATTATGGGCGCAAGCCTTATTCTCTTCTCATCCGCTTACGGTTACAGAAGAGTAAGACCAATCTTTACAGAAAAACTTATAAAAATTGTAACTTTTGTTTCTCTTACATTCTATGCAGTTGCAAAAGGTTACTCTTTCTTCACAGGCGCAAACCACCTGCACTCAATTATCAATCCGGGTACACCTGGCAGAATTATGTCCGCAGGTATCATCCTTCCGCTTAACATAGCTGTTGGTTTTGTTGTTACAATGACAATGTACAGCTTCTACGCATTATTCACAAAGGAGGAAATTTAAAATGGGTCCTAATTTATTTGTGAACTACTACGAAGCTACAGCGATGATTCTGTTCGGTATCGGATTTACAACAATGCTGCTTCACCCTAATCTTATCAAAAAGATTATCGGTCTTAACATTATGGATACAGCTATCTACCTTTTCCTTGCAGCAAAAGGCTATATCCACGGCAAGCTTGCACCAATCATCGTAAACGGTGATCTGGCAATGGAAACATACATCAACCCAATCCCAAGCAGCCTTGTTCTTACAGGTATCGTTGTTTCGGTAAGTGTAACAGCCATCTCTCTGTCTCTTGTACAGAAACTTTACAGAAAATACAATACTCTCGACATAGATGAAATTATGTTCAAAGCAGGACAGGAGGAAGAAGAATAATATGCCATTTATAGCTAACTTCCCTTTCTTCTGTATACTGATTACAATGTTTGGCGGTATCCTTACATCCATGGTAAACGGTAAATGGGCATTCCGCATCAACACAGTAATCATTACAGCAACACTTGTTCTCAACGGCACTTTGCTGATGTTTTTAATCAAAGACCCACAGTACTTTACATTTATGATGGGTCACTATCCTGCTCCTTGGGGTAACGAAATCCGTTTCGGTCCTCTTGAAGCACTTATGGGCACAGTATTCTCCTTTGTAACACTTTGCTCCCTTATTTCCGGCAAAGATGAGGTTTTCCACGATGTAAAACCAAGAAATCTTCATTATTTTTACATAATGATTAACCTCTTGCTTTCATCCCTCTTTGCGCTTATCTACACAAACGACTTGTTTACAGCATACGTATTTGTTGAAATCAACACAATCTGTGCATGTGCAATCGTTATGGCAAAAGAAAACGGCAAAACCCTTGCGGCAACACTCAGATATCTTATTATGAGCTTGCTCGGTTCCGGTTTGTTCCTGCTTTCAATCGTACTTACATACGATATTACAGGTCAGCTTCTTATGGTTCCTGCACACGAAGCATTCCAGAGAATTTTTGCAACAGGTGAATATCAGATTCCTCTCACAATCATTCTCGGTCTTGTATGTGTTGCAATGGCAATCAAAAGTGCGCTTTTCCCATTCCACACATGGCTCAGCCACGCACACGGCAGCGCAACAACAGCATCCAGTGCTATCCTTTCCGGTCTTGTTCTCAAAGGCTATATCATTATGCTCATCAAGATTATCGTTAGGGTAGTAGGTCTTGAAGTTGTTGTTCAGCTCAAAGCGGTTAACATTCTCTTTGTGATGGCTGTTCTGGCAATGATTATCGGTTCTCTTGATGCTATCAAGGAAAACCATATCAAACGTATGATTGCTTTTTCCTCTGTTGCACAGATGGGTTACATCTACATGGGTATCGGTCTTGGCAATATGGCGGGTCTTATCGTAGCATGTTTCCACATCATTGTACACGCAATCACAAAACCAATGCTCTTTAGCTCCGCAGGCGGTCTTGCATCAGCAAGCGGACACAAAAAGGATTTTGCAAGCCTTAAGGGTGCGGCATACCGCAATCCTATCGCTGCAGCAGCATTTCTCATTGGCAGTCTGTCTATGATTGGTATTCCGTTCTTTGCAGGCTTCGGTGCAAAATACTACCTGTCCATGGCAGCTATCGGTATGGGTGCAAAAATGTGGGTTGTACTTTTTGCACTTGCAGTAAGTACAGTGCTCAACGCAATCTACTACATCAGAGTTATCTCTATCATCTTCAGCAAAACAGAGGGTGAAGTTGTTGAAAGACACAAAAATGCTCCATCCTATACCTTTGCAATGACAGTGTTTATTATAGTTAATGTTTTACTCGGCCTTTTCTACCAGCCTGTAATGGATGTAATTACAGTTGGTATGGGTCTGTTGTAAGGAAAGGACGGTAGATATGGAATTTTTAACTGTATTCGCAATTATCCTGCCAATCCTTTCCGGTGCAGGACTGCTGTTCTCCAAAATAGAGGAGTACAAAGAGGTTAACAACTTCTCCACAGCGGTTATCGCTGTTACAGCCGCTGTAACAGTGCTTTCCAACATAGTAAACTTTGGCAAAAGCTGTTCTGTGTTACGTCTGCCAATGGGCATGACACTGGGCTTTTCCGTAGATGCACTTGCAGCAATTTTTTCCACAATGTTTGTGGCAGTATGGCTGCTTGTAAATATCTACAGCCGTGAATATTTCAAGACACAGCCTAATGTAAAACGCTTTATGGGCTTTTACCTTATGGCTATGGGTGCGGTTATCGGCGTTGCATATGCAGAAAACCCATTTACATTCTATACATTCTTTGAACTTATGAGTCTGACAAGCTTTGTGTTTGTACTCAGCAATCAGTCCAGAAACAGCATTGCAGCAGCCAAAAAGTATATTTATTATTCCATCTTTGGTGCTCTCTGCGGCCTTGTTGCAATTATGGCATTCTATGGCAGCGACCTTATCGGAACAAAAAGCTTTGTTGCAGGCGGCAGCCTTGTAAGAGAACTTGGCGGCAGAATGCCAATGGTTGCGGTTATCGTGTTTATTGCAATTATAGGCTTCAGCTGTAAGGCAGGTATGTTCCCGCTGCACTCCTGGATACCATACGCTTATGTACAGTCTCCTGCACCTGCAAGTGCTGTACTCAGCGGTGCAATTGCAAAAACAGGTGTCCTTGCAATTATCAGAATTGTATATTTTGTTGTTGGTGCAGATGTGCTGCGTGGCAGCTGGGTGCAGTTTGCGGTGCTTGCACTTTCCACAGCGACAATCTTTATGGGCTCCATGATGGCTTATAAGGAAAAACTTTTCCAGCGCCGTGTGGCATACTCCAGTGTCAGCCAGGTTTCCTATGCTGTATTTGGTGTTATGACACTTTCAGGCCTTGGTCTTGCAGGTGCAATCCTGCAGATTATCTTCCATGCTTTGTCCAAAAATGTGCTGTTCCTCACATCAGGTGCAGTTACATACAGGACAGGCAGAGCATATGTGGGCGAATTTACAGGTCTTGGCAAGGCAATGCCAAAAACCTTTGCTCTTTTCACACTTGCAGGTATGTCCCTTGCAGGTGTACCGCTGACAGGCGGTTTTATCAGCAAATACTATCTGGCACAGGCAGCACTCGGAAACAATTTCGATCTGCTTGGCAAAATCGGCTTTGTGGCAATTATGGTTTCCGCATTGCTTACAGCAGGCTACATCTGGTCTGTAAGCAGCAAGGCTCTCTTTGCACACAAGGACCTTGAAATTACAGAAAACTGCGATATCAATGTTACAATGTTTGTTCCTATGCTTATCCTTACAGCACTTATCTTTGTAATAGGCGTATGCCCATCAGCTGTAATGGAAGTTATCAACAGCGTTGTCGCATCGGTTGGCTTGTAAGGAGGGGACAGACGTATGAATAATTATCTTGTTTTACTGCCTGTACTGCTTCCTCTGGCATTGGGCTATGCATCATTGCATATAAGATTTGAAAATGATGAAAAACGCACAAAATACTCAATAATCTGCACAGCAATCAACAGCGTAATCGTATTTGCGATGCTTTTTGCAATGAGAGAAACATCTGTAAATGTATTCAGCTTTACAGACACTCTCAACATCAGATTTAAAATTGACGGTCTCGGCTGTGTTTTTGCAGGTATGGTAAGCTTTTTGTGGCCTCTTGCCACAATTTACGCTTCCGAATATATGAAGCACGAAGGCAAAATGCAGAAGTTCTTTGCGTTTTACCTTATGACATTTGGTGTTACTGTAGGTCTTGCGTTCAGTGCAAATATGCTTACAATGTATCTTTGCTACGAAGCACTTACATTTATCACACTTCCGTTGGTTATGCACTCAATGGACAAACGTGCAGAGTATGCAGGTAAAAAATACCTTATCTACTCTGTTGGCGGTGCAAGCCTTTCCTTTGTAGGCATGATGCTTATGATGTTCTACAACGGCAGCATTGAGTTCGCATACGGCGGTGTTGTAACAGTAAACGAACCTGTTCTGCTTGTTGCATATCTGCTTATGTTCCTTGGCTTCGGCGTAAAAGCAGCAGTATTCCCGCTTCACGGCTGGCTGCCTGCAGCTTCCGTTGCACCAACAACAGTTACAGCACTTCTTCACGCTGTTGCAGTTGTTAAAGCAGGTGTATTTGCAATTATGCGTACAACTTACTACTTCTTCGGCCCTGATTTCCTCAGAGGTACATGGGTACAGAACGTGGTAATGACAATGGCCATCATCACAGTGTGCTTCGGTTCCTGGTCTGCTGTAAGAAGCCGTCACCTCAAACGCCGTCTTGCTTATTCCACAGTAAGCCAGCTGGCATATATCGTATTCGGCATTACACTTATGACCGCGGACAGCTTTAAAGGCAGTATGAGCCATATGCTGTTCCACGGTATTGTAAAGATTGTACTGTTCTACACAGCAGGTGCAATTCTCTATACAAACCACAAGGAATTTGTGGACGAAATTGAAGGTTTTGCACACAAGATGCCAAAAACCTTTGCTCTCTTTACAATTTCTTCTGTTTCCCTTATCGGTATTCCGCCGCTTGCAGGTTTCCTTTCCAAATTTACACTTGCAACAGCAGCAGTAAGGGAAATGAGTGCAGAAAACATCCTGCCGTTCCTCGGTGTATGTGCACTGATGTTCTCTGCATTTATGACAGCAATTTATCTTCTGGAAATTATCACAAAGGCATACTTCCCATCCAAAGGCTTTGATATGGAAAGCCTTGACCACGTTAAAGAAGCACCTGCAAAACTGTGGGGACCTATGGCGGTTATCACAGCCGTAATGGTTTCTGTAACATTCTGGGCAACACCTTTGTTCAGTTTCCTTGAAACAGTAGCGAAAGGAGTATTTTAATTATGAATGTTAGAATGATTCTTTTGCTTATGGTTTTTGTTCCTGTGCTTATGGGTTTTGTACCATTTGCGGTAAAGGACATCAAAAAACTTAACCTTATGATGGTTGCAGTTTCCATTGCTGAATTTGCAGCCTGCCTCTATATGATGTTCAACCTTTCAATGGTTGACAGTCAGGTGGTTTCACTCACCTGGTTTGCAGGCGTGGGTGTAAACTTCAAAATCAACGGTTTTGGTATTCTCCAGGCAGTTGCAACCAGCCTTATCTGGATTGGTTCCAGCGTATTTTCTGATGAATACTTTGACCACGCACCGCAGAATCTCAGAAGATATTACAGCTTCTGGGCAATCACATTCGGTGCAACACTGGGAATCTTCCTTGCAAATGACCTTTATACAGTGTTCATCTTCTTTGAAGCTATGTCCTTTGCAAGCTATCCGCTGGTTGTTCACAATCAGGATAAAGATTCCATCGACGCAGGCAACAGCTATCTGTCTGTAGCGGTAATCGGTGGTCTTGCAACACTTGGTGGTATCTTCTGGCTTACATCTGTTACAGGGACAGCAGTTATCGACGAACTCTCCCTTGCAGCAACAGCTTTTGAAAATGAAAACGTACTCTTTATGGTTGCGTTCCTCATCTTCTTTGGTTTTGCAGCAAAAGCAGGTATGTTCCCGCTTAACGGCTGGCTGCCAAAAGCTCACCCTGCAGCACCTGCACCTGCCAGTGCCGCACTTTCCGGTATACTTATCAAAACAGGTGTGTTCGGTGCAATTGTGGTTACAAGCCGCATTATGAGAGGCAACGAAAAATGGGCAATGTTTGTGCTTGTTATCGGTATACTCACAATGTTCCTTGGTGCACTGTGTGCATTTATGTCCACAAACCTTAAAGAAACTCTGGCATATTCTTCCATGTCACAGATTGGTTTTATCGTAATTGGTGTTGCAATGACACAGTTCCTTGGCGAACACGGTGCAATTGCAGCCTACGGCACAGTGCTGCATATGATAAACCATACAATGATAAAACTTGTGCTCTTTACCTGTGCAGGTATTGTTTATCAGAACACACACAGCCTTAATCTGAACGAAATTCAGGGCTTCGGCAAAGGCAAAAAGGTGCTTACAGCCTGTTTTGGCACAGCAGCACTTGGTATTATGGGTGTTCCTTTCTTCAACGGTTACATCAGCAAAACTCTGCTCCACGAAGGTATTGTGGAACATATCCACCTCCTTCACGAAGTACACGGTGCAACAGTTTTTTTCCAGTTTGCAGAAGTTATCTTCCTTGTAAGCGGCGGTTTTACAGTGGCATATATGACAAAACTGTTTATCTGCCTGTTTGTAAAAAATCCTGCAAAGGAATGGCATCTGCACAAGCCTTACGTTTCCAAACGTACCGCTGTTGTTATCAGTGCAGTTTCCGCACTTATCTTTGTGTTCGGTGCTTTGCCGCATCAGACACTTGATAAGCTTGCAGAACTCACAAGCGACTTTATGGGTGTTCACGCACTTGACCACGCTGTGCATTACTTCAGTTGGGTAAACCTCAAAGGTGCTGTAATCTCTCTTGCAATCGGTGCAGTGCTCTACTTTGCTGTTGCACAGTTTACAGTTATCACAAAGGATAAAAAATACATTAATCCTTGGAACCAGAAGCTTACAGTGGAAAACCTTGTGTGGAGACCATTGGTGTTTACAGTTCTTCCGAATGTTCTCGGTTTTATCGGCCGTGTTATCGACAAGCTTCCTGAAATGGTACTGCTTATCATCCGCAAGCTGTTCTTTACGGATGCAAAGGTGCCTGTTACATTCTGGGAAGGCAAGAAGACAAAGGAAGAAGAGGGAATACCGGAGATGACATTCCGCATCACAGAAAGCCTTACATACAGCCTTTTGCTGTTTGGTCTTGGTCTTGTTGTAACGATTATCTATCTGTTTGTGGCTTAACAGAGTTATCTTTGGTATGCAGATATCCTGCAAGATAAATCAATAAAATAAAAAACAAGGCTCCGTAAAGGGTGTTCTCTTATGTGTAACACCCTTTATACGGAGTCTTTTTGTGTTTAAGCAGATTTTTGTTCAATAAATAAATTTATATTTGTGCTTTTATATTTGTGTTTATCAAAAATACAGATAAAAGTATATTAAAAATATGTTTCTATATTTTTATGGCAGTTTTCTGTTGAATATTTCCAGTGCTTAACAGTGCCATCTGTCTGAAAATAGCGTATTTCAGGAAAAAACTGTTCGCCCTTAAGAGTGCTCATAATCACCAGCTTTATCTTCATTTTATCGGGCAGAATATTTTTTATGTAAACATTGACCACATCGCCTATTTCTATGCCTTCGCAGCTTTCTGCAAGGCCTGCAAGGTTAGGGGCAAGCTCTATAAATATGCCGTAGCTTTCTATGCTTCGTACGATGCCTGTTGTTGTGGTGCCTGCCCTGAAGTATGCGGCGTTTTCCAGCCATGTACCCAGAAGTTCCTTGTGTGTCAGCACAATTCTGCCGTTGGCATCACAGCTTTTTATGCAGGCATATATATTCTGTCCAACAGTAAACCTGTCGGCAGGGCTCTGGATGCGTGAAACCGATATAAAATCAATGGGCAGCAGGGCACTGATGCCGTATCCTATATCACAGAACACTCCAAAGCGGTCTATATGTGTTACACAGCAGGGGATAACAGCACCCGGGCAAAGTTTGCTTATATAATTGTCGTATGCAAGCTGCTGTGCCTTTCTGCGTGATATTTCAAATATATATTCGCTGCCTTTTCTTTTTACATCGGTTATCACAAAGCACACAAACCTGTTTACCCTTGTAGCTATGGCGGCTTCCTTGATACATCCTTTTTCAAAAGACAGATATACTTCGTTGTTGGGCATAAAGGCCTCGTATCCGCCAAGATTGAACCGCAGCCCTTTTCCTCTGTCATAAACCAATGCTCTGGCAAACAGCACCTCGCCGTTTTCATAGCTGTCCAGCAGGCTTTCAAGGCAGAAAGGGGATGGAGCGGTTATGTTGGTCTCCTGCATATATTCCATAGATAATACCTTCCTTAAATAGTCGTTTTTTACTAAATATATGCTGCAAAAAAATGATATAATACTTTAAATTATCCAATTGCAAACAACCGCTTGTTATGATACAATTATTCTGAGAAAATTTGGGCGGGTGAAAAAATATGGACGTAAAAGTAAATGATATTATAGTTACCAAAAAGCCTCATCCCTGTCAGAACAGCGAATTTCTGGTTCTGCGTATAGGTGCCGATTTTAAAATTCGCTGCACCAAGTGCGGACGTGAGGTTATGATTCCACGCTCAAAAATTGAGAAGAATATCAAAAAGATTATTACACCGCAGGAATAGCCGGTAATCTTTATCTGTAACACTGTTAATAATTTTAAATGGAGATATATAGATGTTTGAAAAACTTGTAGACGTAAAAAACAGATATGACGAAATCAACCAGCTGCTTATGGACCCTACAGTTATCAATGATAACAAGAGATATAAGGAGCTTATGAAGGAGTATAAAAACCTTACACCTATCGTGGAAAAATTTAACGAATACACAGCGGCAAAGAACAACTTTGAAGAAGCAAAGGAAATGCTGGACGAAGGCGGCCTTGATCCTGAATTCAAGGAAATGGTTCAGATGCAGTACGAAGAAGGCAAGGAAGGCATGGAAAAATGCGGCGAAGAGCTTAAAATTCTCCTCCTTCCAAAGGATGAAGATGACGACCGCAACGTTATCATCGAAATCCGTGGCGGTGCAGGCGGCGAGGAAGCAGCACTCTTTGCATATAACCTTTACCGTATGTACAATATGTATGCTGATACAAAGGGATGGAAAACAGAAATCCTTTCCCTCAACGAAACAGAGCTTGGCGGTTTTAAGGAAGTTTCCTTCTCCATCGAGGGTGACAGTGTATACAGCCGTTTTAAATTTGAAAGCGGCGTTCACCGTGTGCAGCGTGTGCCTGATACAGAAACACAGGGCAGAATCCACACATCCACAGTTACTGTTGCTGTAATGCTGGAGGTTGATGATGTTGAAATTGACATCAACCCTGCAGACCTTAAAATCGACACTTTCCGTTCCTCTGGTGCAGGCGGTCAGCACATCAACAAAACTTCTTCTGCTATCCGTGTAACCCATCTGCCGACAGGTCTTGTTGTTGAATGTCAGGACGAACGTTCCCAGCACAAAAACAAGGATAAGGCTCTCAAGGTTCTCCGCAGCCGTCTTTACGATATCGAAAAGGCAAAACAGGATGCAGAGGTTGCAGAAAGCCGTAAAAGTCAGGTTGGTACAGGCGACAGAAGCGAACGTATCAGAACCTACAACTATCCGCAGGGCCGTCTGACAGACCACCGTATCGGTCTTACACTTTACCGTCTTGAACAGATTCTCAATGGCGACCTTGACGAAGTTATCGACAGCCTTGTTACAGTAGACCAGGCAGAAAAGCTGAAAAGATCAGAGGAAAACTAATGGAAACCTTGCTGGCAAAGCCATCAAAAGAAATAGTTGACAAAGCTTGTGAACTTATAAGTGACAGGCAGGTAGTTGCATTGCCTACAGAGACTGTTTACGGCCTCTTTGCCGATGCGACTGATTCTGTTGCCTGCGAAAACATATTCAAAGCCAAGGAAAGACCTATGGACAATCCGCTTATTGTCCACATCTGCGATTATAAAATGTTGGGAAAGGTTGCGGCGGAAATCCCCGAAGATGCAATGAAACTTGCAGAAGCCTTCTGGCCGGGTCCGCTGACAATTATCCTTAAAAAGACAGCCCTTATTCCTGACGAGGTAAGTGCAGGTCTTGATACAGTTGGCATCCGTATGCCGCAGAACCCTGTTATTCTGGAAATTATTTCCAGAACAGGGCTTCCGCTTGCAGGTCCAAGTGCAAACCGCTCGGGCAGACCAAGTCCTACAAATGCAAAATATGTGTATGAAGACCTTAAAGGCAGAATACCAATGATAGTGGATGGCGGCAGCTGCGGTGTGGGTGTGGAATCCACAGTGGTGTCCCTTGCAACAGAAACACCTGTTATCTTCCGCCCGGGTTTTGTTACACAGGCACAGATAAGCAAGGTGCTGGGCAAAGAGGTGCAGCTTTCCAAAGGCATAACCGAAGAACTTATGAAGGATGAGAAGGTGCTTTCTCCGGGGCTTAAACATAAGCATTACGCACCAAAGTGCGAGGTTACAATTATCAATGCGTCTTTTGAAAAATATAAGGAAAAGGTAGAAGCAGACGGTGCGGTTGCACTGTGCTTTGAAGAATATATTCCAAACCTCAGCTGTCAGGCTGTTGCTTACGGCAGAGAAAACGACAGTGCATCTCAGGCTACAGGTATCTTTACAGCACTGCGTCAATTGGATGAAATAGGAGCAGAAAAGGCCTATGCAATTATGCCGTCAATGGATGGTGTAGGTCTTGCGGTTTATAACAGATTACTGCGTTCAGCAGAATTCAGAGTGGTGAACTTATAATAATGAACAAAAATATAGTAGTTGCTCTTACAGGGCAGAGCGGTGCAGGCAAATCCAGCCTTGGCAGATACTTTGTTTCACAGGGATACACAGTTATCGACTGTGACGAGGTGGCAAAGGATATCCACAGTGATGCTGAATGTCAGGCAGAGCTTTGCATTGCCTTTGGCGATGACATAGTAAAAGATGGTGCAATAGATAAACCGCTGCTGGCAAAAAGAGCTTTTTCAGATGCAGAAAGTCTCAGTATACTTACATCTGTCACACATCCGTTTATAATTAAAAGTATACTTGAAGCGGTGGAAGATGCTTTTGACAACGGCGAAAGCATTGTAATTGTTGACGGTGCGGTTATAATCGGGCACGAATTTGAAAAATACTGCGACAAATTTATTGTGGTAACCTGCGACAGGGAAAAACAGTATGAAAGACTGGTTTTAAGGGATAATATAACCCGTGAACAGGCGGTTAACCGCATTGCAAAACAGACAAAGCTGGAAACCTTGTTGAACAGGGCGGATTTTGTTGTGTACAACAACGGAACACAGCAGGAGATGGAAAACCAGGGGGCTTACATCTTAAGAACTCTCAATAAAATGTAAAGGAGCTTACATTATTAAATTTTTAAAATTTTTAATTGTAATCGTGCTTGCAGTAACAGCGGTATTTTATGTAAAAGGGTTTATCGAAAAAGAAATGCTGGAAATCAGATATGCACAGTATCCGCTGAAATACATGGATATAGTTGAAAAGTATTCCGAGGAATACGGTGTGGATAAATATCTGCTGCTGTCACTTATCAAGACAGAAAGCGGTTTTGACCCGAATGCAAAATCCGATGCAGAAGCTATCGGTCTTACACAGATTACAGAAATTACATTCGACTGGATAAAAAGCAAGATGCGTCCTGATGAGGAATATGTGTTTGAGGACCTGTACAATCCCGACACATCAATACGCTTCAGTGCGTTTTATCTTTCAAAAACGCTGGAACGCTATTCCGGCGACAAGGATACCGCCATGGCGGCATACCACAGCGGCTGGGGCACAGTGGACAGCCTGCTGGAAGAATACGAAACTGAAATTTTAACGGAATTTCCATATCCGCAGATGGCAAATTACGTTTATAAAATAAACAAAGCATACAGTTCTTATATGGAACTGTATGTAAATACAGAAGGAGAAATTTAGAATGAAAAGTGCTAAAGAACTGCAAAAAGAACTGACATTTTCTGTTGAACACATTTCCAGAACAAAACCGGAAATGCAGGCAAAGGCCTTTGAATTCTGCGAAGGCTACAAAGACTTTCTGTCCGCTAGCAAAACAGAACGTGAAACAGTAAAAAACATGATCGAAATGGCAAAAGCCGAAGGTTATGAAGAGTATAATCCTGAAAAAATCTACAGTGCAGGTGACAAGGTTTATCTCAACAACCGCAACCGTGCACTTATCCTTTCCACAATCGGCAAGGTAACAGTTGACAATGGTACACATATTGTTGCAAGCCACATCGACGTACCACGTCTTGACCTCAAGCCACAGCCACTTTATGAAGCAAGCGAAATCAGTTATCTCAAAACACACTACTACGGCGGTGTTAAAAGATATCAGTGGGGTGTAACACCTCTTGCTCTCCACGGTATTATCTACAAAGAAGACGGCACATTTGTTGAAATCAATGTAGGCGAAGACGAAAACGACCCTGTTTTCTGCATTTCTGACCTTCTGCCACACCTTGCAAAGGACCAGAGAGAACGCAAGATGGGCGATGTTCTCAAAGGCGAAGAAATGAACGTTATCGTTGGTTCCCTCCCATTTGAAGGCGAAGATATTAAGGAAGCAGTTAAACTTGCAACACTTGTATACCTCAACGAAAAATACGGTATCACAGAAAAAGACTTCCTCCGTGCAGAAATCGAAGTTGTTCCTGCAGGAAAGGCAAGAGACGTTGGTTTTGACAGAAGCATGGTAGGCGGTTACGGCCACGACGACCGTGTTTGTGCATACACATCCCTTATGGCAGAACTTGAAACAAAGAACCCTACAAAAACAACACTTGCTGTTTTTGCAGACAAGGAAGAAATCGGTTCCACAGGTGCAACAGGTCTCTGTGCAGATTATCTTAAAAACTTTATCTGTAACCTCGCAATGATGCAGGGTGTAAACCAGTTTACTGCACTTCAGAACTCCAAGTGCCTCTCCGCAGACGTTGGTGCAGCATATGACCCAACATTTGCAGATGTATACGACCCGCTCAACTCCTGCTATATCAACAAAGGTACTGTGCTTACAAAATACACAGGTTCCGGCGGCAAGGGCGGCACAAACGACTGCGGTGCTGAATTTATGGCAGAGATGATCAGCCTGTTTGATGAAAAAGGCGTTTGCTGGCAGAGCCAGGAACTTGGTAAAATCGACCAGGGCGGCGGCGGCACAGTTGCACGCTTTGTTGCAGAATGCGACATTACAACAGTGGATATCGGTGTGGCTGTTGTATCCATGCACGCACCGTTTGAAATTGTTTCCAAGCTGGACGTTTACGCAACATACGAAGCATTTGCTGCATTTGTTAACAGATAACATATAGCAAAATGCCTAAAAAACATCACCATTTCCTCCCAAAAAGGGGAAATGGTGTTTTTTTGTCCAAATTTTGTACGATTTATTATTTTTTTGTTAAAAAAGGCTTGTAAAATTTCTTTATTTTATATATAATTGTTAGGCATTGAATTTTATGTATTATTATTTCAACAGGAGGAATTAGTTGTGAATTTGATGTTTTTAGCAGTAGCAGCTGGCGCTCTCGCTCTCATCTTTGCTTTTGTGCTTACATCCAGAATTAACAAACAGGATGCAGGCACAGAAAGAATGAAAGAAATCGCTGGCTCAATTGCAGAAGGCGCTAGAGCTTTCTTGTTTGCAGAATATAAAATCTTGGTTATTTTTGCAGCAGTACTTTTCGTTGTTCTTTGTTTCATCAGAAACGTTCCTACAGCACTTTGCTTTGTTGTTGGTGCAGTATTCTCCACAATCGCAGGTTACTGTGGTATGAACGTTGCTACAAGAGCTAACATAAGAACAGCAGCTGCAGCAAAAGACAGCGGTATGGCAAAAGCTTTGTCCGTAGCATTCTCCGGTGGTGCTGTTATGGGTATGTGCGTTGTAGGTCTCGGCCTTCTTGGTGTTGCAGCTATCTATGCAATCACAGGCAACGCTGACATTCTCTTCGGCTTCTCCCTTGGTGCTTCTTCCATCGCTCTCTTTGCACGTGTTGGTGGCGGTATCTATACAAAAGCTGCTGACGTTGGTGCTGACCTTGTTGGTAAAGTTGAAGCTGGTATCCCAGAAGACGACCCACGTAACCCTGCAGTTATCGCTGACAACGTAGGCGACAACGTAGGTGACGTTGCTGGTATGGGTGCTGACTTGTTCGAATCTTATGTAGGTTCCCTCATCTCCGCTATGACACTTGGTCTTGTTTGGGCTAACTCCAACACAGTACTTATCGATGGCGGCGCAGTTATCTTCCCAGTAATGCTTTCTTCCCTCGGTATTGTTGCCTCTATCCTCGGTACATTCTTTGTACGTGGTAAAGAAGGCGGCAGCCCACAGAAAGCACTCAACATGGGTGAATACTCTGCTGACGCAATCGTAGTTATCGGTGCATTTGTTCTCGCTAAAGTATTCTTTGGCACATTTGCTCCAGCTCTTGCTATCATTGCTGGTCTTATCCCAGGTCTCCTCATCGGTATTGTTACAGAAATCTACACATCCGGTGACTACAAATCCGTTAAGAAAATTGCTGAACAGTCCGAAACAGGTCCTGCTACAACAATTATCTCCGGTCTTGCAGTTGGTATGATGTCCACAGCAGTGCCTATCATC
>JAFSFT010000019.1 GCA_017435045.1 Oscillospiraceae bacterium
GGATGCCTGTTGACTGGTACAACGGCGGTATGGAACACACAACACTCCATCTGCTTTACAGCCGTTTCTGGCACAAATTCCTCTACGATATCGGTGCAGTAACCTGCCCGGAACCATACGCAAAACGTACAAGCCACGGTATGATTCTTGGCGAAACAGGCGAAAAGATGTCCAAATCCCGCGGCAACGTTGTAAATCCTGACGATATCGTAAACGAATACGGCGCAGATACAATGCGTATGTACGAAATGTTCATGGGCGACTTTGAAAAAGCTGCTCCTTGGAGCCAGTCTTCCATCAAGGGATGCAAACGCTTCCTTGATAAAATCTGGAATATGCAGGAAATTGTTGTGGATGGCGAAGAATACTCTGCAGACCTTGAAGTTAGCTTCAACAAGACAATCAAAAAGGTTACAGAAGATATCAACAACCTTGGTTTCAACACAGCTATCGCTGCAATGATGGCACTTATCAACGAAATCGGTGCTAAAAAGGCTATCAATAAAGCTGAATACAGAACACTGCTTACACTGCTTAACCCGTTTGCTCCGCATATCACAGAAGAAATCTGGGAAAATATGGGCTTTGGCGGCCAGATTGCTCATACACAGTGGCCGGCTTTTGACGAAGCAAAATGCGTTGAAGCAACAGTGGAAGTTCCTGTACAGGTAAACGGCAAAATCAGAGCAAGAATCAACCTTGCTCTTGACCTTTCCAAAGACGATATGCTGGCTGCTGCAATGGCAAATGATGCCATCAAAGCTGCTACAGAAGGCAAGACAATTGTTAAAACAATCTGTGTTCCAAATAAATTGGTAAATATCGTTGTAAAATAAAAAATAATTGTTGACAACGGCATATCAAATCTGTATAATTAATCTGTGATGTTTAAATCAATAAACAAATCTCAGCAAAAAAGCGTAAGGGAGTGAAAATAGATGTCCGAAATCAGAGTTAAAGAAAATGAATCCTTGGATTCAGCACTTCGTCGCTTTAAGCGTTCATGTGCAAAATCTGGCGTTCTCGCAGAAGTTCGTAAACGTGAACACTACGAAAAACCTTCTGTAAAACGTAAGAAAAAAGCAGAAGCTGCTCGCAAACGTAAATTCAAATAATTGAATTAGTAGCTAAAGCCGACTGGTAACAGTCGGCTTTTTGTTTTATATATAGCAATGCAGCAGACAGTAAATTTTGTTTTGCGGACAGGAAATACACTGCAAAAAAAAAGCATCTTATCCGCAAGAGATAAGATGCTTTCATTTTTTGCAAATGTATCTGTTTATGCCGCTGCAGATTATATCATCCGCGTGTGCCGCTGCCACCGCAGGTTCTGCAGTTGCCTGTGCCTTTGCAGCCGTTGCACCTGGTTCTTGTACCGCCAACATAAACATATATGCTGCCGCCGCAGTCATCACAGTCACCGCTGCCGTCACAGGTAAGACATGGCAGCTTGGAGTGTTCAGGCAGGTCGTTGCCTTCAAAGTCGACAGTGCCTCCGCCGCTGCCTCCACCTCCGCCTGCATTTGCAGATACGGTGTAACCCACATTTTCCTCCACAAACTGTGGTGCATAGTGGAAGTGTATGCCGTAGGTGCCGTTGTCGTTGTTTTTGTTGTAAACGGTAAACTGCAGATTGTAATATCTGCTGTCGTCGTTTTTGCTGTGTATGGAATCCATGCCCACATTGCCTGTGTAGCGGTAATTGTATTCAATGCGGTTGTTTGCATCAACCTTTTCAATCAGCTCCAGCTGATATCTGTCACTGTCCAGCAAAGCCAGCACTTCAGATACAACTGTCTTCTGTGTATCAAGAGAAATTTTCTGGTAATATTTGCGTGTACCGCCGTAATATCTGTCCTTGTCCTCTGACGGGCGGCGGTTTAAAAATGCTGTAAAATCGGGGATATATGATGCGTTTTTGTCCACAGCAGTAACCGCAGGGGCAGTGTTCTGTGCAGGCTGCTGTGTGTCCGACTGTTCAGGTTTTGCTGCAGGTTTTACTGTCGGCACAGGGGTTGGTGCAGTGGTTATAACCTTCAGATAATCTGCTCTGTGCCCGTCATCCACAAGATGAAAACCCAGTTTATAGCATATGCCTGCGGTAACTTCGGGCTTATCCTTGTGTACCGTTACACCTATGGTTATATCCCATTCGCTGTCCTCGTTCTGAATCTTGTCTTCACCGTTGCCCGAATATTTAAGATAATACTGTTTGTAAGTGGCAGATTCGTAATCGTATGTATATATATCCACAAGGCTGAGACCGTAATCTTCACCTATAAGAATATCCATAAACTGCTGTATCAGCACATCCTGACCGCTTTCAAGTGAGTACATAAAGTCCATGCTGCCATAGGTGCCTTCCTCCACATCATAAGGGGTGTCAAGGGCAAGAAAATTTCTTATGTCCTGCACCTTTGGTGAAGGATGGTTGGTATTTTCTTCAGTATTATCTGCGTTTTCGGTGCTGTCTGTATCCGCAGGTACTGCGGCCTGTTCTGCAGAACTGGTTTTGCTGTCAGAGATATGATTGTCAGACGCAGTGCCGCCGCAGGCAGCAAGGGAAAAACACATCAGTGCAGCAAGAGCAATTGCAATAATTTTTTTCACACAAATACACCTCTTTCGGATTGGCACAAGGCTGTTGCAGCAAAGGGGAAAGCCTGTTTATTTAAAGTATATAAATTCAAAGCGGTGTTGTCAACGAAAGGGTGATGCAGCCAAAACGGCAGAACTTTGCAAAAGTGAGGGTACAATTTTCTTCTTGAAGTTGTCTGTATAAAGGAGTATTATATATTAAAATATTTGCTAAAGGAGATTTTACTATGAAATATATCGATTTACACTGTGATACACTCTGTATGGCATTTGAAACAAGGGATGAAAATATCTATGACCGCCCGCAGTTTATGTTGGATATCAAACGTCTTAAAGAAGCGGGAGCAATGGCACAGTTTTTTGCAGTCTATATGCCGCCGCAGGACTGGATTTGCAATATAAAGCCAAACTGCACAGATGATGAGTTTATAGACGACCTTTATGAAACACTCTGCAATGCAATTGCACAGCACCCTGATGATATTGCCTGGGCAAAAAATGCAGTTGATATGGAAAACAATGCAAAGCAGGGTAAAGTGAGTGCATTTTTAACAATCGAAGACGGACGTAGTGTAAACGGCAGCTTTGGAAAGTTTGACAGATACTACGATATGGGTGTACGTCTTGTATCCCTTACACATAACTATGAAAACTGCTTTGGTTATCCGAACAGCCCTGACAGTAAAATTATGAACAGCGGCCTCAAACCTTTTGGCAAAGAAGCTGTTGAATATATGAATGGCAAGGGCATCATCATCGACGTTTCCCATCTTTCTGACGGCGGTTTCTGGGATGTTATGGATATTTCCAAAAAACCAATAGTTGCTTCCCACTCCTGCGCACGTGCCCTTACACCTCATCCGCGCAACCTGACAGACGAAATGATAAAAGCAATGGCAACCAAAGGCGGCGTTTGCGGCATTAACTTCTGTCCGCTGTTTGTTACAAGTGAAGATATAAGCGGAGAAAAATGGATTGAGGACAGCAAGCTGGAGGATATTGTCCGTCACGTTATGCACCTTTACAATACTGGCGGCAGCGACTTTGTTGCCATCGGTACAGACTTTGACGGCATCGGCGGCAAGCTGGACATAGCAAGCCCGCTGGATATGGACAAGCTGTTTGATGCTCTGCTCAAAAAGGGTATGAACTCCGCAGATGTGGAAAAGATTGCGTACAAAAACGCAGAAAGACTTATTGCCGAAACACTTAAATAAGGAATAAAGCTGGAATATCCTCTGTTAAAAAAGGATTTTCAGCAGTGTTGGCTGAGGGATTGTAAATTTCAGTCAGCGGACGGAACACAATTTACAACGGAGAAAAATATGAAAAAACCACTTATTGCCCTTATGCCTTTATGGGACAAGGAGAAAAACAGCTACTGGATGCTGCCCGGGTATATGGATTTTATTATAAAAAGCGGCGGTGTACCCGTAATGCTGTCCTTTGCAGACGATAGGGAGTCCATAAAGGAAATTGCAGACCGCTTTGACGGCTTTGTTTTTACAGGCGGCGATGATATTGACACAGCACGCTACGGTCAGCAGCCGATAGAACAGTGCGGACAGCCCTGCATTCAGCGTGACAGCCTTGAGTTTGCCCTGTTCAGCGAAGTGATTAAAACTGATAAGCCAATCCTTGGTATCTGCCGTGGTATGCAGTTTCTCAATGTGGCACTGGGCGGCACACTTTATCAGGACCTGCCCACACAAAAACCGGGTGATGTATGCCACAAGCAGCCTGCACCGACAGACGCTCTCACCCACGTGGTAACGGTGGAAAAAGACACACTGCTGTACGATATTGTGGGTACAGAAAAGCTTATGGTAAACACTCTGCACCATCAGGCAGCGGCAGAAATTGCCCCATCCTTGAAGGTTTGTGCCACAGCCGATGACGGGCTTGCAGAAGCTGTTTATGCCCCTGAAAAAGCCTTTTTGCTGGGGCTTCAGTGGCATCCGGAGATGATTTTTTCCAAGGAAGAAAGCAGCATTAAAATAGGCAAAGCCTTTGTTCAGGCGGGTATAAAACTGTAAAGGCATTGCAGTGAATATAAAAAATAAAGGGTCCGGAATCTTGAGTTCCGGACCCTTTTTGAACTTTTTATCTATAAGTGCTGCACTTGGTCTGACAATTTATCACTTTTAGGTGTGCGGTGTAAACCGACAGGTTATTTATCCTTTTTAAAGATAATAAATTTGCTTAAGAAGTAGTTGGTAACAATAACCACAATCTGTCCCACAACCTTGGTGAGGATTACTCCGATGCCAAGCACATCAATAAACAGCCAGATAATGCCGTTTTCCATAAACAAGGTCAGCAGTCTGCCTGCGGCAAAGGATACAATCTCCCTGACAATGCCTTTGAAGGTGTGGCTTTTTTCGGTAAATACCCAGGTTCTGTTGGTTATGTATGCAAAAGCAACGGCGATAACCCAGGAGATATTGTTGGAGGTGATTTCCTCCAGCCCAAAGGTAAAAACACCCACAGAAAAGCTGATAAGTGCAATAAAGAATGTACATCCGCCAAAGAACAGGTACAATAGTCCTTCTTTATATTTTTTATAAAAAGGGTTGAAGATGTTTATAAGCGGAAGCTCCATAATTTTATCAAAAATATCTTTTTTAGGTTCCATTTTATCTCCTTAAATAATCTCTGCGGTCATACGCTGACCGTTTATCTCTGTCAGACGGACATTGACAATGTCGCCGCCGTTAAGGTGTGCGGAATTTTTTACAATAACCGGGATATATCTGCTTGTGTATGCGGTCCAGTCGCCGTCAGGCAGCTGCTGCTCCAGCAGTGCGGTATCCTCAAAGCCGATAAAGCTTTCCATAACCTTATTCTTTGTCTGCTCGCTCTTAAAGGTCAGCACACGGTTTCTTTCGCTTTTTATATCGTTGGGTATCTGGTCTGCCATTTCGTATGCCACAGTGCCCTTGCGTGGAGAAAATGTAAAGGCGTGTACCTTTAAAAATTCACATTTCTGCACAAAGTCCACACTTTCGATAAAATCCTGCTCGGTTTCTCCCGGAAACCCCACAATTATATCGGTGGTAAACACAGGCTTTACAAACAGCTCTCTCAGTCTGTTCATCATATCGGTGTAAAGCTTTGTATCGTACAGACGGTTCATGGCTTTAAGTGTTTTGTCGCAGCCGCTCTGTAAGGACAGATGAAAATGAGGACAGAACTTTTCCACTCTGCTCATTCTCACAAGCATATCGTCGGTAAAAAGGTCCAGCTCCAGACTGCCAAAGCGGATGCGGTGAACGTTTTCAATCTCTGCCACAGCTTCAATCACATCGCACACGTTTGTGCCGATATCCTGACCGTAGCAGGAGATGTTTACCCCTGTCAGAACAATCTCTTTATGTCCTAAATCTGCCAGTTTTTTTGCCTGTGCCACAATGCTTTCAACACTTCGGCTGCGTACACGTCCTCTTGCTTTGGGGATAATGCAGTAGGCACAGCTGCGGTTGCAGCCGTCCTGAATTTTTAGAAATGCCCGGGTGTGCATTGTGTCCTCACCCTCGGCAAGTTCCTCAAAGGCGTCATTTTCACCGTGTGGCTTTATATCCACAATACGCTGTTTTTCTGCCATAAACTTCTGCACAAGGTCAAAAATCTGTCCCTTGCCCTTGCTGCCGATAATAATGTCGGCCTCGCTTACGGCAATTGCCTTGTCGGGGAAAGCCTGCGGCATACAGCCGCAAAGCACCACAACAGCGTCGGGATTTTGTTTTTTGGCACGGCGTATCCACTGTATGCTCTTTTTGTCACCGCTTAAAGTTACGGTGCAGCTGTTTACAATGTAAACATCGCTTACCTCTTTGTCGGCGGCAATTTCCCATCCGTGCTGGGAAAAAATATTTATCATGGCAGCAGTTTCCTGCTGATTAACTTTGCACCCAAGGGTGAAAAAACAAACTTTCATTCGGTTATTCCTTAATCTGATAATTGTATTGTCTCCAACTAAATATTTTATCATAACTACAGATAAATCTCAACATAATCCAAACAGTTAATATTTGGAGAACAAACCACATAAATATATCTTAAAAACGATAATAAATCAAGGTGGTAATTATGAAAAAATGGATAAGCGTATTACTTTCGGTGTGTATGCTGCTTGCGGCGGGGATACCGGTCCTTGCGGCAGAGCAAAATGACGGCAGTGCTGCGGACACAGGTACAGTCAGCAATGACATACTGTGGCAGGAGGCTGTGCCTGTCTGGTCGGACGGGGAGGAGATAAGCGGCGAATTTTTTGCCCGTACTGAAGCGGTGGCGGCAGCGGCAATTGTAAATACCGACAGCTTTGTGGACAAAGCTGCAGATGAAAAGGATTTTGATGTACCCTGCAAGGCTGCCCTGCTTATGGACGAGGGAACAGGGCAGATACTGTATGCCAAAAATGCAGATGCACCTCTGCCCATAGCTTCCATAACAAAGGTAATGACAATGCTGCTGGTTTTTGAAGCAATTGATGCAGGCAGAATTTCCCTTTCTGACACAGTGCCCATAACCGCACACGCTTACTCTATGGGCGGCAGTCAGATATGGCTGGAGCCGGGGGAGATATTCACAGTGGATGAGCTGTTAAAGGCGGTGGCGGTGTCTTCTGCAAACGATGCGGCGGTGGCACTGGCAGAATATGTGGGCGGCAGCGAGGCAGTTTTCTGCGATATGATGAACAAGAGGGCACAGCAGCTGGGAATGGAGAACACCCATTTTGTCAACGCCTGCGGACTGGATGCCGAAGGCCATCTTTCCTCTGCACGGGATGTGGCACTTATGAGCCGTGAACTTATGAAGCACGAAAAGGTTTTTGACTACACAACCATATGGATGGACTATCTGCGGAACGGGCAGACACAGCTGGTAAACACCAATAAAATGCTGCACAGCTACAGCGGCACAACGGGGCTTAAAACGGGCACAACAGGCAAGGCAGGGGTGTGTATATCTGCAACGGCAAAGCGGCAGGATTTGTCCCTTATCGCTGTGGTGCTGGGCTCTGCCACAGGCACTGAGCGGTTTGATGCTGCAAAAAAACTGCTGGATTTCGGATTTTCCAATTTTGAAAGCAAGCCTTTTCCACAACTGGAAAACTGCCCTGAATATATAGAAGTGCGTTACGGCGTGCAGAAAAAAGCACAGATTTCCTACACATTGCCCGGACATCTGCTGTTTCTCAAGGGGCAGGCAAAGGAGCTGGAAAGCCGTATAACCCTGCCCGAATATGTGGACGCACCTATGTCAGAAGGAACCATAATAGGCAGCGTAGGCCTGTATTCCGCAGGGCAGAAAATTAAGGAATATGATATAATCCTGCGGGAAAATCTGGAAAAGGTGGATTTTAAAAAGGCATTGGAAATTATTTTCAGAACAGCGGCGGATATGGGCGGCAAACAGCAGAAAACAGGAAGCTTTTAGCCAATGTGCCTATTGCCAAAATACCCCTTTTATTGTTGACAGTTTTTTGGCGATATTGTATACTATATAAATAAAAGAATAATTATTTATCAATTCAATCTTACATTTGATATTACAGAGGTAAAAAATTATGGCTGTAAAATTTCAGGGCAAATATTTGAACGGCTTTGTAAAGCCGGAAGAATTTGATTACGTAAGCAAAGAGGTTGAGTTGTGCCACGATATCCTTCACCAGAAATCCGGTGCAGGTAACGATTTTTTGGGCTGGCTCAATCTTCCTTTTGATTACGATAAAGAAGAGTTTGCAAGAATCAAAAAAGCTGCAGAAAAAATCAGAAACGACAGCGAAGTTCTTGTTGTAATCGGCATCGGCGGTTCCTACCTTGGTGCAAGAGCAGCAATCGAATTTCTCGGTTCTCCATTCTACAACAACCTTGACTCCAACAAGCTTAAAATCTACTTTGTAGGCAACAACATTTCAGGTGCTTACCTCAACCAGATTCTTGCACTGTGCAAAGACAAGGAAATGTCTGTTAACGTTATTTCCAAATCCGGCACAACAACAGAAAGTGCAATTGCTTTCCGCGTGTTCAAGGAACTGATGGAAGAAAAATACGGCAAGGAAGGCGCAAAGGAACGCATCTATGCCACAACAGACAAGGCAAGAGGCACACTTAAAAACCTTTCCACAGCAGAAGGCTACGAAACATTCGTTATTCCTGATGATGTTGGCGGCCGTTTCTCTGTACTTACAGCAGTAGGTCTTCTTCCGATTGCAGCAGCAGGCTACGATATCGACAAGCTTATGCTGGGTGCACAGCAGGCATGTACAGACTTTGCACAGCCTGACAATGACTGTTACAAATATGCAGCAGCAAGAAATATCCTTTACCGCAAGGGCAAGGCAATTGAAATTGTTGCAAGCTACGAGCCAAACTGGCAGATGATGAACGAATGGTACAAACAGCTTTACGGCGAAAGCGAAGGCAAGGACCAGAAGGGTATTTTCCCTGCAAGCGTTATCTTCTCCACAGACCTTCACTCAATGGGTCAGTTTATTCAGGACGGCAGCCGCAACCTGTTTGAAACAGTTGTTTCCTTTAAAAATGCAGGCGAAGACTACTTTGTAAAAGCTGACGAAAACAACTTTGACGGTCTCAACTTCCTTGCAGACCAGCCAATGAGCGAAATCAACAAAAAAGCAATGCAGGGTACAATCCTTGCACATGTAAGCGGCGGTGTTCCAAACATTGTGCTGGAAGCAGACGCAATGGACGAAGAAAACCTTGGCTACATAATCTACTTCTTCGAAAAAGCCTGTGCTATCAGCGGCTACATGATGGGCGTAAACCCATTCAACCAGCCTGGCGTTGAAGATTACAAGGTAAACATGTTTGCACTTCTCGGCAAACCTGGTTACGAAGAACACAGAGAAGAACTTCTCAAAAAATTAGGTGAATAAGCGCTTAAAGCGTTAAATATAGGAGGATTCCAATTATGATTAAATTAATTGTTGGTAATAAAGGTACCGGTAAAACAAAAGTGATGGTTGACATGATCAATGCTAACCTCCCAGAAGTAAAAGGCAACATCGTATGCATCGAAAAAGGCATGCAGCTTACACACAACATTCCTACAAGCGTTCGTCTTATCGACGTTGATGAATACAAAATCAAAGGCTGCAAACGCTTCTACGGCTTCTTTGCAGGCGTATGCGCAAGCAACTACGATATCGAACAGATTTATGTAGACGGCATTCTCAAGGTTCTCGAACACGATATGGAAGACTTTGAAGAACTCGTAGAAAAAATTCTCCCACTCACAGAAGACAAAACTGTTGTATTTACAGTTTCCTGTGATGCAGAAGAACTTCCAGAAGGTCTTAAAAAATACCTGTAATACGGAATACATATCATAGCAGATAATGTGCAGCGGACCCTTTAAAAGTCTGCTGCACTGATTTATGTGTAAAATGTCCTTAAATATAAATAAAAAAGTCTTGAAATATAGACATTTTTTCCTTGACAAACTTGTCAAAGGTCTATATAATATTTAAGTGACCTAAAGAGGTGCTTTATGTTAGTTAATCTCAGCAAAGTCTTCCAAGGGGAAGAAAAAGATAAACAGCTGGCGCTGGAATTTGATTTCAGCAACGAAGATATAAGCTGTGACGCAACCTTCAGCCAGCCGGTTAAGGCCGAACTTAACCTGCGCAAAGGTAATGGCGAAACATTTATAAAGCTCAACGTAAAGGCAACTGCTGTGTGCAGCTGCGCAAGATGTTTAAAGCTGTTTAGCAGAGAATTCAACTTCTCTCAGGATTTCGTTATAACACCGGACATCCTCACACAACCGGATCCCGAAATTCCTGTAAGCAGTGACAACACACTTGACGTAAAACAACTTGTTTATCAGGAACTGTCCCTTGAAATTCCAAATGCACTTGTGTGCAGCGAAGATTGTCAGGGACTGTGCCAGTATTGCGGCAGACCTAAAGAGGAAAACTGCGGCTGCGAAGATAAACAGATTGACCCAAGGTTATTAGTATTAAAACAATTATTACAAGACGATGATAATTAGAGGAGGTGCTAAAGCATGGCAGTACCAAAGAGAAAAGTTTCAAAAGCTAGAAGAGACAAAAGACGTTCCAATGTTTGGAAATTGACTGCACCATCTTTTGTTAAATGTGCACAGTGTGGTGAATTAACACTTCCACATAAAGTTTGCAAAAGCTGTGGTTACTACAAAGGCAAAGCTGTTATCAAAAAAGAAGCTTAATCCTTTAACGGCTTGATATTTTAACAGATTGAAAGGGCGGAACGTTGTTCTGCTCTTTTTTATTTTGTAAAAAATATATGTGAAAAAATTAATTAACAGTTTTTTTATAGAATTAATTGAAAATATATGGTAAAATATTAAATTGACAAAATATGTGTTACAAAAAGGGAGGTTCAGATGGCTGTACTGATAAAGGATGTGTCAAAGGGTTCTGTTGCCGAAAAATACGGCATTGCAGCAGGAGATACTCTGACAAAAATCAACGGTGAAGATATAAACGATATGCTGGATTTACAGTTTTATCAGACAGGTGAAAACCTGGATATTGTTCTGCTTACCGCTGACGGTGCGGAAAAGACTGTTAAAATCTCGGGCAAGGACGAATACGAGCCGCTGGGTCTGGAGTTTGAAACCTACCTTATTGATAAGCACCACCATTGTAAAAACAAATGTCTGTTCTGCTTTATCGACCAGCTTCCAAAGGGCATGAGACAGTCGCTGTATTTTAAAGATGATGACGAAAGACTGTCCTTTTTGTTCGGCAACTATATTACTATGACAAACCTTACACAGAAAGAGGTTGACCGCATCAAAAAGGTGCGTATATCTCCAATCAATATTTCTGTGCATACAACAAACCCTGAATTAAGGGTTAAAATGATGAAAAACCCTAACGCAACAAACGTTATGGAGCGTATGAGAGAGTTTGCCGATGCGGATATAAAGATGAACTGCCAGATTGTTCTGTGCAAGAATGTAAATGACGGAGACGAACTGAGACGTTCTATCCGAGACCTGCAGACACTTTATCCTGCTGTACAGTCGGCATCCATTGTGCCGATTGGCCTTACACGCTACCGTGACGGACTGGAAAAGGCAGAATCTTTCAGCGGTGAAGACTGCAAAGCGGTTATCAAGCTGGTTAAAGAGGAAACAGAGCAGTTTTACAGGGAAAACGGAACAAGGCTTGTTTATCTTTCTGACGAATTCTATCTCAATGCAGGCATGGATATTCCTCAGGCTGAATACTACGAGGATTTTCCGCAGATAGAAAACGGCGTTGGCATGGTGAGAACTTTTATTGACAACTTCATGGATGATATGGACTATCACGCTGATGCTAAAGAGGATGTTGCGGTGGATATTGCAACGGGCGAAAGTTTTTATCCTGTTCTCTGCACAATGGCAGATATGGCCATGGAAAAATACGGAGACAAGGTTAAAATATATATTCATAAAATCAAAAATGAATTCTTCGGAGGAAATGTTTCGGTTACAGGTCTCCTGACAGGTACAGACCTTGTAAAACAGCTTGCGGGCAATCTTAAAACAGACAGGCTTTGTCTGTGCAACGATGTGCTCAGCGACAATGCAGACATCTTCCTTGATGATATGACAGTGCCTCAGCTTGAAGAAGCTCTTGGCACAAATGCAGAATTTTACTCATGCGACGGCTACGACCTGCTGTCGGGAATTTTGAAAGAGGTGTAAAGTATGGCAAAACCGATTATTGCAATCGTGGGCAGACCAAACGTTGGCAAGTCCACACTTTTCAATAAGATTATCGGTCAGCGCATCAGCATTGTAGAGGATACACCGGGCGTAACACGCGACCGTATCTATGCTGAAGGCACTTGGCTTGACAAAGAATTTTTGCTGGTTGATACAGGCGGTATCGAACCACGCGACAACGAAAGCGTTTTCAAACACATCAGACAGCAGGCACAGATTGCTATCGATACAGCACAGGTTATCCTGTTTGTTACAGATATCCGCTCCGGCGTTACAGCAAATGACTACGAGGTTGCCACGATGCTTATGAAGAGCGGCAAGCCTGTGGTTCTTGTTGTAAACAAATGCGACAATGTAGGTAAGGTATCTGACGATATCTACGAGTTCTATTCACTTGGTCTTGGCGACCCGTTCCCGGTTTCTTCCGTGCATGGTCACGGCACAGGCGATATCCTTGATGAATGCTTCAAGTATATCCAGTATGAAGAAACAGAGGAAGATGAAGAAGATGACAGAATCAAGGTTGCTGTTATCGGCAGACCAAATGTTGGTAAATCCAGCCTTGTAAACCACATCATCGGCGAAGAAAGAATGATTGTCCGTGACGAAAGCGGCACAACACGCGATGCTGTAGACAGCTTTGTGGAAAACAAACACGGTAAATTTGTGTTTACAGACACAGCGGGTATGCGTAAACGCGGCAACGTTGAAGACGGTGTTGAACGATTCTCTGTTGTGCGTGCACTTGCAGCGGTAGAACGCAGCAATGTATGTGTTATTATGATTGACGGCACAGTTGGCTTTACAGAGCAGGACTCCAAGGTGGCAGGCTTTGCACACGAACAGGGCAAGGCTTGTATCATTGCTGTTAACAAATGGGACGCTGTTGAAAAAGACGACAAGACAATGGATGTTATGCGCAAAAAGCTTATGGAAGATTTCAGCTTTATGAGCTATGCACCAATCATCTTTATCTCTGCAAAGACAGGCCAGAGAATTGACAAGCTTTTTGAGCTTATCAAATTTGTGGACAACCAGAACTCCTTCCGCACAACAACAGGTGTCCTCAACGATATCCTCGCACGTGCAACACAGCGTGTTCAGCCGCCAAGTGACAAGGGTAAACGTCTTAAGATTTACTATATGACACAGATTTCCACAAGACCGCCAACCTTTGTTGCGTTCTGCAACAAGCGTGAACTGTTCCACTTCTCCTATCAGAGATATCTGGAAAACCAGATAAGAGAGGTGTTCGGTCTTGAAGGCACACCAATCAAGTTCATTATCCGTGAAAGAGGTGACAGCTGATGCCGTTTTATATCAAATGGGTTATCATTGCCATTGAAGCGTATCTTCTCGGTTCTCTGTCCTTCTCCATTATCGTGAGCAAGGGCCTTTACAAAAAGGATATCCGCACATTCGGCAGCGGCAATGCAGGTATGACAAATGTGCTGCGTACATTCGGTAAAAAGGCAGCGGCCATCACCATTACAGGTGACGTACTCAAAGGTACATTTGCGGTTATCATCGCAAGGCTGCTGTTTATGAATGAACCTGTTATCCTTATGGAACGCTATGCGTTTACAATGTTTGGCACAGAGATTTACTATTCCAACCAGCTTACGATGGAAATAGGTCTTTACATTGCAGTTCTCGGTGCATTTCTCGGACATATGTTCCCGTTGTACTTTGGCTTTAAAGGCGGCAAGGGTGTAAGCGTTATTGCAGGTTCCATGATTGCGGTTACACCAATCACTCTGCTTATTGCACTGTCCATCTTCTTTGTGATTGTTTTCTCCACAAAGATTGTATCTCTCGGCAGCATCATTGCACCGCCCACATATATTATATGGACACTCTGTCAGGTGTATCTTACACAGACAGTGTCGGTGCCAAACCTTATTGCGGCAGTGGTTTTTCCGTCTGCGATTATATGGTCTCACCGCACAAACATCAAACGTCTTTTAAACGGCACAGAATACAAATTCGGTCAGAATAAAGATAAAAAGTAAAAAAATATAGGCAAGGCTTCGTCCGTGCCTTTTGTTGTATGGGATAAAATTTTGTGGTATATTATAGACTGTTAGGAAAATTTGAATTTGTCTAACAGTTACACACCGCACCAAAGCCTCCCTTGTGTAAGAGGTGCTTTATGAATAGTGCAGAACAGATAGTTACACATGATTCACTCCGTATAGTGTCGGTTCCTTTTGGTGAAATCTATACGTAGTAAA
>JAFSFT010000020.1 GCA_017435045.1 Oscillospiraceae bacterium
AAGGTAGTTACACTGTGCAATACGTTCGTCGAGGTAGTTGAAGTTGCAGGATTCTTTAAGACCAACTGCAAGAGCCATCATATCACGACCGGACATACCGCCGTAAGAGTCGTTACCGTAGCAGGAGATCTGTTTAACTTTAAGTCTAACACCAACGTCCATTACTACGTTGCCTTCTTCGTCAAAGTCGGAGAAGTTTTTCCAGAAGAGACCTTTGTCTCTGAATGCGAGCATACCACCCATGTTTGCATGACCGTCTTTCTTAGCGGACATTGTGAATGCGTCACAGTAGCTGAACATTTCTGTTGCGATTTCGCCGATGTCTTTATCTGCATAACCGTCTTCGTTCATTTTGATGAAGTATGCGTTTTCTGCCCAACGAGCTGTATCAAGAACGTATGGAATGTTGTATTTGTGAGCAATTTCAGATGTAGCTTTGATGTTAGCCATAGAAACAGCCTGGCCACATACTGGGTTGTTTGTGATACAGGAGAATACGAGTGGAACGTTTTCTGGACCTACGCCCTGGATAAGCTGTTCGAGTTTTTCAAGGTCCATGTTGCCTTTAAATGGGTTCTTTTCGTATTTGCCGCCTTCTGGAACTTCGTAAAGGAGTTCTTTGTTGTAAAGGTTTCTTGGGATGGAGCCCATCTGTTTGATGTTACCTTCTGTTGTGTCGAAGTGACCGTTGGAAGGAATTGTGAACACTTTGCCTGGGTGACGTTCTGCAAGGATTTTCTTAACGATTTCCATAAGAACGGATTCAGCTGCACGACCCTGCTGGATGATGAATGCGTTTGGTCTTTCCATCTGTGCTGCACCGCCGTTGAAGAGGCCGCCTTCGTATTCGCAGAGGTAGAGTTCGTCCATAAGTTTATCTACATCTTTGCAGCCTGTACGGATAAGGTCGATAGCATTTTTCCAGTTCTTTTCGCCGCCGCGTTCAAAGATATCACGGAATGCGTCAAGCAGTACATAGTAACCATTGTTACGGCCGTATGCTTCGTCACCGAGCATAAGAGCGGACCACTGAAGGTCTGTCATAGCTGTTGTACCGGAGTCGGAGAGCATGTCAACTGTAAGCATACCTGCTGGGAATGCAAATTCGTTCCAGTGTGTTGCGTTGAGAGCGCGTTCACGCTGTTCAACTGTAACGTTTGGAAGCTGACGTACAGCGTATGTGTAAGAATGTGGTGTAGCTGCTTTAAGTGGATACTTTTTCATTGGTAAAACCTCCTAGTTTGGAGATACCCCGGTCGGCATCGATGCCTAGCGGTCAGTACCTATTTAAATTTTAATAAACGATTTTATCGGGACAGGCATATGCTTGTCTCTATCGTGCTTATTTTATCACGCAAATGAGAAAGTTTCAACTTTTTGTTGTGCAAAATGAATAATTTTTCCATTTTTTATATAATTTTTATATATTTTTTGTGCAAAATGTGGGATAAAAAATTCTCATATTTTAATAATTTTTTATTAATGTATGATATAATATATTCATCAGGAAACCGTCACAATCATTTTGTGAATATTTTTTCATAAATTCTACATATATTCAGCACCACAGACACATACAACGTATATTTAAACATTATTACAAAATTGTAACCCCTAAAGGAGCAAAATATAATGACCGACAGCCAACTTCATTATTTTACCAAGGTAGCCGAGTTTATAGGCCGCGTTCTGGGCCCTGACTACGAAGTTGCCCTGCACGATATCTCCGACCGTGACGGTGCACTTGTTGCCATTGCCAACGGACATATAAGCGGGCGCAGTATAGGCCATGTTGCCAGCGACAAACTGATGCATATTATCGAAACACATGAATATGAGCACAGTGATTTTATTCTGCACCAGTACGGCATGTCGCCTAACGGCAGAATCCTGTGTTCTTCCACAATGTTCATCAAAAACGAAGCAGGTTATCTGATAGGAGCCTTATGCATAAACTTTGACGACAGCCGCTACCGCGAGCTGAGCCAGAAGGTGTTTAATCTGTGCCACCCTGACGCACTGGTAGACACCAACTTCCGTTTTGACGAAACCAAGGTGCCGCTGAAGATTACTCCACAGCCCCACCGCCTGAAAAACGCTCCTGACGGCAGTGCCCATGACATTATAACTGCTGAACTTCGGGAACGTGGCCTGAACCCAGAAAATCTGTCGGTAAAGGACAAGCTGCAGCTTATTCTGGAACTGGACAGCAAGGGCGTATTTCTCATAAAAGGAGCCGTAAAGGATGCCGCCGAAATATTTGGATGTTCTCAGGCAACAATGTACCGTCATCTGTCCAAAGCCAAGGAAATGATGTACTGATACCCCATTATTCTACGAAGATTTATACAGAATTATTTTTCTGTAAGACAAAGACAGTTTACACAAGTTTGCTATATGATTGGCTCACTGTCCGCCAATCAAAATGTAATATATATAATAAAATACATAATAATAAGGATTTTGCAGATATGATTATTAAAGTTGACAACACAAACATAAATCGTTTTGAACAGCTTTACTGTGCAGAACACGTTTTTGGCAGCCGCAGTCTTACCGCACTTGCCGCTTACGGTACAGAACACGATGTACACAAATTCTGGATTATTACCGAAAACGACAGAGATGTTGCCGCACTGCACCTTAACGGACAGGTGCTGACAGTTATAAAGGAGAACATGATTGGCACAGAAGACATTATTTCTCTTACAAAAGAATTTGAAATACACGAAATTGACAGCGACTGGGATCTGTGCGAAAAACTGCACGCATTGCTTGGCGGCTTTACCGAAAGCAGCTATTATATGGTATATAACGGCGGCAGTGTTGACGGAGACTTTGATGATATAAAACCTGCAGACCTGCAGGATGTGTACAGCGTACTGCAGCAAAGCCATGAATACTACCGTACACATCTTAAATACGAGCCGTGGGCAAGTCATCTTGAAAGCTGCATAAAAACAGGCCGCACCGAGGTTTATCAGCTGGAAAGAGACGGAAAGCCTGTCGGCACAGGCAGTATAATAAGTCAGGACGACTCCCACGCAGCAATTGCCGCCGTGGCTGTTATCCCCGAATACCGCCTTAAAGGCCTTGGCAGCTATATAACAAACTTTCTTGTAAAAGAGATACTTAAAAAAGGCAAAACACCTTGCCTTATCAGCGGGTACGATGAGGTTGCAGAGCTGTATAAAAAAATTGATTTTATAACTGTCGGCCGCTGGGGCGAGCTGTATATCTGACACAGAACTGTCCCTTATTGAGCCATCATTAAACACGATTATTTGCTTATAACAATACAAAAACCGTACGGAAATCCGTACGGTTTTTGTATTTAAGGAGTAGTTTTATTTATCTGTATGAGTAATTTGTCACTGTACAAATTCGCTGAGTTCTGCAGGGATTTCAATACCGATTGCAGCCGCTGTTTCGCCATTGATAACGTAGTTGAAATCTGTCTGGCTTTCTACAGGCATTGCAGAGATATCTGCGCCTTCAACAAGAATGCGGATTGCCATCTCGCCTGTCTGGTAACCAAGGTTGTAGTAGTTAAGGCCAAGTGTTGCAAGACCGCCGCTGAGAACCATATTTTCTTCGCCGCAGATTACAGGAACTTTGGCATCGTTTGCAACCTGTGCAACAATTGGCATTGCAGATGCAATAACGTTATCTGTTGGCAGGTAAACAGCATCAACCTTTGGAACAACGCTCTGTGCTGCCTGCTGAACGTCGGAGGAGTTTGTAACTGTCTGTTCAACCCATGCGATGCCTTTTTCTTCAAGAACGCCTTTAACTATATCTATCTGAAGGATGGAGTTGTCTTCGCTGGAGTTGTAGAGAAGACCAACTGTCTTTGTTTCCGGTTTAAGCTGAAGCATAAGGTCAATCTGCTGTGCAATAGGGCTCATATCATTTGTACCGCTTACATTGCCTCCAGGTGCTTCATTGGAAGCTACAAGACCTGCGTCAACAGGGTCTGTAACTGCTGTAAAGAGTATTGGGATTTCTGTTGTATTGCTTGCCATTGACTGTGCAGCGCCTGTTGCAATTGTAAGCACAAGGTCGCTGTTGTTATTCACAAAACGCTGGCTCATTGTGGAAAGGTTGGATGGGTCCCCCTGTGCATTCTGGTAGTCAAGAACGATTGTATCGCCATCTGTAAGGCCATTGTCTGCCAGAGCCTGTACAAAGCCTTCTCTTGCAGAGTCAAGAGCATTGTGCTCTATAAGCTGAAGAATACCTACTTTAAGGGGTTCTGATGCTGCATCGCCGCCTTCGCTTGGTGCAGGTTCGCTGCCGCCGCAGGCAACCATTGAAATAGCCATTGCCAATGTGAGTAAAAGTGCTATGAGTTTTTTCATAATTTTGTCTCCTTTTTCTGATTTCAGAGAGCAAATAAAAACGCCCTCTGATTTTTTTAATCAGAGGACGAGAAATCCCGTGTTACCACCTCTATTTATCAGCATCTCACGGTGCTGACCTTTATGAGTATCGGCAGAATGCGAATACTCTGCAATATAACGGTTGCTACCGGAACAGGCTACACAGATAATCCTTCACCCGTCAGCTAAAAGATGTATTCAAAAGCCGCGTGCACATCCTTTTCCACCAACCAAGGACTCTCTGTCTGCCTGCGATTGCTTTTTACTGGTTCTTTATCATCGCTTTTAAATGTTGCCCATATTATACTCCCACCAAAGACAACTGTCAACGAGCGGCGAAAAAGTTTGGTTATAATTAAAAAACTTACTGATTTTCGGAGCATAATTTGTAACTTTGCACAAAACAAAAATTGCACTTACGCAACGTCGGTACAGTTTTACGTTTTTCAACATCAAAAATGGCAGATAAAATATATCTGCCATTTTTCTGTTTATCTTTTATATTTTAATTTATCCAAGACTTTCCTCGATATATTTTCTTGTAACGGATTTTTCGCTGGAAAGTATTTCCTGCGGTGTGCCGCTGAACAGCACCTGACCGCCTTTGAGACCACCCTCCGGTCCCATTTCAATGATATAGTCAGCATCCTTCATAACATCAAGGCTGTGCTCGATGATAAAAAGTGTGTTGCCCTTGTCTGCCATATCGTTGAATACCGCCTTCAGGCGTTTGATATCATCAAGGTGAAGACCGTCTGTTGGCTCGTCAAGTATAAACACCTGTCCCTTTTCCTTAAGCTTGTCCGCCAGCTTTACACGCTGCAGCTCGCCGCCCGAAAGGGTTGTCATGGACTGGTTGAGATGGATGTATCCCAAGCCAACCTTTTTAAGACTTTCCAGTTTTTCCACAAACGGCTGTCCCTCAAAAAACTCAATAGCCTGCGAAACAGACAAATCCATAACCTCACCGATATTTTTACCTTTGTAAAGATAGGACAGTGCCTCCTGTGAAAAACGCAGGCCGCCGCAGGCCTCGCATTTTGTCTCGATAGCATCCATAAATGCCATTTCACTTACAATCACGCCCTTGCCGCCGCATACAGGGCAGCCGCCAACAGAGTTAAAGCTGAAATATGCGTTTGAAACTTTGTTTGCCTTGGCAAAGAGATTTCGGATATCGTCCCATATTTCAAGATATGTTGCCGGAGTGGAACGCAGGTTTATGCCAATGTTTTTCTGTTTTATGGATATAACAGTTTCGGGATAAACGTTCTGGAAATGCTCCATAAGGCTGGATTTGCCGCTGCCTGCAACGCCTGCAATTACGCAGATTGTTCCCATAGGCAGCTCCACATCTACATTTTTAAGGTTGTGCAGAGTTGCATTTTCCACTTTGAACCAGCTTGTCGGCTTGCGGTATTCCTTTTTAAGCGGTGTAACGCTGGAGAGCATTTTTGCCGTAATTGTATCCGATTTCAAAAGACCGTCATAGTTGCCCTCAAACATAATTTCGCCGCCGAACTGACCCGCTTTAGGCCCCATATCAACAATGTTGTCGGCAAGTTTGATAATCTCACGGTGATGTTCAACAATCAGCACAGTATTGCCGTGATTTTTAAGCTTTTCAAGGGACAGCTTCATTCTGTCGATATCCTTTGGGTGCAGGCCTACACTTGGCTCGTCCAGCACATAAAGCATATCTGTCAGAGCACTGTTTATGTATTTTGCAATCTTGATACGCTGTGCCTCACCGCCGGAAAGGGTATCTGTACCGCGGCTGAGTGTAAGATAGGAAAGGCCGATATCCACAAGTGCCTGCAGGCGTTTGGACAACTCGATTTTAAGGTCCCTCGCCAATGGGTCCTGGATGGATTTTACAAAGCCGATTGCATCCTCAATAGGCATATCACATACGTCTGCAATGCTTTTGCCGTTGATAAGGCAGGAACGCACCTTGTCGTTTACACGCTGACCGTGACATTCGGGACAGGTAAAGGTGGAAACCATCTTTTCCAGATGTTTTTTGTGCATTTCGCCCTCTTTGCTGTTGATAATGCTGCGGTACATACGTGGGTATATACCCTCAAATTTAGCGGATTTAGGCCAGTTTGCAGGAGGGTTTTTAAGACGTATCTGCGGCGAATAAAGGAACATCTGCAGTTCTTCCTCGCTGTAGTCCTTTATCTTTTTATCAAGGTCAAACAGGCCGCTGTATGCATAGCGTTTCCATCTCCACGCACCTGTTGTAAAGGCAGGATAGTTGATAACACCCTCGTCATTGAGACATTTGTCAAAGTCCACCAGCTTGTGGATATCAAGGTCGGTAACCATGCCCAGACCGTCACAGCGTGGGCAGCTGCCCGACGGATGATTAAAGCTGAACACGTCTGAATAGCCGATAAAAGGTTTGCCCACGCGGCTGAACAGCAGACGCAGCAAGGTGTAAATATCTGTGTATGTACCCACGGTGGAACGGCTGTTGCCCGATGGTTTTTTCTGGTCAATAACTATGGTAACAGGCAGATTTTCAATCTTTTCCACATTTGGTCTGCCGTATTTTGGCAGATGGTGCTGTACATATACAGGGAAAGTTTCGTTGAGTTCCCGGCGGCTTTCCGCTGCGATGGTATCAAGACAGATGGAGCTTTTGCCGCTGCCCGAAACCCCTGTAAAAACAGTAATCTGTTTTTTGGGAATTTTTACGTTGATATTTTTAAGGTTGTTTTCCCTTGCACCTGTAATAACAATATATTCGCTCATAGTATCTTCCTTTTTGTTTCAAAGTCAAAAAATGTACTTTAGTCTGTAAAAAGTATACGACATTTTGAACAGTTAATCAATAAATTGAATTCAACAGTTTTCAAGTTTATATAAAATACCAATTTACCCGCAAAAATTTTTGTGGTAAAATTTAAACTTGGTCAGCTATGGCTAACCACAGCAGGCTGTATATCCCTTTGAGTACTCGGCCTGCGTACAACAGCAATTTACATCTTTACATATATCAATACACAAGGAGAACAGATGCACGTACACGAACACGGACACGAAGTTGCAGAACATCTTTTTGAGCACATCTTTTCCCACACATTTATAGACACATGGTCACTGATTCCATTTCTGTTCATCGTTTTTGTTGTGCTGGAGTATATGGAACACTCCATGAGCGACAGAAGCGTTGAAATAATCAGAAAAGCAGGCGGCAAAGGTCCGCTGCTGGGCGGTATTATCGGTGCATTTCCACAATGCGGTTTTTCCGTTATGGCAACCAACCTTTTTGCAGGCAGAGTGATAAGCATAGGCACAATTGTGGCGGTTTATCTTTCCACCAGCGACGAGATGCTTGCAGTTATGCTTTCCAGCAACACAAACCCGTGGAGAATCTTTAAAATTGTTGCACTTAAAGCTGCAATCGGTATCACAGCAGGTTTCGGAGTGGAATTTGTGCACAGAATGCGTATTAAATACCAGCAGCTGCACCATAAACACAACCACGACCACGGCGAACATCACCATCACCACCACAACCTTGAGGGCGTACATCATCACAGCGAGCACCACGAACATCACGAATACATCAGTGATTTCTGCATAGAAGAAGATTGCCACTGCGGCAACGAAAGCCCTGTAATGAGTGCTTTAAAGCACACAGTTAAAATATATCTGGTAATCTTTGTGGTTACCTTCCTTTTAAACCTTGTAATCGACCTTGCAGGTCTGGAAATCATAGAAGAAGTTGTTTCCAAAGCCGGCATCTGGGCACCTGTTGTAAGCTGTGTTGTCGGCATGATACCAAACTGTGCTTCCAGCGTGGCAATAACCCAGCTTTACCTCAGCGGCACAATACCCCTTGGCACCGCTATGGCAGGTCTGCTTACAGGCAGCGGCATAGCATGGATTGTGCTGTTCCGTGTTAATCCGCACAGCAGACAGAACTTTAAAATTATGGGCATTGTGTTCATTGTAGGTGCTGTAAGCGGCATTGTGATGAATATGCTTGGCGTAGCAATTTAAATCACAGCAACACACAAAAACTTCCGTACACTAAAAGTACCTTGTGCAATTGCACAAGGTACTTTGTTTTTTATATACTACCATGCAGTATCCGGGATTGCCCAGGGGTGCATAATGGCTTTTATTTCTTCTGTATATTCAATTCCCACAAGGTAGCAATGTTCAAAGCTTTCGAGGGTGCCTGCAGGAAAAGCAACTTCAAGATTTTCATTCCACAGGATGATATATTCAGGTTTCAACGCAGCCTTAAGCTCATCCTTCAGCCTTTCATCACCATTCACGCTTTCACTGTAATGGGTAGCGCCATAGCCAAAAGCAGCTTCTACAATTATATCCGCCGCCTTTTCCGCATCGCAGCTGAAAATATCATAGCCATTTATATGCTCTCCCGTCTTTTTATCAAAGATTTCCCCAAGACGGATTTCGTGACCCGACTGCCCGTTTTCCAGCGGGATGGTCACACTGGTAAGAAAACTCATTATACTGTCGTTGCTTGCCGCAGGAGAAACACACTGCTCCAGCCTGTAGGTGCTGAATTCTTCACCGTACTCAGTGTAACGGGCATAAGCCTGTTCAAGCGTTGCTTCTTCGTCGTAAAGCAGGCCACGGTTATCATAATAATCCAACACTTTCTGCTTTGCTGCTTCACTGAAAGAGTCAAAACTTTCTCTGTTAGCCACATACACATTGTCAGGGCCGTTTGGTCTGCTTACACGCAGAATCTCCGTACCGTCGGGCAGCTGATAGGTTATGCCGGTGTCAGTTTCCAGCATATCCAGCACTGTGCCGTCAGCAAGGGTTTTGGCCTCTTTTCTGAGCAGTGAATATATGGAAACCGTATGTGCATTTACCGCTTTTACGCTGCCTTCATTGGTTTTGAAATTGCGGATACGTCCTTTGTAACTTACAAGTATCTCCATATCTTCCGCTGTGCCGTTTTTCAGCTTTTCAAGTGCTTCGTCGCTGTTTTCCAGCCAAGAGAACACAATGGTGTTATCATCTGTAACCACACCAAATTCTTTACCGTTATCAGCTTTTATAAGGATAACGGGGTGCTGTGATGCATCTGTTTCCATATATCCTGTAATCCAACCCGACAGTATTTTGCGGTTGTCACCACAGCCTGTAAGCAGCAGCATACATATTAAAAATAAAGGAATTAATCTTTTCATATCCGCCCTCCTTTGCTGTAAACTTTTTTCATATCATAAATATACCATATAAATGTGAACAAGTATATAAACCAAAAAAATTTTACAACTTATACAAAACCGACACGAGGCTATCCCCGTGTCGGTTTTGTATTCTACATATCATAAAAGGACGATTAAATCATCAGCCCAAAAGCATTCTATCGCTGAGTGTGCTTTCGCCACCCAGGTGTTCAAACTTTTTAAGCAGCTGGTCAACTGTAAGGTTCTGTTTTTCTTCCCCTCTTATATCAAGGATAACCCTGCCTGCATCCAGCATAACAAGACGGTTGCCGTGTTTGATGGCATCACGCATATTGTGGGTAATCATAACGGTTGTCAGCTTGTTCTGTGTAACGATTTTATCGGTAATTTCCAGCACCTTTGCCGCTGTTTTAGGGTCAAGGGCTGCTGTATGCTCGTCCAGCAGAAGAATTTTTGGACGCTGGATTGTTGCCATAAGCAGTGTTACCGCCTGTCTCTGACCGCCTGAAAGCAGCCCCATCTTTGCATCAAGACGGTTTTCAAGGCCAAGGTCAAGGATGCTGAGCAGTTCCTTGTATTCTGCCTCCTCGCTTTTTGGCAGGCCCCATTTGAGTCCACGGTTTTTGCCGCGGCGGTTTGCAATTGCCATATTCTCGGCAATGGACATATTTGTTGCTGTACCAAGACGTGGGTCCTGGAAAACACGTCCCAGATATTTTGCACGCTGATACTCTTTAAGCTTTGTAACATCCTCACCGTCTATGGTAACACTGCCGCTGTCCGGCAGAAGTGCACCGGAGATGATGTTAAGCATTGTGGATTTGCCTGCACCATTGCCACCGATAACGGTTACATAGTCGCCGTCCTCAAGGTCAAGGGAAAGATTTTTTATAACATAGTTTTCGTTTACAGTGCCTGCATAGAAGGTTTTTTCGATATTTTTAAGTTCAAGTACTTTACTCATATTACTTTACCTCCCTTTTGTGCGGCATAATTTTTGCAACAGCGGTTTTAAGCTGCGGTTTGAATGTTGGCAGTGCCAGACAGATTGCCACTGTGATGGCTGTGAACAGCTTAAGGTCTGTAGGTCTCATACCCATTTCGATAACAAGTGCGATGATGATGCGGTATACCACAGCACCAAGCACAACAGAAACCAGACGGTTCATAAAATTGCCGCGGTAGAACAGAACTTCACCTATAATAACAGACGCAAGGCCGATAACGATTGCACCCTGACCCATTGAAACGTCGGCATAGCTCTGGTCCTGTGCAATAAGAGCACCTGAAAGTGCCACCAGACCATTAGACAATGCAAGAGCAAGGATTTTCATTGTGTCGGTATTGATCCCCTGTGCACGAGCCATCTTTTCGTTGTCACCTGTTGCACGCACAGCACAGCCAAGTTCTGTACCAAAAAACCAGTACAGTGCAAACGCAATTGCAGCATTTACAACAACCGCCAGCACGATAACACCTATGTTGCCGTCAAGACCTATTGCTTCTATCATTGTAAAAACAGTTTCGCTTTTAAGCAGTGTAATGTTTGCCTTACCCATTATTCTGATGTTTACAGAGTACAGAGCAATCATTGTAAGGATACCTGCCAGCAGACTTGGTATCTTGAGTTTTGTATTGAGAAGGCCTGTTACAGTACCTGCCACAAGTCCTCCTGCAAAGGCAATAACTGTTGCGATAACCGGGTTTACACCGCTGGTGATAAGCTTTGCAACTATTGCCGCACCCATTACTATACTGCCTTCTACAGACAGGTCAGCATAATCCAGTACACGGTATGTAAGGAACACACCTGTTGTCATTATAGCCCACAGCAACCCAAGGGAAACTGCACCGAGAATAATATTAATCATTACACTTAAATTCCTTTTGCTTTAATTTTTATAGTACATATTATATAAGCCCAAAGGTGTACAGCCAAACTGTACACCATCGGAGCTATAAATATTTGTATATAAACATACAAATTCTACACTGTTTTACCGGCTACTGAATATATTCTTCATACTCTTCTGGGATTTCAAGACCGAGAGCCTGTGCCATTTCGCCGTTGAAGTAATAGTCGTATTTTACAAGGCTTTCAACAGGCATTGTGGAAATATCTGCACCTTCGTTGAGAATTCTCAGTGCCATTTCGCCTGTCTGGTAGCCGAGATTGTAGTAGTTAAGACCAAGTGTCATAAGGCCGCCGTCACGGACCATATCGATAGCACCTGCAACAACAGGAGTTTTGCTTTCCTGTACAACGCCTGCAACAACTGCCATTGCGGAAGCGTATGCGTTGTCTGTAGGGATATAGATGGCATCACACTTTGTAACGATGGACTGTGTAACCTGCTGAACATCATTGGAGTTTGTAACTGTACCTTCTACCCACTTAAGACCTTTGGATTCGATATATGCTTTTGCAATGGAAGCCTGAAGGATGGAGTTATCTTCGCCCGAGCAGTAAACTATGCCGATTGTCTGTGTATCAGGATAAATTTCTGTGATAAGGTCAATCTGTGCTTCAATCGGGTTCATATCGTTTGTGCCGCTGATGTTGCCGCCCGGATTTTCATTGCTGTTTACAAGACCTGCATCAACAGGGTCGGTAACTGCTGTGAAGAGCACCGGGATATCACTGGTTTTGGAAGCGATGGACTGTGCTGCACCTGTGGCAACTGCAAGCACCATATCAACCTTGTTGTTTACAAAACGTTCGCTCATTGTTGCAAGGTTGGAAGGGTCGCCCTGAGCGTTCTGATAGTCGATTTCAAGATTTTCGCCCTCAATATAGCCGCCGTCTGCCAGTGCATCAACAAAACCCTGACGTGCTGCGTCCAGCGAGCCGTGTTCCAGCTGCTGCAGAATGCCGATTTTAAGCATATCCGCTTCTGTGTCGGGTTCTGCCTGTGAGGATGGTGCGGATGAACATGCTGTCATTGAAACTGCCATTGCAAGTGCGATTAAAAGTGCTGTAAGTTTTTTCATAGTCTGTGCCTCTTTTTCTGATAGTTTTTGATTTTTCAGAATAGAGAATAAAAAATTCTCGTCCTCTGACGGTTAAATCAGAGGACGAGATATATGATATACAATCCCGTGTTACCACCTCTATTTATCAGTCCTTCACAAGACTGACCTCGACGGGTATCCAACAATACCCTGCACTGTAACGGTTGCATCCGGAGCCGACTACTGCTGTTTCATCGGTCAGCTAAAGGAGGAATTCAAAAGGTATTGTTCCGTATCGTTCTCGCAGCTGGTGTTGGACCAAAACGACTCTCTGTCCGGCTTTTAACTTTCTACTGGTTCCTTATCATCGCCTTTATGGTTTGTATTATAAACCCGGCAAAAAACAATGTCAATAATTTATCAGATTTTTGTAATTGCACATAAAAACAACCTGATTGCCGAGATTTTTTTGGCATTTTGCACAAAAAGTTTAACTTTACACGCGTTTTCATAAAATAACTATAAGTATTTTGTACTGATAATATTCAGCTGATTGTGCAAAAAATTATGCAATATTTCAGTTGAAATTCTCCCCGTATAATAGTAATATATCTGTTGTGAATTTTTATTTTATACCTCAAGGATTATATATATGATTGAAAATTTTTTGTTCAGTATAAGTGCTGTTGCACCTACTTTTATAATTGCTTTTACGGGCTATTTCCTCAAAAATAAGGGCTTTTTCGGCGAAGATTTTTTAAAACAGCTTGACCGTTACTGTTTCCGTGTAGCCATTCCCTGCCTTATGGTAAGAGATATAGCAGATGCCGATATAACACAGATGTTCTCGGGAGAGTTTGTATTGCTGTGCTTTGGTGCAACCACCTTTCTGTTTTTCGGGCTGTATCTGATATGCTATCCGTTTTTTAAGGACAAACAGTTTGTAAGCAGCTTTATACAGTGTTCCTCCCGCGGCTCCATCGCTATTTTCGGGGTCAGCATAGCCATCAATATATATGGCAATGCAGGTGTTACACCACTGATGATGGCAATTGCCGTGCCATTGTACAACATATACACTGTTATACTCTTTAATCTCAAAACCGACGACGGCGAAAAGGCACTGTCCGCCGCACACCTTAAAAAGATGCTGTACGGCGTTGTGACAAATCCTCTTATCATAGGCATTGCCATTGGTGCGGTTTTCTCCCTTGCGGATATAACCCTGCCGCAGATTGTGTATAAACCGCTTTCTTCCATTGCTTCAACAGGCACACCACTGGCACTTTTGTCCCTTGGCGCCAGCCTTAAATTCCGTCAGATTGGCAAGCGAATGAACATAACACTGCTGTCCTGCCTGCTTAAGCTGGTGGCAGGTCCTGCACTGATTATACCGATTGCCGTTATGATGGGTATGCGTGACGGACATCTGATTGCAATTATGCTTATGACCGCTGCTCCCTGCACCGTTACTGCTTACATTATGGCAAACAATATGGGTGGTGACGGAGAGTTTACCGGCGGCGTGGTTATGCTTAGCACTATGCTTTCCACTATAACCATAACAGCCTGGCTGATGCTGCTTAAGGGCTTTGGTCTGGTTTAGGGCCGCTGTATAAACTGCTCTCCGCATTTCTTCAGTGCAGCCTTGTCTGTGTCCGGTGTAAACCATTTGTGCAGCTTGCCGCCCTTACTAATACACACACTGTCCAAAACAATATTGCAAACAAAAATGTCATTCTGAGCAACTGCAAAGGAACCCGATATTTCCGTCGGAAAATTCTTTTACATAAACGCTTCAGAATGACATATTTATTTTAGCGGCATATTTTATACCGAAAGTTTTTACCGTCTTACTGCAGAATTTCTCTGTGATATTTATCCAGAAATTCCAGCCTTAAGTCAATATGCTCATAAATTGTATCAATTGTATCTGTGCCGCCTTCGTAGTAGTTGCCCCACAGTGCTTTTTCTCTGTCAAAAGCACCGCACCGGGTTATATTTTCATAATTATCCGATATAACAGAATATATATTTTCTTTGTCAAATATACTGCCGCGCATTTCAAACCATCTTTCCGCCAGCATTTTATCCAGCTGCGGATAAACAGTTCTCAGATAATCTTCTTCTGTCCGGTATCTTCTGTTTTCGGTAACCCCCTCCGGTTTATGCACAAAGGTTTTTCCCGTGTCTATACCAAAGGAAAAATCAGTGTCCCAAAGAACCATTTTAATCTTCATATCATCGGATATGTTCTCCATAAGATAAAAAATATTCTTCTGTCCTGAATTGTCCGCCATATATCCAAAATCTATCATCAGGCTGACATCCATCCAGTTATCAATATCCAGCAGATTTCCGTACTCTTCCCTGTGAAAAGGCTCTATCAGCCCATAAATTCTTTTTTCATCCTCAGACAGATTATCTGTATTGGGGTCGTCACGTTCAGTTGCTTCCACCTTTGGATAAACTATATCGTAAAAAAATTCTATCGGCAGCTGTTCTGCTCGTTTTATGCTCTTAAGCAGAATTTCGTCATCCAGTTCCAGATATTTGCCATCCACTCGGCGCTGCAGCAGGTACAATCCCCAATACTGACCATTGTTTACAACTTCCACATATCTGCCTGTGGACATTTTATAATTATATGATGCTGTTTCACAGTATCTGTTCCAGATATCCATAACAAACTTCTCGCGGATTTTGGTATCATCCCTGTGGATAGCATTCAAAATCCAGTCGTCATCGCCTTCTTCAAGTCCCAGAAAGTCTAAATTGTTATTGGTTCCGTCTTCATTTTTCAAAGCCAGTTTCCAGGATTTTTTATCATCCATGAAGGTACTGCCTCCTCTTCTGTGCCATTCCACAGAACTGTGCTGTACAGAATATTTCCCTGCTTTTTCATATTCCGGAATCCACACTGTAATATCGCCATCATAAACACTGCGTTTATCGTAGTTTACATATGCCTTTTCGCCTGTTACCCTTACAACAGGCAGGTTGGTGAACACCACGCTGTACTGTGTATATGTGTTTTCACTCAGTTCAACCAGAAGGCTGAAAGAATGCCCTTCTGCCACCGACTGTGCAAAGCTGTCAAATGCATCTTCTCTGATAAAGTACATTGGATATCCCTGTGATGTTGTCAGAACACCCTCCATATCTGTATAAAAAGATTTTCCGTCCAGATTCTGCGAAATATAAATTGTTCTTGTGGCATTATCCATAGCTACAGGCATATCCATATGCATAATCTGACCGTCAAGGTCAATATCTTTATAATCCGCAAGGTATTCCAGTTTATCCTCCGAAACTATAGAAACACCCATACAATTTGATTTTTCTTCGCAGAGATAGTAAACCGCCACAATAGCAAACAGCACTGCTGCCAGAATAAATGCCAGTCTTTTCTGCCATTTGATTCCAAGAATCATCCTTTGGTTACTCCTCTCATTTTATGGTATACGCACAACAGCAGACAGAACAAACTGTCTGCTGCTATTATTTCATATGATTATTGCAGGCTGCAGAAAACAGCCATTATACTATCGGTCTGTCGGAAACTCGCCTTTAACAGCAAGTCTGCCAAGATAGTATTTTGAAAATGCTGTCTGACGGAGAATACCGATTTCCAGCTGTTTTGCAATAAAATCAGGCAGGAACTCGTCGTATTTTACCTCCAGCACATGAAGACCTGCAGGCAGAACAGGAACCATACTGCTTACCCTGTCGTCAAAAAAATCTTCACAGACACGGCTTGCCATAATGTTGCGGTCAAAGGTTACACGCACATTGCCCACAGGATGAACAAAAGCTGTACGTTCGTATTCGATAATTGCTTTTGGCATAAGCTTTGCAACACGCTGCTGCAGCTTCATAAGGTTAAGCGGCCTGCGGTCATCAAATGCAAGCGGCATTGAACCTGCCATAAGTGCGTCTGCCTCGTCCTTTGAAAGCTTGCAGGAATATTTTCTTGTAAGCCCCTTTGTCTTTTCCTTTATTTCAAGGCGGATAAAATCGCCTTTGGGGTCATATATGCGGATACGGTATTTGCTGCGGTGGTCAACGCCGTCTTCGTTTTCGTCCATACAGCTGTCCGCAATATCATCAAAATATACGCTGCGGATGTTGTAGCAGTCGCCGTCCTGATGAATGTCCTGTTTCATAACTGCGGCAAGACGCGGACGCAGTACCGCTATGTCTGCATCTGTAACCAGATACTTGTTCTCCACACGGTAATCCATAGGATTTTTCTCCTCTCTTCAGATTTTAAAGGTCAGAGATTAAAATCTCACTTCACCGTCGTGTGTCATAAGGTTTACGCTTACAACACCGCCAATTTCAGCAACAGCCTTTACAAGTGCTGCCTCGTTCTTTGTCTGCATCTCAACAATCCATTCTGTGCCGTGTTTTGTAATGTTGCGGCTGCGGATTTTTGCTGTTTTTGCAAAGCCTTTAACACAATTCATAACTGCTTTTTCTTCTGTTTCTTTATCTGCAGAAACAACAAGGATGCAAGGGGCACGGAATGTTGGCACCATATCCAGTGCAACAACAAGGATTGTTACGCATACAGAAAGCAGGATTGCAAGTTCAAAGAGGCCTGCACCGGAAATGATACCCATACTGATGGACCAGAAAAGGTATGCAAGGTCGCTGGAATCTTTAACCGCATTTCTGAAACGGACGATGGAAAGTGCACCAACCATACCTAAGCTGATAACAAGGTTGGACTGCATTGCAAGCATAATTGCTGCTGTGATAACAGGCATAACTGCCAGCGCTTTATTGAAACCACGGTTATAGAAACCGCTTTTGGATGTTGTTCTGTAAACTGCGTAGATAAACAGACCAAGTGCAACTGCAACTGCAAGAACCACAATAATGTGTGATGTATTAAGATTGCCTGCACTGAAGCCTTCAACCACTGATTTTTTAAGCATATCTGTAAAGCCCATATTTTTTCTCCTTATAAACAGGGATGCTATCCCCTTATATTCCATTATTCTCATACATCTGTCAAAATCCGTCCAGATAATATAAGTCCACTATTTATAATACATTATTTTACACATTATGTCAAAACTCTGGCACTGTATTTTAATGGAAAAGCAAAGAAAACAGCTTTATTTAAACAATATTTCACATTTCCACCCGATATGACAAATCGTCAATCCATATGCATCAACCGATAACATAATCCGCCCTGCACAAAAAAGAGAAGTCCTCCTGCGAGGACTTCTCTTTGCATATAACTATTAATATTTGTATTAGTAGTTGATTGGACGTTTAACGTATGTTGTGTGGAGAATTTCGTGAGCTTTGTGGCTGCCTGGTTCACCAAGATATTCTTCGTAAAGTTTCTTGATGTCTGGGTTTTCATGGCTCTTTCTGATAACGTCTTTAGCGTCGTCTCTGTAAAGAGCTGCTGCACGTTTTTCAACAAGGTCAACAAAGTTTCTAACTGTTGCTGGCTGGATTGGCTGACCGCCGCCGTTGATACAGCCGCCTGGACAACCCATGATTTCGATAAAGTGGTAAGCTTTTTCGCCTGCTTTAACTTTTTCGAGGATTTCGTTAGCTTTTTTAAGGCTGGATGCTACTGCAACGTTGAGTTCAAGGTCGCCAAGTTTGTATGAAGCTTCTTTTACGCCCTGGAGGCCACGAACTTCTGTAAATTCAACTTCTGTAAGTGTTTCGCCTGTTACCCATTCAGCTGCTGTTCTGAGAGCTGCTTCCATAACGCCGCCTGTTGCACCAAAGATTGTTGCAGCACCTGTGGAGAGACCGAGAGGTGCGTCAAATTCGCCGTCTGGGAGGTGTGGGAAGTAGAGGTTTGCACGGTCGATCATTCTTGCAAGTTCTCTTGTTGTAAGAGCTACGTCAACATCGTGGATGCCTTCGCCTGCTGCACACATATCGTCACGGCCAACTTCAAATTTCTTAGCTGTACATGGCATGATACCTACAACAAAGATGTTCTTTGGATCGATGCCCATTTTTTCTGCCCAGTATGTTTTTGTGATAGCACCGAACATCTGCTGTGGAGATTTACAGCTGGAGATGTTTGGAATGAATTCCGGATGGAATGTTTCACAGTATTTAACCCAACCTGGGGAACAGGATGTGATAAGTGGCAGCGGACCGCCTTCTTTTACTCTGTGAACAAATTCTGTTGCTTCTTCCATAATTGTAAGGTCAGCAGCAAAGTCTGTATCGAATACTTTGTCAAAGCCAAGTCTTCTGAGAGCTGTAACCATTTTGCCTTCTACATTTGTGCCAAGAGGCATACCAAATGCTTCGCCAAGTGTTACGCGGATGGAAGGAGCTGTCTGAGCGATAACAACTTTGTTTGGATCGTTGAGTGCTGCCCAAACTTCTGCAGACTGATCTTTTTCTGTGATAGCTGCTGTTGGACAAACTGTGATACACTGACCACAGGATACACAGCTGGATTCGCCAAGTGTCTGTTCAAATGCACAGCCGATGTGTGTTTCGAAACCACGTTCGTTTGGACCGATGCAGGAGATACCCTGAACTTTCTCACAAACTGCTACGCAGCGACGGCAGAGAACACATTTGTTGTTGTCGCGGAGCATATGAACTGCACTGTCGTCAACCGGCCACTGGATGTTTTCGCCAGCGTAGTAGTTTTCATCGTCAATTCTGAAGTCTTTACACATTTTCTGCAGTTCGCAGTTGCCGGAACGCATACAGGAAAGACATTCTTTTTTATGTGTAGAAAGAATGAGCTCGAGGTTCATTTTTCTTGCTTCGAAAACGCGTTCGGAGTTTGTGAGAATTTCCATACCTTCGTAAACTGGTGTTACGCAAGCTGCTGGGAGGTTTCTCTGACCTTTAACTTCAACAACACAGATACGGCAAGCACCGATTGCATTGATATCTTTAAGGTAGCACAATGTAGGAATTTCGATGTTGAGCTGTCTTGCTGCTTCGAGAACTGAAATGCCAGCTTCTACCTGCAAAGGCATACCGTTGATTTTAATATTTACTAAACTCATACTCTAGTACTCCTCCTTATTCCTTGATGATTGCGCCAAATTTACATGTAGCAACACAAGCACCACATTTGATACATTTAGCTGCATCGATAACGTGTGGTTCTTTAACGTTGCCGCTGATTGCACCAACTGGGCAAGCACGTTTACATGCTGTACAGCCTTTACATTTGTCAGCAACAATTTTGTACTGCATAAGGTCTTTACATACGCCTGCAGGACATTTTTTGTCTACAACGTGAGCAACATATTCATCACGGAAGTATTTGAGTGTGGAAAGTACTGGGTTAGGAGCACACTGGCCAAGACCACACTGGCTGTCTTCTTTGATGAAGTTACAGAGTTTTTCAATCTTGTCAAGGTCTTCGAGTTCGCCGTTGCCGCTTGTGATTTTGTCAAGCAGTTCGAGAAGACGTTTTGTACCAACACGGCAAGGTGTACATTTACCGCAGGATTCTTCAACTGTAAATTCAAGGAAGAATTTTGCGATGTCAACCATACATGTTGTTTCGTCCATAACGATAAGACCGCCGGAACCCATCATGGAGCCGATAGCAACGAGGTTATCGTAGTCGATTGGTGTGTCGATAAGGGATGCTGGGATACAGCCGCCGGAAGGACCACCTGTCTGTGCAGCTTTGAATGTACCGCCGTTAGGGATACCGCCGCCGATTTCTTCAACAACTGTTCTGAGTGTTGTACCCATTGGAACTTCAACAAGACCTGTGTTGTTGATTTTGCCGCCGAGTGCGAATACTTTTGTACCTTTGGATTTTTCTGTACCGATTGTGTTCAGGAATTCTGGACCATGGAGAATAATCTGTGGGATGTTTGCGTATGTTTCTACGTTGTTGAGAACTGTTGGTTTGCCGAAGATACCTTTCTGTGCTGGGAATGGTGGACGTGGTTTTGGTTCACCACGGTTACCTTCGATAGAGTTGATAAGAGCTGTTTCTTCACCACAAACGAATGCGCCTGCACCAAGTTTGATTTCGAGGTCGAATTCGAAGTCTGTGCCGAAGATGTTTTTACCGAGGAGGCCGTATTCTTTAGCCTGATTGATAGCATGCTGAAGTCTTTCAACAGCGATTGGATATTCTGCACGGATGTATACGAAACCTTTTGTAGCACCGATTGCGTAAGCAGCGATAGCCATAGCTTCGATTACTGCGTGTGGGTCACCTTCAAGGATAGAACGGTCCATGAATGCGCCTGGGTCACCTTCGTCAGCGTTACATGCAACATATTTCTGATCTGCATGGTTCATAGCTGCAAGGGACCATTTTCTGCCTGTTGGGAAGCCGCCGCCGCCACGACCACGGAGACCGGAGTCGAGAACGCATTTGATAACTTCTTCAGGT
>JAFSFT010000021.1 GCA_017435045.1 Oscillospiraceae bacterium
GCACAATTGATGCTTGGAAATAACGGCATTTTGGTGTGCAGAATGGATGGTTCTTTGCAGAACGGTGTTACTGCGTACAGCGGAAAAGAGGCTCTCCCTGCAGCAAAATCTTTGATTTTTGTCACCTCGCTCGTCTTAAGGGGCAAGGTTTGCGGAAAACGAGAGGTTCTTTGCTGCGTTCAAAACGACAGAAAAATGTTGAGAATGACAGCACAAGCAATGGTCTTACTCGGTCAGCTTTGCTGACAGCTTCTTTGACAAGGGGGCTGCGGACGTAACGTATGTACGGGACAGCGGCACTGCAAGGCACACAAAGCCGTGTAAAATAAATTAATTTCAGAGGTATGTATGAGCAACAATCAGAAAACCGAAGCAAAGAGCAACAAAACGCTCACAATAATTGGTACGATACTTTGTATCATCCTTACACCAATTCTTCTTATCAACCTTACTCTTATCGCCAAAAGCTACATCAATCAGGACGAAGTTCCGTCCGTTGGCGGCTGGCTGCCCCTTATCGTACTTACAGACTCCATGCAGCCTGTTATCCACGGCGGCGACCTTATCATCTGCCACACCGTTGAGGCAGAGGAGATTGCTGTGGACGATATCATCGCTTTCTTTGACCCCGCAGGCAACGGAACCAGCATTGTAACCCACCGCGTGCTTGAAATTGTGGAGGAAAACGGCGATATCAGCTTCCGCACAAAGGGTGACAACAACAACGCCGAAGATAAACTGCTTGTTCCTGCAGACAAGCTGGTTGCCATCTACAAGTCCCGTATTCCGGGCGCAGGCAACGTGGCTATGTTTATGCAGAGCACAACAGGCCTTATTGTTTGCGTGGTGCTGCCGATTATCGCTCTGGTTGCATACGACCTGCTGCGCCGCAATAAGTACGAACGCAAACGTGACGACGATACAGCCGCTCTCCTTGCCGAGCTGGAAGCTCTGCGTGCAGAAAAGGCTGCAAAGGACGATAAGTAAGGTAAAGTTGCTTAAATTGTATATATATTAAAATAAACCGTTGATTATAACGTGATTGAATTAAGAAAATACTCTCATTCCCCTGAATTTTTCGGGGGAGGGGTACACGTTTAATCGGGGATAACAGAGCTGTGCGGTTTGGGGGGCGATACTGTGCGATGGGGACAACCCTGTGCAGTTTGCTGTCTCTCCCTCCGACAAAAATCAAAGATTTTTGTCACCTCCCTCGTCAGAGGGAGGCAGAGTCTGCGGACGGAAATTGGTCTGCGGAAAGCAGGCACAGCAGCCGCTTGGCGGCAATGCAAGAATGTGAGTTTGCCCACAGCCGCTTGGCGGCAATGCAAGAATGTGGGTTTGCCCACAGCCGCTTGGGGCGGCAAAAATGCCACTGACAAAAAAATGTCGGTGGGCAAGTATCATTGTGGAAACGTTTCCAACACGATAAAACAATGTTTATTCTTCCCTCGGAAGCCACGATTCCGGGGAATGATATAAAAATGCCGCGGCATTCTCTGCGGATGGCCATTCGTGATGAATGTCCGGTAAAACTATCTTTCCCGGGAAAAAGGGGAAGAATTTTAAAAAAAGGGCACTATGCCCGATAAGGAAAGGAGTTTTTCGAACTATGAAGAAAAACAAAATGATGAGACTGGCTTCCGGTCTTTTGGTAGCAGTCCTTATTACAACAAGCACAATCAGCGGCACTTACGCTAAGTATGTTACAAGTGATAGTGCAGAAGACTATGCACGTGTTGCAAAATGGGGTGTAAGAGTTACAGCTGATGGTACATTGTTTGAAAAAGAATATGATAAAGATGATAATACATACACTGTGGGCGATGAGACAGTTGTAAGTTCTAATGAATGGAAATTGGTTGCACCTGGTACAACAAAAACTAATACCGAAGTAGTAATTACTGGTACACCAGAAGTTGCTACAAGAGTTACATATGAAGCAACAATTGAGCTTGTTAACTGGAAACTGGAAAATGACGATGAATATTGTCCTCTTATTTTTACAGTTGAAGGCACAGATTACATGATTGATCATGCAGCTAACGAAACTGTTGCAGCTTTTGCAGCAAGAGTTGAAGAAGCTATTGAAAATTGCAAAGCAGATTATGCACCAAACATTCCTCTCGAAAGCCATTCAACAGATTTCCCATCTGTAACATGGACTTGGGAGTTTGAAGGTGAAAAAGTAGGTGCAAAACTTGCAGGATATCAGACAGATGTTAAAGATACAGAATTAGGTAATCTTGCTGTATCAAGAGATACATTTGTTAGAGTTGAAATTGCAACAACAGTAACACAGATCGACTAATATACGCTACATATAATAGTTATTCTGTAAAAAAATCGGATAAAAATACCCGTCTCTGCTTGTCGTGGCAAAGCAGAGGCGGATATTCCGCTTTTTTTAATGGTCACAACTGCACCGCTTTTCTCTTGGGCAGGTGCGGCTTTTAAAAAGTGCGGAATACTTTAAATTGCATTTTACTTACAAAGGACTAAAAATGAGCAGAAATAAAAAACGTAAATCTACAATTAAATATCTGTTCTTGTTTGTTTTTCTGCTTGCTATAAGCGTTGTCGCTACAAGCATTATTACCATCAGGCTTATGAACAAGTATTACTTTGACGCCGCAGGCGCCATAGATATAAGCCAGAACAACCCCAACGCACAGCAGGAACAAATGCAGGATGCATCTCCGCTTAATGCCGATGTGTCCGCAGGCGGCGGCTGGCAGCTTTTGCAGACCGACCGATTATCTGCAGACAAGGCTTCTGCGGCGGTAATGGCGGCACAGGCCGATGCACCAAGGGTGCACTGCGATGTGACAAAGGCTTCCAGAGCGGCTGCGGCAGAGAAATCCGCAACAGCTTTATCTGCGGAAAAATCTGCGGCTGAATCTGCAGCAGAGACATCCTCAACAGCTTTATCTGCGGAAAAATCTGCGGCTGAATCTGCGGCAGAGAAATCCGCAACAGTTTTATCTGCGGAAAAATCCGCACAGACAGATACAAACAGCAGCAGGCTTAACGGGCTTGCTGTTCTTGATGTAAAAAGCAAACCAAGCACAAAGGGCTTTGTTGCAAGCAGCGACAGCACGGTGTGGACCACCAACACAAAGGTGGATATCTTTAAATCCAGCTACACCAACAAGCTGGGTCAGATGACGGTTAAAAGCGACGACGGCGACAAGGTTATCGCCCCGGGCACAAGCAACAGCTTTGTGTTCAAGCTTTCCAACACAAGCGACGTGCCAATGGTGTACGAGCTTGATATTGACGCTTACATCACTCCCGACGGGCTGGAACTGCCTGTTAAGGCAAGGCTTTCCCGATACGACAACCACTGGGTTGTGGGCGACAAGCACAACTGGGTGGACACCGCAACTCTGGACACCGCCGCAGACGACGGCGTGCTGGGCAGCGGCAAGTATCTGTACTACACTCTGGACTGGGAGTGGCCCTTTGAGGTGGACGATGTGTACGACACTTTGCTGGGCAACGCCGCTGTAAACGACGATTTGTCCCTTACCATAGTTATAAACACCCGTGCCGCCGCCACCGAGGACCCAAGCGACCCCGATGCCGACAAGGGCATTACTCTGCCGGACACGGGCGACAGCGCAAGCGTGGTTATCTGGGGCACCGTTGCGGCATGCTCGCTGGTGACAATTGTGGTAACTCTTATCTTTATGCTGTTTATAAAACGTGACGACGATGACGAAGAAGACGGCAATGCGGAGGCTGCAACTTGAAAAAACATAAGAAATTTACAATAAAAAATCTGCTGCGTCTTGTTATGCTGGCTGTCTGCGGCGGCGTGCTGGGGGTAAACCTCTACCTTGCCAACGCAAACAGGCTGGTGGGCAACCAGCTGCCTATGCCTTTTGGCTACGGTGCGGCTGTGGTGCTGTCCGGCAGCATGGAGCCTGCCATGAGCGTGGGCGACCTGATTATAGTAAGCGAGGATAAACCTTACGCTGTGGACGACGTTGTGGTGTTCCAGAGCGGCGGCAGCCTTGTGGTGCACCGAGTTTGCGATATACAGGGCGACAGCGTTACAACCAAGGGCGATGCCAACAACATCGCCGACAGCCCTGTGGACAAATCTGCCGTTAAGGGCACCGTTGTGGCTGTGCTGCCACGGGTGGGCGGCCTTGTAAACTTTATCAAAACACCGCTTGGCACAATTCTTGTGGTTGCGGCGGCTGTTGCTCTGACAGAGCTGCCTTACCGCAGAGAAAAACAGAAGGACGACGAGCAGCGACAGCAGATTATCGACGAGATAAGACGGCTGAAGGATGAAAAATAAACGGTTGAGGGAAAAGTCTCTCCCTCAGTCAGCTTTGCTGACAGCTCCATTTACACAAGGGAGCCATAGACTGCGGACGGCTGAAAGTGAGCAGAACATATATCCCTGCACATAAAAGCAAGTCTGTTTTTGCAAAGCAAAATGAACAAATGTGTCTGAGGATGAGCAAAGCGTAAGCTTTGGTGTATCCGAGTTATTTGTTCAAAGACCTTGCGGCTGTGAAAAGGAAAGGGGCGAC
>JAFSFT010000002.1 GCA_017435045.1 Oscillospiraceae bacterium
ACGAACTCAAGCTCAAATATCGTTACCTTGACCTGAGAAGAAGCAAGATGCACGATGGCCTTATCGTTCGTCATAAAGTTGTAAGAGCAGTTCGTGACTACTTTGACAGAAACGACTTTATCGAAATTGAAACACCTGTGCTTATGAAATCCACACCTGAAGGTGCACGTGACTATGTTGTTCCTTCCCGTGTACAGCCGGGCAAATTCTTTGCTCTGCCACAGTCTCCACAGATTTACAAACAGCTTCTTATGCTGTCCGGTTACGACAGATATGTTCAGATTGCACGCTGCTTCCGTGACGAAGACCTCCGTGCTGACCGTCAGCCTGAATTTACACAGATTGACGTTGAAATGGCATACGTTGACGAAATTGACGTTCAGACAATGAACGAAGGCATGGTTAAACACGTATTCAAGGAAATCCTTGGCGTAGACGTACAGACACCATTCCCAAGAATGCCATACGAAGAAGCTATGAACCGCTATGGTGTTGACAAACCTGATACACGTTTTGGCCTTGAACTTGTTGACCTTACAGAATGTGTAAAGGATGCTGAATTTGTAGTATTCAAATCTGCAATCGAAGGTGGCGGCTCTGTAAGATGTATCAACGCAAAAGGTCTTGCAGACAAGCTTACAAGAAAAGAAATTGACAAACTTGTTGAAGTTGTAAAAACATACGGTGCAAAAGGTCTTGCATACACAAGACTTACAGCTGATGCAGAAACATCCAGTTTTGAAAAATTCCTTACAGCAGAACAGATTGCTGCAGTAAGAACAAAAGCAGAAGCAGAAAAAGGCGACGTTATTCTTGTTGTTGCTTCTGACGATATGGACGTTGTATATGCATCTCTCGGTGCTCTCCGTCTCCACATCGCCAAGAAATTTGAACTGTTCGATCCAAACCAGTTTAACTTCCTGTGGGTTACAAACTTCCCACTGTTCGAGTATGACAAGGAAGAACAGCGTTTTGTTGCAAAACACCATCCGTTCACAATGCCAAAGGACGAAGATATTCCATATATCGATACAGACCCAGGCAGATGCTGTGCAAAAGCATACGATATGGTTCTTAACGGTGTTGAACTTGGCGGCGGTTCCATCCGTATCACCAATCCGGAACTTCAGCACAAGATGTTCAAGACACTTGGCTTTACAGAAGAACGTATCAGCGAAAACTTCGGCTTCCTTGTAGAAGCATACAAATACGGTGCACCACCACACGGCGGTATGGCATACGGCCTCGACAGACTCTGTATGCTTATGGCACACAAGGATTCCATCCGTGATGTTATCGCATTCCCTAAAGTACAGAACTCCGGCGAAATTATGTCCGGCTGTCCTGACTATATCGAAGATAAACAGATGAACGAACTGTACATCGCTTCCACAGTGGAAAAAACAGAAGAATAATAATGTTCAAAGGCAGGGCAGATAACCCTGCCTTTTCTGTGTAATTTAAAAGCGTACCGGAGGATATTACTCCGATACGCTTTATTGTTTTATAAAAGTGTTAATTATGTGGCACAGCCACGGTGTAATGTTCAAGCTGTGTTATCCTGAAATCATCTGTGCTGAACAGATGTGCATACCAGGAAGGAACAATGTAAGCAGCGTTCTCGCTGATATCTATATTATCGGGCAGATAAAAATGATACCTGTCAAAACTTGTTACTGTTTCAAACGCGGCATAAGGGTTGGCTTTTTCTACAGTGTCTATATAGGTGTGCGGATTTATTTCGCTGTAAAAAAGAGTAAGTGTGTACAGCTGGTTTATGTCAGGACCTATATATATCCTTTCGGTATCGCAGCTTTCGGCAAGCTGCAGGGCATCATCGAAAGAATGGTAAAAATAATACCCTATGTTTTGGTTGTAATCGGTAAAATAGGTTTTGCCAAACAGAACAAACATACACAGACACACAGCAAGGGTTACACAACTTAATAATTTATGCTGTTTTGCAATAAAGGCTATGGCAACGGCTATGTAGTAGCCCAGAGGAATAAAAACTATGTTCACTCTGTTTACGTTGACATCGGTAACTGCAACCACCATAAGTGCACACACAAACCACCAGTGCATGACAAAGCTGTGCTGCTGCCTTTCAAAAATGCTGACTGCTATGCCGGCAGGGATAAGCGGGATAAACAGCCTGTAGCATATGCCGTATTTTGCCATGCTGTTCCAGGGCAGTCCGTCACCCTGGTTTACAAGTATATTCCACAGGTCTTTAAGGTTGCTTAAACATCCCGTAAAAAAGTTTTCTCCCGTACCTGTTACTGTGGAAAACCTCTGCTGATACATTTTGGGTATGGTAAATCCAAGTATTTTAAGCTGCGGAAGGTCGGTTATATTTATAAGCACAAACAGAATTACAGGCAGTGCCAGCACAAAAAACACCAGAGCGGAAATTGCAAAATGCTTTGGTGTAATTTTCTTTCTGACAGCCATATATATCCATACACCGCCAACGAAAAAAGGCATAAACATATATGCTGTGCCGTAGCTGTACAGCGAAAATGCCAGTATAACCACAGCAAGGTACAGATAAATGGGTTTCTGTCTGTTCATATAGTACACAAGGCACAGACAGCCCCACAGCACCAGTTCAGGGAAAATATTGCAGTCCAGTGCCCAGCGGCTTTTCATAATATGCCACGGAAACACAGCAAAATATACAGTTGCCCACACGGCCTGCTTTTTGTCGCAAAGCTGATTTATCAGCATAAAAAATACCAACACCGAAATACAGCCCATAATTGCCATAGGCAGACGCAATGCAAGTACGCTGTTACCCATAATTTTCAGAAAAGGCATTGCAAGCCAGCTGTACGCCATATTCTGTCCGCTGCCCCAGGCAATCAGGTGCATAGGGTTTTCCACTCCGTTGCGGTCTATGCCCCAGTTCATAACCGCAAAAGCTTCATATCCGTTGGAGGCTTCGTCCTGATTTAATCCTGCAGGGCACTGGCCGATAAACAGAATGCGTACAGCACAGCCTATAAGCAGAACAGCCGCCAATATATAATCGTATTTTGAAAATCTGTATCTATTTTTCATCATTCACCGCATATTTAATGTTTATTTAATAATTATACAATATACTTATCATAAGATAAAGCAGTTTTGTGCTGCAATAATTGACACAAAAGCAAGAGTTAATGTATTCTATAAATGTAGAAAATTGTAACCGAAAGGGGTGTTTTTATGCGGATACTTGTTGTGGAAGATACATTGGATATGAATATGCTTATTGTAAAAACACTTAAAAAGAACGGATACAGCGTGGATGGCTGTTATGACGGCGAGGAGGCACAAAGCTATATCCTCGGTGCAGAGTATGACGGTGTAATCCTTGATATTATGATGCCAAAGCTGGACGGTTACGGATTACTGCGGTGGATGCGGGAAAAGGGCATTGACACACCTGTGCTGTTTTTAACCGCAAAGGATGCCATAGCCGACAGGGTAAAAGGTCTTGACCTGGGTGCCGATGACTATCTTATAAAGCCGTTCGATTTTGACGAACTGCTGGCAAGGGTGCGTGCAATGACACGCAAACGCACAGGCAGCCGCAGCAATATATTTACCCTTGCAGACCTGACAGTTGATGTTCAGCGCCGTACTGTACACAGAAATGGTGCGGAAATCAGCCTTTTGCCAAAGGAATTCACCATTCTGGAGCATCTCATACGCAATCAGGGTATAGTTATGTCCCGTGAACAGCTGGAGGATAAAATCTGGAACTTTGATTTTACGGGCAGCAGTAATAATATAGACGGATATATGAGCCGTCTGCGTAAAAAGATTGACGGGGATAATGCTGCAAAGCTTATCCACACTATCCGCGGTGTGGGCTGGGTGCTGCGTGAGGGTACAAATTCCTCTGAAAAGGAGGGATAGCTTTTGAAAAAATCCATTAAACTGAAAATAACACTGTGGCTTACCGCCCTTGTGGCACTGCTTACGGTGGTACTGGTGGTTATGGCACTTGTTGTGACAAACTATGTGGGCACACGCACCGCTATGGAACAGCTTGAAGCCACCGTCCGCAGCAATATAAAGCACATAGAAGCTACCGACACAACACCGCAGATAGACGAAGGTTTTCTCTATTATCAGAATGGTGTGTCCACTCTTGTGTACAGCAAAAGCGGCAGTCTTATGGCAGGGCAGATACCTGTCAACTTTAAAACCAGCGAAGCTTTTGAAAACGGAGTAATCCGCACTGTGGAAAGCGGCGGCAACAGCTTTATTCTGCTGGATATGTGGCTGCCTTACGACTGGGAAAAAGGTGTATGGGTGCGTGGGATTACCGATGTGCCCGACACAGATTATCTTGTGCGGTATCTGCTTATGGTTTCGGCAATAACTTTGCCTGTTTTTACCCTGCTGGCGGCATTGGGCAGCTGGTTTATCATTAAACGTTCATTTAAACCGCTGGACAGGATAAATGCCACAGCCACTGCTATAAACGAGGCAAAGGATTTGTCTGGAAGGATAAATCTGCCAAAAGGAAATGATGAGTTTTCTCTGCTGGCGGAAAACTTTGACAAGATGTTCAGCCGTCTGGAAAACTCCTTCGAGGCGGAAAAACGGTTTACCTCCGATGCCTCACATGAACTGCGTACTCCTGTGGCTGTTATAAAAAGTGCCTGCGAATACTCGCAGAAATACGATGAAACAGCAGAAGAATATACCGAGAGTATATCTGTAATTCAGCGGCAGGCGGATAGGATGTCGGTGCTTATAAACCAGCTTTTAAGCATGACCCGTATGGAACAGGGCACAGAAAAGGCAAATTTTGAAAAGCTGGACCTGGGTAATGCTGTGGCGGAAATCTGCAGCGAAGCACAGTGGCAGAACAGCAATATCTGCATAGATGCGGAAAAGGGCATAAATGTAAAGGCAGATAAGACACTTTTGCAGCGGCTTTTAACTAATCTAGTGGAAAATGCACAGAAATACGGCAAAGAGGATGGCAGGATAAGCGTACTTGTAAAACGTACGGACAGCGAGGCTGTTCTGTCTGTAGCCGATGAGGGTAACGGCATAGCGGCCGAGCATCTGGACAAAATCTGGAACAGATTTTATCAGGCGGATTCTTCCCGCAACAGCGAAAACAGCGGTGCAGGCCTTGGTCTTGCAATTGTTCAGCAGATAGCCCGCATACACGGCGGATATATGACGGTGGAAAGCACCGTTGGCAAGGGCAGCGTTTTCAGTCTGCATCTGCCACTTGATTAAAAAAATATACAGTAAAGTAACGGATGAATTGCGGCGATGATTCGTCCGTTTTTTGTGCAGAAAATAATTTTTTGAAAATTTTTAATTTTTTTTCGGAATTTCATATACATTTAATGTTTGCAGGGTATTATACAGTCAAAGATAAAACCGACAAGAAAAGTAGGAAAAAAGATTTTGAAAAACAAGAAAATTTCATCTCAATTTAATGTTCGGGTGTTATCATAAAGGCAAATAAAAGAAAACATAAAGCAGATAATAAAAAATACCTATATAAATTCCCCGAAAGGAGAAACAACTATGAAAAAACTTACAGCTATAATTATTAGTGCCATATTGGTGGCAGCACTGGCAGGCTGTGCACAGCAGACTGCAAATGTAAATCCTGTGGGCTTTGACGCAGCAAAGGCAGCGGCACTTGAAGCAGCAGGTGTAACAGAAGCGGAAGCCTCTTTTGACGAAGCTTCTCTCAAGGAGTACAAGGGACATCAGTACTACGAAATTGAATTTGATGCCAACGGAAGAGAATACGAATACTACATCGAAGCCCTGACAGGCGTTGTAATCACACCGGAGATGGCGGTGCAGGCATTGGGTACAGATATCTCCGTGCCGACAGGTGAAAAACAGCCGGCTGACGGCAAGGATGCAGTAAAAGCAGAAGAAGGCAGTCAGCCTGCAGCTGCAGACGATAAGCAGTCCGCAGAGCCAAAGGCAGAGACAAGCACAGCACCAGATGTGTCAGCGGCAGCAGATACACCAAAAGCTGACAGCAAAGCAGATACATCCGCACAGCTTATCGGCGAAAGCAAGGCAAAGGCTATTGCACTTTCCCACGCAGGCAAAAAGGAAGCTGATGTGACATTTGTAAAGGCAAAGCTGGACCGTGATGACGGCCGTGTGGTTTATGAAGTGGAATTCTACAGCAAGGACTATGTGGAATACGACTACGATATAGATGCATACAGCGGCACAGTTTTATCCTTTGATTATGATGCAGAGGACTACAAAAAGCCTGAAGCCGACAAACCATCATCCGATAAACCTGCAAACAAACCATCCGACAGCGGCACATCCAACATAATCTCAGAAGCCAAGGCAAAGGAAATTGCACTGGCACAGGTGCCGGGAGCAAAAGCATCCGACATCAGAGAATTCGAGGTAGACCATGACGACGGCAGAGTGGAATACGAGGGCAAGATAGTATACGACGGCGTTGAATACGAGTTTGAAATTGACGGCTACAGCGGGGCAATCAGAAGCTGGGATGTTGAAGCAGTGGAAAGATACGACAGATATGATGACGATGACGACCGTTATGACGATGACGACCGTTATGATGATGACGATGACAGAGACGATGATTAAATAAAAGCTTAGTCTTCCTCATAATATACATTTCTCCATAATGCAACCTGAAAGAAAAAAGACCTTACGATTAGCGTAAGGTCTTTTTCTGCGTATAAATTTTATTTACAGTATTTTTCTATATAATTTTCGCGGCATTTATTGATTATTTCTCTTGCTGCGGCTGCATCCATTGTGTCGTTCACAACAGTGTCCTTGTTTTCGAGACTTTTGTAAACGGTAAAGAAATGGCCCATCTCGTCAGCAACGTGCTTTGGCAGCTCGCTAAGTTCCTGATATTCGTTGTAGGTAGGGTCATCAAACGGAACAGCAATAATCTTTTCGTCCAGCTTGCCGCCGTCCAGCATTGTGATAACGCCGATTGGATGGCATCTTACAAGGCTCATCGGTCTTATTGTTTCGCTGCACAGCACCAGTACGTCCAGCGGGTCGCCATCGTCTGCATATGTGCGTGGGATAAAACCGTAGTTTGCAGGGTAGTGTGTGGATGTATGCAGAATTCTGTCAAGAATGATAAAGCCTGTTTCCTTGTCCAGTTCGTATTTGTTTTTGGAGCCCTTTTCAATCTCGATAACAGCGATAAAGTCGTCTGCGTTTATTCTGCCCGGTTTGATGTCATGCCAAATATTTGCCATTTGAATTTCCTCCTCAGAAATGGATTTGTTTCTTTTTAAATCATAACCCATTCAGCTTTCTTTTTCAACCTCCGTCACAGTATTTTCAGAATTGTGTGTATTTTCGCCGTCTGCATATCCTGACAGCAGCAGCTTCTGCTGTGCCAGAATTTTGTCCAGTTTGTGGTGTATGTCCTCAATTATAATCTCGGATTTAAGGCTTACCTTGTAGTCGCTTTCGGCACGGCGGCGGTCCTTTTCTTCCTGACGGTTCTGGCTCATCATAATAAGCGGTGCCTGTACAGAAGCAAGGCATGACAGTATGAGATTAAGCAGGATAAAGGGATATGGGTCAAAAGGTGTGGACAAAAAGTAAAGGTTCAGCACAATCCAGCCTGTAAGGAATATACAGAAAGAGATTATAAACAGCCAGCTGCCTGCAAATTTTGCCAGAAAATCAGCAGCCTTGTCCCCAAAGGAAAGCTGCTCCTCCTCGCTGCTTACATATATTTCCTCCTCCAGCAGTGCGTGTATCAGTTCCTCGTCGTCTATGTTTTCATCAGTAACCCGTATTATGTTCTTTGCAAGTGCTGTCTTAAGCTTTCTGGACATATTTTTCTCCGTTTTTCTATAGTATTGCCACACAGAGAATATTTTATTTTGTAATAAATATATATTATATAGGGCAAAAAGTTCCCGATAGGAAAGGAGATAAATATGGCAACACAGTTATTTTTTGACCATCTGCTGTCCACAGCAAAGATGGCAGATGTAAACAGCGAGCATCCGGTAGAGACAGAAATTCTTCTTGCCGACTATGACGCACCTGTATTCAAGATTGTAAAAACCACAATGGAGCATCTTGTAACCCAGAAATACATAATGCAGAACAAGCTTGCGGTGGAGGGATTTATAAAGCTTTCGGTATACTATCAGCCTCCGCAGGCAGAAAAGATATCTGTTGTCACCCAGAAGGTGCCGTTTCAGAAACAGCTGGAGCTGCCTGCTGCCGACTATGATGTCAGCTTTGTAACTGTAGGCGGGCAGAGCCAGTATGTAAACACACGTCCCCAGAATTCCACCCGCATAGATGTGCGGGGGGCATATATGTTTACTTTTAAGGTGTTTGCACAGCAGAAGGTAAGTGCTGTAACCACAATTGCAGGGAGCAGTGTCTGCTGTGACAGCGGAGAGATAAGCCATTTCTGCCTTGCAGGGCAGAATATACGCCAGTTCAGCGTAGAAAACGAGGTAACACTTCCCGAAACACTGCACAAAATCCTGCGTGTACAGACCCGCAGTCAGCCGCCTGCCATTGCGGTTTATCAGGATAAGATAACTGCAAAAGGAGAAATATCTGCCGATATATTTTACACAGTCACTGATTCGGAAGATATAAAAAAGCATACACAGGTTTTTCCATACAACCAGATAATTGATATAAAAGGTATAAAGGAAAATCACGTCGCCTGCACCGATATATCGGTGTGTTCCTTCAGCGTGGGGCAGAATCAGGACAGCAAAAAATATATGGCGTCCATAACCATACAGATTGATGCCACTGCATTTTCACGCCAGCAGGTAATAGCGGTAAATGATGCATTTTCACGCTGTTATGAATACGAAAAGCAGCAGCAGGAGATGCTTTGCGACACCAATATGTACCATATAGACAAAAATATTGCTCTGCAGATAAGAGAAAACATAGGAGCAGACTGTTCTGTGCGGGATATTATATTTGAGATTGCACCGCTTAAAAACTATTATGAGATAAACAAAAGTACTGTCAAGGCAAAGGTGACAGCCAATATCATTGCTGTCAACAGCCAGAACGAGTACGAATGCTTTGCCAGAACAGAGGATGTGGTGCTGGACTGGCTGGAAAACTGCTCACAGTATGACGAAATATGCTTAAAGCTTACAGCAGACAACTGCACATACACCCATACGGGCGGCAATCTGCAGATAAATGCAGCCATATCGGTGCAGGGATTTGTAATTGAAAAACGGTCATTCAACCTTCTGCGAAGTTTTGAGGAAAATACCGATAAACCTGTTACAAACGGGGAGGAAGCCCTTGTTGTATACTACGCACAGAAAGGGGAAAGGGTATTTGATATTGCAAAAAATCACAATGCCAGCCCTGCGGACATAATGGAAGAAAACAATCTTGCAGGCGGTGTTCTGCAGGCAAATCAGATGCTTTTTATCCCCGCATTTGCAGAGTAGGAGGTGCGGTATGAATATTTACGATGATATACAGAAACGTACAGAAGGTGCGGTTTTTATAGGTGTTGTGGGTGCAGTACGCACAGGCAAAAGCACCTTTATCAAAAAATTTATGGAGGCCCTTGTAATACCCAATATAAAGGATGCAGACAAAAAGGTGCGTACTATTGACGAGCTGCCACAGTCTGCGGCAGGCCGTACCATAATGACCACCCAGCCAAACTTTATCCCTGAGCAGGGTGTGGATATAACCATAAACGAAAATCAAAACATAAAGGTGCGTCTTGTGGACTGTGTTGGCTATATGGTAAAAGGTGCCAGGGGAGATACAGAGGACGGCAAGCCGCGAATGGTAAAAACACCATGGTTCAAGCAGGAGATACCATTTGAACGTGCGGCAGAAATAGGCACTTACAAGGTTATAAGCGAGCATTCCACCATAGGCATTATGGTAACCTGCGATGGCACAATAAGCGATATCCCAAGGGAAAACTATCTGCAGGCAGAGGACACTGTGGTGTCCCAGCTTAAAAAAATCGGCAAGCCATTTGTAATTGTGGTCAACAGTGCACAGCCTGACAGCGACAATGCAAAAAGGATAAAACAGCAGATAGAAAATAAATACGGCGTTGCCACGGTGCTGATAAACTGTCTGGAGATGGACAAAAAGGATATAGAACACATTTTATCCCTTGCACTTACCGAATTTCCTCTGCGGGAAATCCGCCTTGCCATTCCCAAATGGGTGGCAATGCAGGGTAAAAACTGCACCTACCGCCAACAGCTGCTGGAGGAGATAAGAACCATTTTTTCTTCTGTACAGAAGCTTAAAAATGTGGAGCAGGCGGTGGAGAAACTTAAAGAGACAGAGAATGTAATCTCTGCACAGCTTAAAAGCTTTGACTGCGGCAGCGGCACAGCAACGGTAAGCGTGGAAATGGATAAATCCATCTACTATGACACACTGGAAAGCCTTACAGGCGAAAATGTGCGGGACGAATGGGCACTTATGAAGCTGGTAAGCACACTGGTACAGGCAAAGCAGCAGTACGACCGTATTGCACCTGCATTAAGCGAGGTGGAACAGACAGGTTACGGCATCGTTATGCCGTCCATCGAGCAGCTGCATCTTGAAGAGCCCGAAATTGTGCGTCAGGGGCAGAAGTTCGGCGTGCGGCTGAAGGCAAGTGCACCGTCACTGCACATACTCAAGGCCGATATCCACACCGAGGTAAGCCCCATTGTAGGCAGTGAGGCCAACAGCGAGGAACTGGTTAACAGTATGCTGAAAAACTTTGAGAACGACCCGCTGGACATCTGGCAGTCCAATATATTCGGCAACTCACTGCAGAATCTTGTAACACAGGGGCTGGGGTCAAAATTGCTCAATGTGCCGCAGGAGGCAAGAGGCCGTTTGCAGGAAACGATAGAAAGGGTTATCAACGAGGGCTGTCAGGGCCTTATCTGTGTGATTCTGTAATGGCATTTAAAGAGAACAGACAAATATAGAAATGTAAAATGTGAATATTCAAAGCATAGCAGCTTATGCGGAAATTCCTCTGTCTTGCAGCTTTTTTACAGATGTTATATAATCATATCAGGTGATGATATAGCTAAAAAAATTCTCAACGAAGATTTAATATACGAAATACTGTCGGTGGTGGAGGAAATCCCGTTTGGCTGTGTGGCGACCTACGGGCAGATTGCACGGCTTATCGGCAGGGACAAAAATTCCCGCCTTGTGGGCAGGGTGCTGTCCATGTCGGAATACTACGGCGAATTTCCTTGTCACAGAGTAGTAAACCACGCAGGCAGAACTGCCCCGGGATGGTATGAACAGCCGTCTCTGCTTAAAGCAGAGGGGGTAACCTTTAAAAGCGAAAATATGGTGGATATGAAAAAACACCGGTGGAATTGTTAAACAAACAGTATATTTTCGACATAATATTACAAAAAAGACCCCTTTGCTGTGCGAAAACAGCAAAGGGGTAAACTTTTGCAGTATTTATATTGTTGGACTAAAGGCGTACTGCCTTGCATTCAACTGCATAACAGATGCCGATAAACCCGGCAATACTATTTTTTCAGATTGTCAATCCATTCAAATACAGGCTTGCAGATTTCTGCCAGAGCACCGTCTCTGAACACGCTTGTCATACCGCAGGAATCTATAGTTTCAAACAGATTAAGTCTGCCGCCCGCTTTAACAAACTTCATATATTTTTCCCATGCGGATTCTTTGTCTTCAAGATACATCGAGAAAAACTGCAAAGCCAGTGTCTGTGCTACGCTGTAGTCAATGTAGTAGAACGGCATTGCGTAAATGTGTATTTTTTTCTGCCATCTGCCGCCGCGGCTGTAGAAAGGCAGACCCTCAAAATTGTTGTAAGGGATATATGTGTTTTCAAGCTTCAGCCATGCAGCATTTCTTTCTTCAGGAGTCCATTCGGGGTGGGTGTACACAAGCTCCTGAAAATAGTCCACAATTATTCCGTAAGGGATAAAGTACAGTGCACTTTTTGCAAGGTGTTCGCTGTATTTTGCCGCATCTTCCTTAAAGAACAGATGATGCCATGGGCTGGAAAGAAATTCCATACTCATGGAATGTGTTTCGCAGGCTTCCATTGCAGCGTGGCGGATGGAGGAATATTCAATCTCCTTCTGGGTAGTATATGCTGCAAGTGCGTGGCCGCATTCGTGTGTAAGAGTTTTTATATCACCCTGTGTGCCGTTGGCGTTAAAAAAGATGAACGGATAACCATAATCGTGTATGGTTACACAGTAGCCTGCTGCACGCTTGCCGTTGCGTGGGGCAATGTCAAACAGCTCGTTGTCGTACATAAGGTCGATAAGCTCTTTTGTCTCGGCACTCATTTCGCCAAACATCTGTTTGCACAGTTTCAGTATTTCGTCAGGAGAATATTTTGGTGCAGGGTTGCCGTCAGGAAACGCAAAATCATCATCGTAGAAACGGAAATCTTCCACGCCGATAGCCTTTGCCTGTGCCTTTTTGTACTCCACGTTTTTAGGCACAATAACCTCTAAAATCTGCTGACGGAACTTTGCCACATCCTCTGGGCTGTAGGCACGTTTTCTTTTAAGGTATGCCACCTGCATATAGTTATCAAAGCCAAGTTTCTTTGCCTGCAGGTCTCTGTTTTTTACAAGTTTATCGTAAATGGAGTCAAACTTTTCGCGGTTGTCTTCAAAGAACTTTGCGTCTGCAAGCACAGCAGCCTTACGGATTTCCCTGTCAGGATTCTGCATATATGCAGCAAGCTGGGAAAGGTTGATTTTTCTGCCGTCAAAGTCCACAATAGCGGAAGCATACAGTTGTTCATATTCTGTGCAAAGGCGGTTTTCCTCTGCCATAAGCTCCATGATATCTTCGCTGAAAGTTCTCTGCTGCATCTCCATACAGTCAAAGTAATAGCTGCCAAGAACTTCCCGAAGCTCGGACTTGAAAGGCGATTTCAGCACAGCATCATTGAAGCTGTTCACTGCCTGTGTAACTTTAGGGGAAACAGTGTCGTAAAATTCCTGTTCGGTGATATAAAACGGGTCAAAGGAGTCCATGCTGTTGCGTATGTTGGACAGACAGCTGTAAGTGTCAAAATGACCTTTGGCTTCCTCGTATTTTTTAAAGATTTCCAGCTGTGCTGCAGCACTTTCTGCATTCTCAAAATCGTATTTAAGTGCATTTATTGAGCCGATAATCTGGTCAACGTCGGGACGTTTATATGGTATTTCCTTTAATTTCATAAGTTCTCTCCTTTTGAAATCATAAAGTGTAATTGGAGTGTTTTCTGTATATTTATTTTACAATAAAATACCTGAGCAAAGCAATATAAAGTGTTGTGAAAAATCTGCATTATAAAGCGGTTTCGTAAAAAGTTAAATCCAGCCTGAAAACAGCCTGGATTTTTTTCTCCGCATTATACGGAATATTGTAATATAGTGTGCCTTTACTGTCAGCTAAATTGGGATTTATTTGTCTGACCAGAACCTTTCTTGCAGTGTGCTCATTTTATCGTGGTATGATTTTATAAGTGTATCCTTTGTGTCATAAGCTCCCGTGTTTGCTGAATTTATTGCTATCAAACAATAAATATAATAAATAATCAGAGGGACACAGATATATTCCACTGGGAAATATCGGTTATAACCATTAATTTTATGGTATAAAACATCATAGACTATACTCAACACTCCAAAAGTTATACCAAGATAAGCTCCCAGTTTCTTACCTTTGCACATCATTATTCCTGTTGCTACCATAAACAATATAATAAGCCATAAAGTCAAATCAAAGATATTTTCTGCATCACCATATCTGAAAAAATCAATTCCAAAAAACATAATCAGCAGGATTGCAGGTAAAAAATATAAAAGTTTAAACTTTTTCATTTATTCACACCTCCAAACCTGCTAATAAAAGTCAAGTATTTTTTCAAAAATATTTTTTCTAAAAAATAGTATAGCAAACAAACCAGCATTTTTCATCTGGTTTGTAAAAATTTATGTAAAATCTTCTTTACTGATAGATTTCCATTACTCTTGCATAATAGATTCTCAGAAATTTGTTAAATCCAGCGATTTTTGCTACTTTTGATGGCTTGCCCTCAGCCTGTTTTTTCTGAATAAAGTCGTATACAGGGTCTCCAGCTTTCTTCTGCATCACTAAACAAGTCATAGTTTCAAACCCAACCTTGCGAAGTGTTGATGAACCTCGTTTTGAAATATGCCTGTCTGTTCCGGTGAACTTGCCTGACTGATATGGAGGAGCATCTATGTCTGCATATGCCACAAGAGCCTTGGCATTATGGAATCTCCTTACATCGCCGATTTCTCCGATTAGTCTGGCTGCCAATGCATCACCTACACCGCCCATATCATGTACTACCTGATATTCAGGTAACATCTTGGCTATTTCACTCATTCGTGTTAAAATCTGTGTGAGAGTGTTATCTACCTCTCGGACTATTTTCACCGATTCCTGTACTAACATTTTGGTTGATGGGGTGCTGGACGGTAAAGTTGGGATACCTTCTTTTGCCAGAGCATAGATTTGTTTGGCCTTGCTCTCATTTTGACGGTATCCTTTCTTTTTTGCCCATTTTGCAAAACTTTCTACAAACTGCTTTTCACTCTTCTTTGTTATGTTATCAAAATGCCAGTATTCATATGCAAAATCAGATAGTTTGTCTTTTCCTGTGTATTTATTCCAGTCTCCTAACAGAGTTTTTATGCCTGGCATTGTCTGGTCAAGCATATTGGCCAGTGTCAGTACATTCTCTACTCGGAACTTCATATACTGACGATATTGTCTGCCCAATAATCTCAATTCAACATAGTACTGTTCACTTGGCCTGAAATCTGTGAGATGATACCAGAAATCGATTCCATAGTTGGCAATTATCCTGGAATCAATTTTATCTGTCTTTGCATTTCGTATCCCCTGGCAGCGATATCGTTTCATTTCCAAAGGATTAACTAATGCCACAAAAAATCCGTTTTCTTTCATATATGAAAGAACAGGAAGATGATATGCTCCTGTAGCTTCCATAACCACTCGAACTTCTTCCTGCAGCTTCTGCAATTCATTTACCAGTTTTGCAAGTTCTGACTCGGTATGATGTACATCTCTTGGCGGCATAACTACTTCTCCGTATGGTTTCAGAACACATACTGTACTTTTCTCTTTGGATACATCAATCCCTACACTTATCATCGGTAACCTCCTTTGTTTTGTTTGTAACTGTTTCCACCCAAACTTATTACAACTCATTTTCGTTAGTGACACGGAAGCCTTTCTGAAGGTTCCAACCTGCTTAACCGAATTTCTATAACAAGGGAATGGCTGACTGTTTGGCGGACGGATGTAATAACCCAATTCAAATTTCGTCAGGCCAGTTATTTCCCTCATTATACAAAATAAGTGTAGATGCTTTAAAACATCTACACTTATATAGTACGAAACATCTACACTTATATAGTACGAAATTCTTATTTATCTATTTTCAAAATTTAAATTTTCCTAACTGCATTGTACCAAATAAACGCGAAAAATTCTATCTGCTAAATGTTCGAAAATTCAAATTTATCAAACTGTTTATAATATACCATACCCAAAACAGTTACATAAGAACAGGCACAGCAGTAATCTGCTGTGCCTGTTGACTCTTATTAATACCGCTTATTTCAAACGGGTTTTGTTATTGAATTTTTAACTTAGATTCTGTTGATACCAAGTGCAACTGCTTCTGCAGCAACAGCTTCGCTTACAACGTCTGCAACAACAGGGTTAAATGGATCCGGAATAATGTATTCAGGATTAAGTTCTTCATCTTTAACAATGGAAGCGATAGCTTTTGCAGCAGCGATTTTCATGCTTTCTGTAATATCTGTTGCTCTTACTTTGAGAGCACCTTTGAAGATACCAGGGAATACAAGCACGTTATTAATCTGGTTAGGGAAATCGCTTCTGCCTGTTGCAACAATGTATGCACCTGCGTTAAGTGCTTTGTCAGGCATAATTTCAGGTGTTGGGTTTGCAAGAGCCATGATGATTGGTTTTTCATTCATGGAAGCAACCATTTCCTCGCTTACAAGGTTGCCGCGGGAAACGCCAACAAATACGTCTGCACCTTTCATTGCGTCAGCAAGTGTGCCTGTGCGCATTTCTCTGTTTGTAATTTTTGCCATCTCTCTCTGTGCGTCTGTGTTGGCTTCGCCGCCTTCAACAAGGATGCCGAAGATGTCGCAGAGTGTCATATTTGTAAAGCCTGCTGTCATAAGCAGTCTTGCAATGGAGATACCTGCTGCACCTGCACCGTTGAGAACAACACGAAGTTCGCTTGGCTTTTTGCCTTTGAGTTTTGCAGCGTTGAGCATTGCAGCTGTTACAACGATAGCTGTACCATGCTGGTCATCGTGGAAAACAGGAATGTCGCACATTTCTTTAAGTCTTCTTTCAACTTCAAAGCAGGTTGGTGCACCGATGTCTTCCAGGTTGATACCGCCAAAACTCTTGGAAATTTTGTAGATAACGTTAACGATTTCGTCAGGGTCTTTGCTGTCTACGCAGATTGGGAAAGCGTCAACGCCTGCAAATTCTTTAAAGAGAACACATTTGCCTTCCATAACAGGCATACCTGCACTTGGGCCGATATCGCCAAGGCCGAGAACAGCTGTGCCGTTTGTGATAACAGCAACAAGGTTGCCTTTTCTTGTGTAGTCATAAGCCTTGCTTTCATCCTTCTGGATTTCGATACAAGGTTCTGCAACACCAGGTGTGTATGCTACAGCAAGTTCTTCTCTGTTTGTAACTTTTGCTCTGGAAACAACTTCAATTTTGCCGTTCCACTCTTTGTGAGCTTTAAGAGCCATTTCTCTTCTGTCCATTGTAGTATTCTCCTTATATAGTTTTAAAAATTAGTGTTTGTCAAACTGACGGCAGAGTTTTTCTGCGTTGAGTACTTCGTCAAGCTGTTCCTGTGTAACGCCCATTGCCAATGCACCTTCTACGATTGGTGTGCCGTCTTTAAGGAATTTTTTAGCGATGTCAGCACTTGCTTTATAACCGATAACAGGGCAGAGTGCTGTAACAAAGCCTGTGGAGTGGTAAAGCAGGTCTTTACATCTTTCTTCGTTTGCAACGATACCATCGATACAGTTAACGATAAGTGTGCGGATACCGTTTTTGAGCAGTTTGATGGAATCGAAAATTCTGTTGAATACAACAGGTTCAAAAGCATTGAGTTCAAGCTGACCTGCTTCGCATGCCATTGTTACTGTAAAGTCGTTGCCCATAACTGCAAAGCAGCACTGGTTCATAACTTCCGGGATAACAGGGTTGATTTTACCAGGCATGATAGAGGAGCCGTTCTGTTTTGCAGGAATTGTAATTTCTGCAAGACCTGCTTTTGGACCGCCGTTCATAAGACGAATGTCGTTGCTCATTTTGGAAAGGCTGATAGCGCATGTTTTAAGGGAGGAAGATACAACAGAGAAAGCATCAATGTTCTGTGTGCCGTCAATCATATCTTCACACTGTGTAAGTGGCAGACCGCAAACTTCGCTGAGTGTTGGCACGATGTTGTTGAAGAAGTATTCGCTGGAGTTGATACCTGTGCCGATAGCTGTAGCGGACATATTTACAACCAGCATTTCCTTAAGTGCATTTGTAATGCGTTTTTTGTCGCGTGCAACTGCGGAAGCATATGCGTGGAATTCCTGACCAAGTGTTACAGGTACAGCGTCCATAAGCTGTGTTCTGCCCAGTTTGAGAACATTGCGGAACTCTTCACTTTTTGCCATAAGGGCATTGTAAAGATTGTCAAGAACTTCTACAAGCTCCATACCTTCTTTATAGATAGAGAGTTTAAGGCTTGTTGGGTAAACGTCGTTTGTGGACTGTGCCATGTTAACATGGTCGTTTGGATGGCAGAATTTGTAGTCGCCTTTTTCTTTGCCCATTTTTTCAAGAGCAATGTTTGCGATAACTTCGTTTGCGTTCATGTTTGTGGATGTGCCTGCACCGCCCTGAATCTGGTCTGTGATAAATTCCTTGTGGAAGTTGCCGGCAAGCAGTTCATCACAAGCTTCAACAATTTTGTCTGCAATTTCAGCATCAAGTGTGCCTGCAGCTTTGTTTGTCATAGCACAAGCTTTTTTGATTTCTGCAAGGGAGCAGATCTGCACAGCAGGAATCATCTTGCCTGTGGAATGGAAGTTTTCGGCAGCTCTCAAAGACTGTACACCATAGTAAGCCTCTGCAGGAACCTGTTTTTCGCCAACGGAGTCACTTTCTAAACGATAGTTCATGTTCATTTACCTCTCTTTTTTTTATTTTGAAAATATAATTTAAAAGTTTGTTTCAGACTTCTTAATCTGCGCACATTGTAGCAAAAACATCTAATGTTGTAAATGCTGAAATGCAAATTAAGAAAAAAATAAACTTTTTAATTTTTACAAATTATAAAAATACACATTACGAAAAAATGATTTATTTAATAAAGCGTTGCTTTGAAAATACTAAATTTAAAATTTATGTAAAACCAAAGAAAAAATCTATGGTGAATATGCGGTGAAGCATATGGACTTTTACGTGTTTTTTTAATAGAATTAACACAAAGAAGTGATAATTTATATAATTATAAAAGAATAAGGTGAAAAACAGTATGGAATTCAGTAAACAGCAGATAAAAACCATTGTAAAGATTGTATTCGGAGCAATACTGTTCTGCTTTCTGTTAAAAGAATATAAGCTGGTGATCTCGGGGCTGAGCTACCTGTGGAGAGTGTTCAGTGTATTTGCCATCGGCGGAGCTATGGCATTTATCGTCAATGTACCTATGTCATTTATAGAAAAGCACTATCTGTCCCGCTTTAAACATATAGACAAAGCAAAAAGGCCGCTGGCATTTGTTCTTACACTTATACTTGTGATAACGGTTATCTATCTTGTTATGTTTATTGTGGTACCTGAACTTATTGCAACTTTGCAGATGCTTGTGGTACAGCTGCAGGATGTGTATGACCGTCTGCCGCAGATTGTGGCGGACATCTCCGCAAAGCTTAATCTGACAGAGGAAACTGTAGCATCACTGCAGATAGAATGGTCCCAGATTTCTGAAGCTGCCATTGCAGCGGTGCAGGGACTTGCAGGGGGTATAATCAGTTCCTCCACCAATTTTATAAGCAGCATAGTAAATGCAATAACACAGTTTGTTCTTGCGTTTATCTTTTGCATATATATCCTTTTTTCAAAGGAAAAGCTTGGCCGTGCCTGCAAAAAAATCATATATGCACTGTTTAAAGAACACTATGCTGACGAAATTATCAGTGTGATCCATCTTACAAGCCGCACATTTTCAAAATTCCTTTCAGGTCAGTGTCTGGAAGCGGTTATCCTTGGCAGTATGTTTATAGTTGCCATGACAATTTTCCGTATGCCGTATGCACTGCTGGTGGGTGTGCTGATTATGGTAACAGCTCTTATCCCTATAGTTGGTGCTTTTATAGGTTGTATCGTAGGTGCGTTTCTCATCCTTATGATTAATCCTATGCAGGCTGTATGGTTTGTGGTTATGTTCCTTGTAATACAGCAGATAGAGGGCAATGTAATATATCCAAAGGTTGTTGGCTCCTCTGTAGGTCTGCCGCCAATCCTTGTCTTTGCTGCAGTTATCATAGGTGGCGAGCTGCTTGGTGTTGCAGGTATGCTGGTGTTTATTCCGCTTACTTCGGTGTGCTTTACCATTGGCAAGGCTGTAATTGAAATACAGCTGCGAAAAAAGAATGTGCCGTCTGAAAAACTGAAATAATATATTAAACCGGTGCCATAAAGAGCAAATGTACGCGAAAAAAACAGATAACAGGCTGCGATAATACACAGCCATATTAAAAATAACAAAAGCCGTCCTGCAAAAACAGGGCGGCTGTGTTTTTTATTTTGTAACAGCCGCAGCTGTCATTATCTCAAAAGCTTCATACGGGAAAGAATATGGTATGCTTCGCCAGGCTTAAGGGTTACGGCGTGCTCCTTTTTATCCCACTGCAAAGGTGCATCTTCTCTGTCAGGTGTGGAAATCCACGGCTCAATACAGAAGAACTTTGTCACAGGTGTTGCAGCTGTCCACAGTGTAACATAAGGAAAATCCTGCACGTCAAAGTCAATGCGTCTGCCTGTGTCTCTTTCCACTATGGAAACGGTTTTTGCAGTAAGCTCGGAAAAAATAAGTGAGTCGTTCTCAAAGAAATTGTCCTTGAGCGGAATCTGTGTGATGTATTTATCGTATATATAGCTGCCGCCGTCTATAAGGAAGCGGTCACTGAAGGTAAGCACCTTTGGAGACTGAGGTGTATCGAATTCTATATAATAATCTTCGGTTTTGTGTTCTGCATCAAATGGCAGGTTGAAGCCAGGGTGGAAGCCCAGACCAAAACCCAAATCACGGCTGTCAATATTTGTAACATCAACTTTGTGATGAACTGAATGTCCGCTTAACACATAGCTTGTTCTGAAAACAAAGTTGTAAGGGAATTTCTTTCTGCTTTCAGCAGTTGCTTTGTATTCAAAGATGATAAGGTTATCTTCTTTAAGCACCAGAGAGTGTTCCACATTGCGGATAAAACCGTGGTTTGCGGCGGCAAATTCTTCGCCTTCCACAAAAAATTTACCCTCTTTCATTCTGCCTGCCCAAGGGAAAAGCATAGGTGCGTGATAGCCCCACACATTTTTGTCAGCCTGCCACAGCATCTCCTCGCCGTTTTCGTTTTTAATGCTTATCATCTGTGCACCAAGGCTGTCAACCGTAAGGCTGAGATATGTGTTTTTTATGGTGTATAGCATAATTATTATCCTCTGTAAAGCCGTTGTTTCATTTATCCATATTTCTACAAATATATTATATCTTAAATTGTTTTTCTTTAAAAGGGGTAAATTGAATATATTTTGAAAAAAAGTGTACAAATAATGCAATAAAAACTTGCAACTAATACACAAATATGTTTTAATAGTTTAGGATTTTTAACAATTTATAGTATTATATTTATTTTATATATGGAGGAAAGCTGTGAAAGATTTTGTTAACCAGATTGACAAGCGCAGAACATTTGCGATTATCTCTCACCCTGACGCAGGTAAAACAACACTTACAGAAAAATTACTTTTATACGGCGGTGCTATCCAGCAGGCAGGTATCGTAAAGGGCAAAAAAGGTGCCCGTGCTGCAACAAGCGACTGGATGGAAATTGAAAAACAGCGTGGTATTTCTGTTACATCTTCCGTTATGCAGTTCAACTACGACGGATACTGTGTAAACATTCTGGACACCCCTGGCCATCAGGACTTCTCTGAAGATACCTACCGTACTCTTATGGCTGCAGACAGTGCAGTTATGGTTATCGACGCTGCAAAGGGTGTTGAAACACAGACCAAAAAGCTGTTCAAGGTTTGTACACTGAGAAATATTCCTATCTTTACATTTATCAATAAAATGGACCGCGAAAGTCAGGACCCTTTTGACCTTCTGCAGGAAATTGAGGATGTTCTGGGTATCGAGACATATCCTATGAACTGGCCAATCGGCTCAGGTAAAGACTTTAAAGGTGTTTATGACCGCAACAATCAGGAAATTATCGCCTTCAGCCACGACGGTAAAGTGGGTGTAAACCAGGCTATTGCCACAAAGGCAAAAATCGGTGATGACAACCTTGACGAATTGCTTACAGCACCTCTACATCAGCAGCTCAGCGATGATATCGAGCTTATCGAGGGTGCGGCAGCAGACTTTGACCGCGAAAAAATCAACACAGGCAAGCTTACACCTGTTTTCTTCGGTTCCGCCCTTACAAACTTTGGTGTGGAACCATTTATCAAGGATTTCCTTGCACTTACAACATCACCTCGTGCAAGAGAATCCGACGCAGGTCTTATCGACCCTAAAGGCGAGGATTTCTCTGCATTTGTGTTCAAAATTCAGGCGAACATGAACAAGGCACACAGAGACAGAATTGCATTTATGCGTATCTGCAGCGGCAAGTTTGAAAGAGGCATGGATGTATTCCATGTTCAGGCAGGCAAAAAAATCAAACTGGCACAGTCCACACAGCTTATGGCAAGCGAGCGTGAAACTGTGGACGAAGCATTTGCGGGGGATATTATCGGTATCTTTGACCCGGGCATCTTCTCCATTGGCGACACCATCACAACAGCCAAAAAGCCATTTAAATTTGCAAGCATCCCAACCTTTGCACCGGAACACTTTGCACGTATCTCTCAGGTGGATACAATGAAGCGTAAACAGTTTGTAAAAGGTATGGAACAGATTGCACAGGAAGGTGCTATCCAGATTTTCAAAGAGCTTGGCGGCGGTATGGAAGAGGTTATCGTAGGCGTTGTTGGTGTTCTTCAGCTGGAAGTTCTGGAACACCGCCTCAAAACAGAGTACAATGTGGATATCCGCATCACTCCGCTTCCTTACGCACATATCCGCTGGATTGAAAACGAGGAAATTGAGGTTAAGAAACTCAATCTTACTTCTGACACAAAATGTGTTGAAGACTTTAAAAACCGCAAGCTGCTGCTCTTTACAAGCCCATGGAATGTTAACTGGGCAACTGAAAAGAACCCGGACCTTATCCTTGCGGAAATCGGCAAATAATATTGTTCAAAAATACAGGCAGTCTTGGAAAAGACTGCTTGTTTTGTCTTGACTGTACAGCAAATACTATAGTTAATGTGAAAATATACCTGTGCACAGCCGGTTTTTTGTGTTTTTAATTGATTATTGCTGTAAAATAGTGTAAAATTATTAGGATAAAAGAATTTATGAATTCAGGAGACACATAATGTCTGAACATATAAAAACAAAATTTTCGGCATTACTGTCAAAACATCGCAGAGGAATTCTTCTTCTGCTTGATATAGTGGTTGTAGCGGTCGCATATTCCCTCAGCTGGGTGCTTATCTCAGGCAGGGCAGATATGCGGGCGTATTTCAGCCTGCTTATCTCCAGCTGTTTTCTGTTTGTGGCCTGTTTTGCCATTGTATATGCAACAACAGGCATGTACGACAGTCTCTGGCGTTATGCCGAAATTGTGGAGATTTTCCGCTGCTGTATGTCATCGGTTATTGCTACCGTTATATTTATTGTTATGACACAGATGCTGTTTCAGGAACGCCGATTCCCTCACAGCGTATACGGACTTTCTGCAATAATTGCAACAACGCTTACCCTGTATACACGTCTTGTATACCGTATGTACCGCAACTTCCGCATTAACAAAATGGGCAAAAAACGCCGCAGGGTGCTGGTTGTGGGGGCAGGGGATGCAGCTTCCACACTGCTGCACGAAATCAACAAAAACCCTACAAAAGAGATGAACGTTATCTGTGCGGTTGACGACGACAAAAACAAGGTTGGCAGAAACCTGCTTGGTGTACAGGTTATGGGTACAACGGATGACATACCAACCCTTGTTCAGCAGTGCCAGATTGAAACAATACTTATAGCAATTCCTACACTCGATGGTAAAAACAAAAAGCGTATTCTGGATATCTGTGCTTCCACAAGCTGCAATATCCGTATGCTTCCTGATATTGTAAAGATTATCAAGGACGACGAGGACATACTCTCCCGCATTACCGATGTAAAGGTTGAAGACCTGCTGGGCAGAGAGCCTATTATCCTTGCAGAAGAAGCATATAAATTTGTCAACAACAAAACAGTTATGGTAACAGGCGGCGGCGGTTCCATAGGCAGCGAGCTGTGCAGACAGATTGCAGGTTTTAAGCCTAAAAAGCTGATTATACTGGATATATACGAAAACAGTGCATATTCCATACAGCAGGAACTCAGAAGAAAATACGGCAAAAAGCTGGATCTGGATGTAAGGATAGCTTCTGTCCGCGACACAAAGAAGATTGACGACCTGTTCAACGAACTCAAACCTCAGGTTGTGTTCCACGCAGCAGCCCACAAGCACGTTCCGCTTATGGAGGATTCCCCGGAAGAAGCTGTAAAAAACAATGTGTTCGGCACATACAACTGTGCACTCTGTGCAGAAAAATACAACGTGGAAAAATTTGTGCTCATCTCCACAGACAAAGCAGTTAACCCTACAAACGTAATGGGTGCAACAAAACGCATATGCGAGATGATTATACAGAACATTGCCGAAAATACCGAAGGTACAACCACCTTTGCGGCAGTACGCTTTGGCAATGTGCTTGGTTCAAACGGCTCGGTAATTCCGCTGTTTAAGGAACAGCTGGCAGAGGGCGGCCCTCTCACAGTTACCGACAAGGAGATTATCCGCTACTTTATGACCATTCCGGAGGCGGTTTCCCTTGTGCTGGAGGCGGGTGCCATCAGCAACAAGAGCGGTGAGATATTTGTTCTTGATATGGGTGAGCCTGTAAAAATTGTAACTCTGGCAGAAAATCTTATAAAGATGGCAGGTCTTATCCCTTACAAGGATATTGATATTGTGTTTACGGGTCTGCGTCCGGGTGAAAAACTGTACGAAGAACTGCTTATGGACGAAGAAGGTCTGCAGAAAACCGAAAATAACAAGATATTTATCGGTGCACCACTCAAGATGGATGCTTCCAGATTTTTCAGCGACCTGCTGGAACTTAAATCCACGGCATACGAAAACGACAGGGAAAAGCTGTTGGCAAAAATCAAGGAAATGGTTCCTACCTTCAATCACATGGTTGTGGATTATCACTGATAAACGGAGATTTTTATGTATCAGTATTTAAAACGTTTTATGGATATTGTGCTGTCATTAGGGGCAATAATTGTGCTTTCGCCTGTGCTGCTGGTGCTGGCGGTGCTTATTAAGCTGGACTCCAAGGGCCCTGTTCTGTTCCGTCAGAAAAGAGTGGGAAAGAACAAAACCCATTTTGAAATCCTTAAATTTCGCACAATGTATGCCGATGTACCAAAGGATGTACCTACACATCTGCTGGCAGACCCTGCAAGCAAAATTACAAAAATCGGCGGATTTCTCAGAAAATCCAGCCTTGATGAACTGCCTCAGATTTTTAATATCCTCAAAGGCGAGATGAGCATTATCGGTCCGCGTCCTGCACTGTGGAATCAGTTTGACCTTATTGAAGAAAGAGACAGATATGGTGCAAACGATGTGCGCCCGGGGCTTACAGGTCTTGCACAGATTATGGGCAGGGACGAGCTGCCTATAGAGGTAAAGGCAAAATATGACGGTGACTATGTAAAGAACATCACCTTTGCAAATGATGTAAAAATTTTCTTCCGCACAATTTTCAGTGTTGCCAGTGCAGACGGCATAAAGGAAGGCAAGCAGGAATAATATGTAAATAAAAAAGCAATCCGGACTCTTTTGTAAAAGATTCTGAATTGCTTTTTTTGATTTGAAATTGAACAGTATTAATTTTAAAACGTACAGTACAGAAGATACATCATAAAAACCGTACGGCTTTTACAGGCATTTTCCGCAGAAATTATTTTCTGTTCTGGTTTTTGTTCTGGTTTTTCTGGTTCTGCTCGTTCTGCTGCTGATTCTGCTGATTCTGCTGCTCATTTCTGTTCTGATTTCTGTTTTCGTTCTGATTTTTGTTTTTAGCCATGGTACAAACACTCCTTTCCTGCAGTTAGTATAAGCCGCAGAGCAAAAAATATTCATTATTTGCATATAAATATTTGCCATTTGAAATAAAGTGTGGTAATATATAAGTTGGCATATAGCTGTAAAAGCTATGGATAAACATGTATTAAAATTAATAATATAGGAGATACTCAAAATGTCAGGACATTCCAAGTGGAGTACAATCAAAAGAAAAAAAGGCGCTAACGACGCAGCAAGAGCAAAAGTATTTACAAAGCTTGCAAGAGAAATTGCTGTTGCAGTAAAAGAGGGCGGTACAGACCCTAACAACAACTCCCGCCTTCGTGACCTGCTTGCAAAGGGCCGTGCAGCAAACGTGCCACAGGACAACCTTATGCGTGCAATAAAAAAGGCTGAAGGCGACGACAAAACAAACTACGAAAGCATTGTATACGAAGGCTACGGCCACAGCGGTATTGCAGTTATCGTAGAATGTCTTTCCGACAACAGAAACAGAACAGCTTCCAATGTTCGCCACTACTTTGACAAGTTCGGCGGCAACCTTGGTACAAGCGGCTGTGTTTCCTTTATGTTCGAGGAAAAAGGCATCATCGTATGTGAAGAAGAAAACGTTGATGAAGAAAAAGCACTTGAAGCTTGCATGGAAGCAGGTGCAAACGACGTTTCCTTTGAAGATGAAGGCGTTATCGAATTTGAAACAGACCCATCCCAGGTTGGCAATGTTGCAAACGCACTCAGAGAAATGGGCTATAATGTAACTTCTGCAGAAGCAAGCAAAGTTCCAAACAACTACACAAAAGTTGAAGACGAAGAAGCACTCAGAAAACTTGCTCTCTTCTTTGATGCTCTCGACGAAGACGACGACGTTCAGAACGTTTACAACAACCTTGAAAACACAGAAGATCTGCCGGAATTATAATCTGCATTTTAAACCACTGTTTTACATTGTTAATGTAAAATGGTGGTTTTTAATTGTGTCCGTATTTTAATATAACCTTTCAGTAAAATTGTGTATTTAACAAGCCAATCAGCAGAAAACTGTGTTTTATGCGGTTATGTGTTGGCACATCGGTTAGGAAATTCGGTTGAAAAAACAATAGAACCTGAATAAATTGTAAAATTTTCTGACATCTGTTTTATAATCAGTCTGTTTGTGTTAAAATTAAAATCTCACAAAATATAAAGGACGTAAAAATGAAAAGAATTTTATCTTTAATATTAGCTGTAGTTCTTTCGCTGGAGTTTTTATCTGTCAACGTTTCAGCGGCAGAAATAACAGAATCTGACATTGCGGCTGACAATGCAAACAGCTGGAGATATGAAAACGGCAAGCCCATAACGGATATTTACGAAGCCGCACCTATATATATTGCGGAACATCCCGATGCAACACTTACAGGTATTGATGTAAGCCATCATCAGGGAGAAATCGACTGGGAAAAGGTTAAAGAGTCTGATGTGGATTTTGTAATTATCCGCTGCGGCTTTGCCGAAGACAAACCGGAATATGACGACAGATACTGGGAATATAACGTATCGGAATGCGAACGTCTGGGAATACCTTACGGTGTATATCTGTATTCCTATGCAACAAGCGTCGGTGATGCCCTCAGCGAGGCAGACCATGTGCTGCGTCTTATAGACGGACACAATCTGTCCTTCCCTGTTTATTATGACCTTGAGGACAACCTGATAATAGATGCAGACCTGGAAGCAATATCAACCGCTTTCTGCAATAAAATTTCAGCGGCAGGATATCCTGTGGGGGTATATGCCAGCCTTAACTGGTGGAGATATTATCTTACAGAGGACTGTTACGACAGTTGGTACAAATGGGTGGCACAGTGGAATACTCATTGCGAATACGACCAGGAATATGCAATGTGGCAGTACAGCTGCACAGGCAGGGTTGACGGCATAAGCACCAATGTGGACATGAACTATCTTATAGGTACACCAAAAGACCACAAGGGCTGGAAAGAAAAGCTGGAAACTCCTGCACTTGCAATCGAAGCCGATACTTCCACAGGAAATCTCAATTTAAGCTGGAATGAAATTTCTGGTGCAGAGGAATATCAGATATGGCGTAAAACTGCAGATACAGTATATACTCTGCAGCAGACAGTTACAGAAACTTTCTTTGCAGATAATACATTGCCAAAGGACGATACATATTTTTATATTGTAAAAGCAATATCCGGAGATAAAGAAACAGGCAATTCCTATTTCAGCGAAGAAAAATCCTTTGAATATGTAAAGTGCAGCATTATCGGCCACAGCTTTACACTGTATCAGCCTAACGGGGATGGTACAAAAACGGCAAAATGCGATAACTGCGATGAGATATCAGTGATAAATGATGCGTTGTACAGCGGCAGCCTTGGTGAAAATATTGTATGGTTTATCGACAGTGCCTATGTACTGCATATCAATGGCGAAGGTGCGATAGATACATCGGTATGGTCAGACCATAGGGAAATTGTTGAAAGAGCAGTAATATCCGAAGGCATAACAGCAATCGGAGAAAAGGTATTCAGCGGATTTGAAAAGCTTACACAGATAAATATTCCTGATACAGTAACAGAAATAGCAGAAGATGCATTTGAAGCAGTAAA
>JAFSFT010000003.1 GCA_017435045.1 Oscillospiraceae bacterium
CATCTGCCTTTAAGTCTAAAAAGACACACAAATTTAACCCAAAACCCGACAGGAAATTTATTATATTTAGCAGTAACTTGAGCCATTAAAAATTTTTTAACGGCTGAACTCATTGCTAAAAATGTAATTTTTCCTGTTGGATAACCAAACAGGAGGTAATAATATGAGCTTTAGAGTTTTTGAAACTACCTTTGCAGGTAGAAAGCTTGTTGTAGAAACAGGCAAAATGTGCGCTCTTTCCAATGGTTCCTGTCTTGTAAGATACGGCGAAACAGTTGTTCTTGCAAACGTAACTATGAGTGCAAATCCAAGAGAAGGCATCGACTTTTTCCCATTGTCAGTTGACTTTGAAGAAAAAATCTATGCAGTAGGCCGCATTCCGGGTTCCTTCCTCAGACGTGAAGGCCGCCCTGGCGAAAGCGCAATCCTTTCTTCCCGTGTTGTAGACAGACCAATGCGCCCACTCTTCCCAAAAGATATGCGCAACGATGTTTCCATCGTTATGACAGTTATGTCAGTTGAACCGGACTGTGACCCTGAAATCACAGGTATGCTTGGTGCTATTATTGCAACAGAAATCTCCGATGTTCCATTCAACGGTCCAATCGGCGGTATCTCTGTAGGTCTTGTTGATGACGAAATCGTGCTTATGCCAAGCGCAGAACAGAAAAAGAACAACAAACTGGACCTTACTCTCGTTTGCAGCGAAGAAAAGGTTGTTATGATTGAAGCCGGCGCTGCTGAAGTTCCGGAAGACAAAATGCTGGAAGCTATCAGAGTTGGCCACGAAGAAATCAAAAAATTCATCGAATTCGTAAAAGAAATCAAAGCTGAAATCGGCAAACCAAAATACGAATTCCAGCATATCGAAGTTGACCACGACATGTTCGAAGCAATCAAAGAATTTGCTATCGACAAAGTTAAATTTGCTCTCGATACAGATGACAAAAACGTTCGTGAAGCACGTCTTAATCCAATCTACACAGAAGTACACGAAAAATTTGACGAAGTTTACCCAGAACGTGCAGGCGAAATTGACGAATGCATGTACAAACTTCAGAAATTCATCGTTCGCCGCTGGTTGCTTGACGAAGGCAAACGTGTAGACGGCCGTGGCATCAACGAAATCCGTCCTCTCTCTGCAGAAGTTGGTCTTCTCCCAAGAACACACGGTTCAGGTATGTTCACACGTGGTCAGACACAGGTTCTCACAGTTGCAACACTTGGTTCTGTAAAAGACGCACAGCTTATCGACGGTCTTCAGGATGTATATGAAAAGAAATATATGCATCAGTACAACTTCCCACCATACTCTGTTGGCGAAGCAAGACCACTCCGTTCACCAGGCAGACGTGAAATCGGTCACGGTGCTCTGGCAGAAAGAGCTCTTGTACCAGTGCTTCCAAGCCAGGAAGAATTCCCATACACAATCAGACTTGTTTCTGAAATCCTTTCTTCCAACGGTTCCACAAGCCAGGGTTCCATCTGTGCTTCCACACTTGCTCTTATGGACGCAGGCGTGCCAATCAAAACACCTGTTGCAGGTATCTCTGTAGGTCTTATCACAGAAGGCGACCGCTGGATGACAATGCTTGACATTCAGGGCCTTGAAGACTTCTTTGGCGATATGGACTTTAAAGTTGGCGGTACACACAACGGTATCACAGCTATTCAGGTTGACATCAAGGTTGACGGTCTCACATACGAAATCATTGCTGAAGCATTTGAAAAATGCCGCAAAGCAAGACTTCATATTCTCGACGACATCATGAAACCTGTAATCAGCGAACCAAGAGCAGAACTTTCCAAATACGCTCCAAAGATGAAGAGTCTCAAAATTGACCCGGAAAAAATCAAGGACGTTATCGGCAAGGGCGGCAAGGTTATCCAGAAAATCTGTGCTGAATGTGAAGTTCAGATTGATATCGAAGAAGACGGCAGCGTATTCGTTAGCGGTATCGACGCAGACAAAATCAACCAGGCTATCAGCGTAATCAACACAATCGTGTTTGACCCTGAAATCGGTGCTCTTTACAAAGGCGTTGTAACAAGACTTATGAACTTTGGTGCATTTGTTGAAATTGCTCCTGGTAAAGAAGGTCTTGTACACATCTCCAAGCTTGACTCCAAACGTGTGGAAAAGGTTGAAGATGTTGTAAACGTAGGCGACGAAATTATCGTTAAGGTTACAGAAATTGACGACCAGAACAGAATCAATCTTTCCAGAAAAGATGCTCTGGCAGAACTTGCTGCAAAAAAAGCACAGCAGTAATATTAAACTGTAAAATAAAGCAATAAAAGGTGGGATTTTCCCACCTTTTTTCATTGTTTGTTAATAAATTTCTTTTGATTTATCATATATTGTATGGTATAATATAAAAGTTAAAATATACAATGTATAAGTATGTAAAAATTTTTTAAAAAGGATTTTATATATGGATAAAAAGAAAATAGACCTTCAGGAGAATATTATCGACACAGAAAATTTTCTACCTGACGAAGACAGTGTAAAAGTTACATACCGTGCAGAAGAAACAGAAAGTGAATCTGCTGAAGATACCTTAAGCAGAAAAAATATCAGATCAAAGCGTCGACGCCGCACAGTTATCGGTGCAGTTATGTGCGTGCTTATGCTTATCGGCATTGGCACAATTGTTGCAGGCGGTGTGGGCATTGTGACAAAGCTGCTGGACAACACAGCAGAAAAGGAACAGTACAATGCTTTGCTGGCAACTCTGGTGGTTGCAGACCCGCTTCCGTTTGAATCTCCTGACCAGGCTGATATGGACCTGCTTTTGTCCAGCAGCGTTTGGGCAGCAGTTATGAACGAAGATATGGAAAAATATGAAAAGGACGACTTTGGCCAGACATATCTGCCTGCAATTGATGTAGACAGATATTTTGCAAGAGTGTTCGGCACACAGTATGCACTGGAACACGGCGATTTTGCAGACCAGGAAATTGAGTTTGAGTATGACGAGGACAAGCAGGCATATATTGTTCCTGTTACAAGTTTCCCTACAGGCTTTACCCCAAAGGTTGAAAAAATCAAAACCGGCGGTGGCGAAAAAATCGTTACAGTAGGCTATATCTCTCCTGCAACAAACTGGAATGATACTTCCGATGGTTCTGTTTCCAAATATGTTGACTATATTTTCCAGAAACAGGGCAAGGAATACTACCTTGTAGCCATAAGAGAAAGCGAAATGCAGGTGGAAATTTCTGCCCCTGCAGAATCACAGCCACAGTAAAAGAAAATACAGCGGCAAAACAATACAGCAAAAATAACAGCGGATATCACTGATAAGATCAGCGGTATCCGCTGTTTTTGTATGCATAAATCACAGATATCTGCGGTGCAGCTGCAAATAAGAGAGAGCATTGAAAAAAGAATATACCTGCACAACAACCACGGGAGGGAGACGTTATGTAAAAACAGCAAGCTGCCTGTGGCGTAACTGCAGGGTAGAGGTGTGTTGATACAGTGTGTTATATATGGTAATATAAAAGTATATCAATAACTTAAAAGGAAGGTGCAGTATGAAAAAATATATATTCATTTTTGTTTTGATTTTTCTTACTCTGGCAGTGACAGGCTGCACACGGACTGTAAATTTTAAGGATACCAATGGCAATATGCAGAATAATGATGCGGCAGCTATAGTAGAAAACGAAGAAAAAAGCAATTTTGTGCGACAGATGGATTTGACTGAACGCGAGGAATTTTTGATAAATGCATTTGCAGCAGGCAACCGGAACAATGCGGTTTTTGAAATTGCAACAGAAGACTATACAGCCTTTGTGCTTAAAACATATAAATTTGAAGATGGACAGTGGAATTATACCTATAACTTCTGCAATGGTAAAATAAGAGATGTAAATACGCTGCTTGCTGTGGAATACTATTATCTGCCAAATATAAATGCTGCTTTCAGCAGTGGTTCGCTTGGTGGTTATTTTCACGATGATGTATATGATGTGGAATACAGCTATACCTCTGATACGCAGGTGAGAAGCTGGTTTGAAGTTTCAGAAGAAGAAACAGCATTTATTGCATACCGCCGTTTAAAAGCAGGGGGTGAGGGTAAGCTGGCAAATACAACCGATTTTGCAAAACCTGCTGCTGTTACAGATGCCGATGAAACTGACGAATATTATATGATTACCATTTCATTTATCAGATAACAAAGGAGATTGAGATGAAAAAGATACTTGCTATATTACTGTCTGTAATATTAATATTGAATTTTACAGCTTGTGGCAACGGTGCCGATATAACAGAAGGCAGTTCTGCCAATAACGGACAGTCAGCAGGTGAAGATGTAACAGAAAATCTTATGCAGAATGCTGAATATACAACGCAGGAATTTATCTTCGATTTGTCTGAATGCGATGATGAAAAATTTGTTCAGTCGATAAAGGACGGCAGAAGATATGACCTGTTCAGTATTGAGGGCAGCGGAATAATAGCCCTCGGTACAGAGATTGACCAGACCTTTGACAATGGTATGGAATATCAGATTATGAGTTACAAGCAGCTTGATTTTGATAATCTTGCTTTTACAGAATATACCGAAGAACGTCCTTTGCCACAGAATGCAGTAAGATGGTTTGACTATAACGGCAAAAAATATGTTCTCTCAATGGAAAACGGAGAATATGACGAGGAAAAAGGCGGAGTATTTCCGCATCTTGTGCTTACAGACGGTGAAAAGCAGACTGTAATTTCGGAAAACTGGGACTATATGCAGATAGTAACAACAGTAAACGGATATGTTGTCTGTGTGGAAAAATCATCGGAGCAGTTAAATGATTTTAACTATATAATATTCTCAATAGATGAGGACAGGGTGCTGTATGAAAATGAACTTGAAAACTGCACTGCGGCAGATAGCTATGCATACCTTGTAAACTGGTACAATGCAGAAACAGAGCAGTATCTGCATTTTGACTGCACAACAGGGGAACTGAATGATGTTACTGAACAGTATGACAATTTCAGAGAAAAGCATCCCGAACTGGACAGTGCAAATCCAACAGAGTATCAGTATTTTGCAGACGATGCATTTTATACCTTTACAGGCAGCGACGGGTGGACCCTTTTTGCAGGAGATAAACGTATTGACCACATAAAACACGCAGACCTTGCAAATAAAGATTTGTATTACTGCAAAGCAGAAGGTGGGCAGTTTAAGGTGATAAAGCTGATGTTCTGAAGCAGAACAGAAAAATAACTGCGACATCAGCATAATTCTGATAAGAAAACATAAATAATAAATACCCACCAATACGATATCAAGAAAAAGTGAATTCCCGCCAAAACACTGTAAAGTGATTTGGCGGGGATATTTTTGTCTGTTTTACGGCCAAAAACAAAAGCCACTCCCGAAAGAGTGGCTTTCATTATTTAACTGAACTTTAAAACCTTTTATGGAATTAGAATTCCTGTTCTGTTCTCATGATGATTTCATCCTGGAGAGGTCTGTCGAGGTTTCTGAAGTAGTCAGAGTAACCAGCAACACGAACGATAAGGTCTTTGTATTCTTCTGGATGTTCCTGAGCGTCGATAAGAAGTTCTTTATGAACAACGTTGAACTGAACATGGTGACCATCCATATTGAAGTATGTTCTGATGTAGTTAGCAAGCTGATCGAGACCTTCTTCACCAGCGATTGTTTCTGGCAAGAATTTCTGGTTGAGCAATGTACCGCCTGTTTTGAGGTGGTCCATCTTAGCACAGGATTTGATAACTGCTGTTGGGCCGTTAACGTCAGCGCCTTTTTCTGGGGAGATACCTTCAGAAACTGGTTTGTGTGCAAGACGGCCGTTTGCAGAAGCGATCATAACGTCACCGAAGTAAACGTGACATGTTGTTGGAAGCATGTCAACTCTCCATGTACCGCCCTTCATATTTGGTCTGTCTGTAATTTCTTCCTGATAGAGGTAGAATACACGTTTCATGAGGTCATCAGCATAGTCATCATCGTTGCCGTATTTAGGTGTTTTGTTGCAAACGAGGTTGTGGATGTCTTCGTGACCTACAAAGTTGTCTTTCAATGCCTGGAGGAGTTCAGCCATTGTGAATTTCTTATGGTCATAAACGTTGTATTTAACAGCGGAGAGACAGTCAGTAATTGTACCGATACCAACGCCCTGGAGGTAGTTTGTATTGTAACGTGCGCCGCCTGCGTTGTAGTCTTTACCTTTTGCGATACAGTCGTTTGTGATAATGGAGAGGAATGGAGCTGGCATGTATTTAGCGAAGATCTGTTCGATTACGTTGGAACCTTTAACTTTGATGTCTGCAAAGTGTTTGATCTGTTTTGCAAATGCATCCCAGAGTTCTTCGAATGTTTCGAAGTCTTCTGCGTTACCTGTCTGAGGACCAAGCTGTTTGCCTGTCATCATATCAACGCCGTTGAAGAGTGTGAGTTCGAAGATTTTTGGAATGTTGAAGTAACCCTGAAGGATGTAAGCTTCGTTACCGAAAGCACCTGTTTCAACACAACCGGAGCAGCCGCCGTTACGTGCGTCTTCGATGGATTTGCCTGCGTTCATCAATTCCTGAATGATAGCTTCTGTGTTGTAGAATGCTGGCTGACCCCAACCCTGACGAGCAATTTCACATGCACGTTTAAGGAATTTCTGTGGGTTTTTGCGGGAGATCTGAACGTTGGAGTTTGGCTGTACCAATCTCATGTTGTCCATTGCATCAAGGATGATGTAGGAAACTTCACTTACACCGTCATGACCTTCTGGGTCAACACCGCCTGTGTTGAGGTTAGCAAAGTCTGTGTATGTGGAAGATTCTTTAAGTGTGATACCAACTTTTGGAGGAGCTGGCTGGTTGTTGAATTTTACCCAGAGACATTCGAGAAGTTCGAGAGCCTGATCTCTTGTGAGGATGCCGTCTTCTGTGTCTTTTTCATAGAATGGGCGGAGATGCTGGTCGAAGTGACCTGGGGAGTAAGCATCCCATGGGTTAAGTTCGGATGTAACTGCAAGATGTGTGAACCAGTATGTCTGGATTGCCTGCCAGAATGTCTGTGGTTTGTGTGCTGGAACAACGTCACAGTTAGCAGCAATCTGGAGAAGTTCTGCTTTTCTCTGTGGGTTTTCTTCTTTTTCAGCAAGTTCTCTTGCATAGTCTGCATAACGTTTACCAAGAACCATTACAGCTTCACAGGCAATGTGCATAGCATTGAGCTGGTCTCTCTTAGCAAGAGCTTCTGGGTCGTTCATGTAGTCGAGTTTTGCAAGTGCATCTTCGATGTCTTTCTGATAGTCAAGGTAGCCTTTTTCGTAAGCTTTTTTGGAACCTACTGTATGGCCAGGGCCACGCTGTTCCATAAATTCTGTAAAGATACCTGCTTCGTAAGCATCACGCCATTCCTGTGTCATGGAAGGAATGATTTTTGCACGTGTGGAACGTTTTTCCCAGAATGGAATGATGAGTTCTTCCTGGATTTTAAGATCTTCTTCTGTAACTGTGAAGTTAACGATCTTTCTGTCGTTCATGTTGTGCATGTCCTGAAGAGTATGGCAGCACAATTCTGGGAATGTAGGTGCGGACTGTGGACCGTCGCCTTTTTCACCAACGATAAGTTCGTCTTTACCGATGTAGAGTTTTTTGTTCTGGAAGAAGTGCAAGAGGGATTTTGCACGGAGTTCAGGAACAGAGCATGTGCCTTCGTACATTTTGTAAGCTTCTGTTTCCAGCACAGCTCTTTCCATATAGATATGTGGCTGTGTGCTCATGCTTTCTGCTCTGAGTCTTCTTGTTCTTTCTGTTGAGCCACGCTGCTTAACAGGATCGAATTCAAATTTTGCCATAGTTAAATTAACCTCCTATTTTTGTGTTGTTAAAACCATTTCTGACAAATATATTTTTGAACAGTTCCATACTTTCGGCAGATGGTTTTTCCATCAGACCTTCAGTGTCGTACTCTCTGTCCAGTTTACTGTATTTATGCTTACCTGTGTTGTGGTATGGCAGCAGGTTAACCTGTGCAACGCTGATGCTGTTTTCTTTAAGGAAGTTTACAACATCCATCATAAATTCTTCTGTTGCGTTTATGCCCACAATTGTAGGTATGCGGATGTTTATTCTTGCACCGTCTGCGGAAAGTTTTTTAAGGTTTTCAAGAATAAGCTCGTTGTCAACACCGATATATTTTTCGTGTGTTTCCTTGTCCATTGCCTTTATGTCGTAAAGGAATGTGTCAACGTATGGTAAAATACGTTTGTAATCTTCGTAAGGTGCATAGCCACAGGTGTCAATGTTCACGCTGTAGCCTTTGTTGTGAAGAATTCTGCAAAGCTGTTCTATGTAGTCCATATCCTGGCTCATAACTTCGCCGCCGCTGAGTGTAATGCCGCCGCCGGATTCTTCGTAGAACTGTCTGTCCTTTTCGGCTTCTTTTACAAGCTCTTTAACTGTATATTCCTTACCTGCAATATCTCTTGCCTGTGTAATACACCAGTCAGCACAAATTCCGCAGGCTGTACATTTGCTGCGGTCAAGTTCGGCTTTGCCATCAATCATTGTGTTTGCGCCGTTAGGGCATTTAGTAACACATTTACCGCAGCCTGTGCAGCGGTCTTTGAAGTACAAAAGCTCTTTATCAAATCTCTGGCTTTCAGGGTTGTGACACCATGCACAGTTTACAGGACAACCTTTAAAAAAGATGGTTGTTCTGATACCGTCGCCATCGTGAATGGAGTACTTCTGTACGTTAAATACATATGGTGTGGCCATTGTATAACCCCATTTCTTAAATATAATAATCCCTCAGTAAAACGTACTGCAGTTTAGACTGCGTTTCAGAAATTAGACTAAAGATTAGACTACGTTCTACTTTTGAGTATATTGTACAATACTTTTTCTTTATATGCAACTTTTTTTTGTAAAAACGTCAATTTGCACAAACTGTTTTGCAATAAATGTAAATATTGACAGTATATAAATATAATGATATACTCATATTAGCTTTTTGGACTATAGTCCAAAGCTGTAATTTCGAGTTGATTGCTCTGCAGCGCTTATGTTTTTCTGGAATGGAAGAGCGGAAAAACGAACACAGAGTATGGGCTTTCAACCGCAGGGCTTTGTGCCCTAAGGGTATCGGCAGAAATGCCTTTGCCTCCCGTTTTGGAAAGAAATTGCACTTGGTTATATTATTTTTATAGATATATGACCCCCAATATACCTATCATCTGATGAACTGGTGTTATTTCTTTTCCTGAAATTTAAAAAATTAAAGGAGAAAGAAAAATTATGAAAAAACTTTTAGCACTTATTCTTGCTTCTGCTATGGCTCTTTCTTTGGTTGCATGCTCTTCCCAGCCAGCTCCAGCACCAGAAGCATCTGAAGAACCTGGAGTTAGCGCACCTGCAGACCCAGAGCTGCTTATGGCTACAACAACATCCACAGACAACACAGGTCTTCTTGACTACCTCGAACCATACTTCGAAGAAGCAACAGGCTACGATATCAGCTGGACAGCAGTTGGTACAGGCGCAGCAATCCAGATGGGCGTTGACGGCGAAGTTGACGTTATCCTCGTTCACTCCAAAGCAAGTGAAGAACAGTTTGTTGCAGACGGCAACGGTGTGGAACGTTTCCAGGTTATGTACAACGACTATGTAATCGTTGGCCCAACAGGCGGTGCAGTTGCATATACAAACGATATTGATGCAGCTCTTACACAGATTAAAGACGAAGGTCTCACATTCGTTTCCCGCGGTGATGACTCCGGTACACACAAAGCAGAACTCAAACTCTGGAAAGCTCTCGAAGTTGACGTAGCAACACTTGGTGATGCATACGTTTCCGCAGGCGCAGGCATGGGCGACACACTCGTTATGGCTGACGAAATGGACGCATACTGCCTTACAGACCGTGGCACATGGCTTGCTAAAAAAGCAAACTTCCCAGAAATGGAAATCGTTGTTGAAGGCTCCGCAGGTCTCCTCAACCAGTATGGCGTAATCGCTGTTAACCCAGAAGTTTACCCAGATACAAATATTGACGGTGCAAACGCATATATTGAATGGATCTGCAGCGAAGAAGTACAGGCTCTCATCGCAGACTTCGGCGTTGCTGAATACGGCGAACCACTCTTCTTCCCAAATGCCAACAAATAATTGAATCTGCATACATCAAGGTCTACCTGCCGTATACAGCGGCGGGTAGCCTTGTTTGCATATAAAGAAAAAACAGTGTATAATTAAATTTGCTGCAAAAGGCAGAACACCGAGAAAAGGAGATATACCAAATGTTTGAAAATCTGTTTTCCGGCTTTTCCATGTCGGTGGGAATGTGGGATTCCATCAGGGTAACCATAATAATGTCCCTCTGTTCCACGGCAATATCTTCTGTTCTGGGTGTTTTTCTTGCAATTATGCTGGAAAAGCACGAGTTCAAAGGCAAAAAGCTGGTGGTGCGTATCAACCGCACACTTATGGGTGCACCGCCTGTGGTAATAGGCCTTTTAACCTACATACTCCTGCGTAAAAAAGGCCCTCTTGGAGATCTGAGATGGGTGTTTACCATAAAGGGCATGGTTGTGGCACAGACACTTATCATAACACCGATTATCTGCGGCATGGTTTACTCCTACCTTGTACGCACAGCACCAAAAATCCGTGCTTTTGCAAAGACCATGGGTGCAGACAAATGGCAGACCGATATGCTTATACTGAGGGAAATCAAAAACGAAATTTATTTCTCCATAGTTTCAGGTTACGGCAGAAGCATAAGCGAGGTTGGTGCTGTTATGCTGGTGGGCGGCAACATTAAAAACCGCACCCGAACAATGACCACTGCCATCTCCACACTTAAAAGTGCAGGGGAGTTTGAAGAGGGTATTGTTCTGGGCATAATTCTTATGCTTATGGCCTTTGTGGTGCAGTCCCTTGCAGATTTTATAAGAAAAGAGGCCCGAGAAGATGAAAATTACTAACCTTAAAAAACAGCAGGGCTCTTTTCTGCTGAATGTAACCGATGCCACTTTTGAAAAGGGAAAGGTTCATGGTATAATCGGCTCAAACGGCAGCGGCAAGACCACTCTTTCCAAGATTATAATGGGCACATTGCCTTATGACAGCGGCAGTATAGATTACGAGGGGCTGACACCAAGGGATATTACAATGACAGGTCAGCGTCCTTACCTTATGCATACAAATGTGTACAACAACCTTGTGTATCCGCTTAAGGTGAGGGGCGAAGCCATTGACGAAAATTATGTGGACTACTGGCTGGAAAAGGCAGGCCTTCAGGATAAGAAAAAACAGTATGCACTGTCTCTCTCCAGCGGCGAACAGCAGAAGCTGTCTTTTATAAGAGCGCTGATTTTCAAGCCGAAGCTGGTCATAGTGGACGAGACATTGTCAAACCTCGACCCCGACAGTGCCGACCTGTTTGAAAAGCTTATCCTTGAACAGCAGGAAAAAGACCCTGTAACATGGATAACCATCAGCCATCAGCTGGTGCATATAAGAAAAATCTGCGATAAGGTGCACTTTATGGAAAAGGGCGATATCATAGAAAAGGCAACACCATACAATATGTTTGAAAATCCTGCACACCCGTCGGTGATAAAATATCTTGCAAGCACCGAGGTTTCATTCAAAGGACAGATAAAAGGATAGATTTATGAAATTATTCACAGTAGATACAATCTCTCAGGCACAGAACAAGCTGTATGCTTATGCACAGCACATTCTGCCAAAGAGGGAGAAAATAACAATAGAAAATGCGGTGGGCAGAGTGCTTGCGGCAGATGCCGTGGCACAGGAAAACGTACCCGATTTTTACCGTTCCACAGTGGACGGCTATGCTGTAAAAGCCACCGACACACAGGGCGCAAGCGAAAGTATACCTACATTTCTGCGTGTGGTGGAGGATGTGGCAATAGGTCATCCTGCCAAAAGCACAATAAAAAGCGGCGAATGTGCATATGTGCCAACAGGCGGTATGCTGCCTGCGGGTGCTGATGCAATGGTGATGATTGAGTACACTGAAATGTTCAGTGCTGATGAGATTGCAATATACGAAAGCACAGCGGTGGGCAAAAATGTTGTAACACCGGGCGAGGATGTCAAAAAAGGTGATACGGTTGTAAAGGGCGGCACAGTACTTAAGGCAGAACATATCGGTGCACTGGCTTCCGCAGGTGTGTGGGAAATCGAGGTTTTTGTTCCGTGGAGAGTTTCCATTATCTCAACGGGCGATGAACTTATCGCACCTTATGATACACTTTCCTCGGGTCAGGTACGCGATGTAAATACATGGAGTCTCAATGCACTGGCAGCACAGTGCGGCTTCAATGTGGTTAAATGCGTAAAGGTAAAGGATGACGAAGCGGTTTTCCGTGCCGAGCTGGAAAAGGCGAAGCAGGACAGCGACATAGTGCTGACAAGCGGCGGGTCCAGTCAGGGCAAAAAGGATATGACCAACGGTGTTATGGACTCTGTGTGCGACGAGGGTACATTTACCCACGGCTTAAGCATCAAGCCGGGCAAGCCTACAATACTGGCTTTTGACAGACAGAGTGCAACATTTATGGTTGGTCTGCCGGGTCATCCTGTGGCAGCCCTTACCGTTTTCCATGCCCTTGTGGTAAACCTGTGGAAAAAGGTTACAGGTCAGCCGCCGCAAAAGCCTCTGTCGGGCAGAATGGCAACCAATGCGGCAGGTGCCCCAGGCAAAACCACCTTTATGCTGGCAAAGACATATATCAGCGACAGCGGCGAATTTATGGTGCAGCCTGTGCCTGCAAAATCGGGCCTTATCAACAGCATGGTGGACACCGACGGATATATCGAAATTGATATGAACAAGGAAGGACTCAAAAAAGGAGAAACGGTTTTTGTATACCGTTTTGGGTTATAGATTATGGCAAAAAGAAATCTTTATTTAAGCAATACACCTGTGCACGAAGCACTGGACAAATATATTACTGCCCTTAAGCCGATTGTAAAACCGCAGACAGAAACAATTGCTGTTACAGACTCTCTTGGCAGAATAACCGAGACAGCAATCTTTGCAAAATACTGTTCACCTCTGTTCAATGCAGCGGCAATGGACGGCGTTGCAGTAAACAGCGACATCACAAAGGGTGCAAGCGAGGCAAACCCTGTTGTGCTGCGTCAGGGCGAAAACTATGTAATTGTGGACACAGGTGACCCTATAAAAAATCCCTGTGATGCGGTTATTATGGCAGAGGACCTTATCGAAATGGAGGACGGCAACCTTAAGATTATCGAGCCTGCCGCACCGTGGCAGCACGTACGTCCGATAGGCGAGGACATCGTTGCAGGAGAGATGATTATTCCGTCCCGCCACAAAATCCGACCAATTGATATAGGCGTTCTCCTTGCAGGCGGCATCACAGAAATTTCTGTTATAAAGCAGCCTGCAGTTGCAATATTCCCTACAGGCACGGAGATTATTGAACCTGACCAGGAACCTAAGGAAGGGGATATTATCGAGTCCAACAGCCGTATGTTTGAGGCTATGGCAAGACAGAACGGCGCAAACCCAACCCGCTTTGCACCTATTGCCGATGACTACAACAAGCTGAAAAATGCAATAGATAAGGCAGTTGACCAATACGATATGGTTATCGTAAATGCAGGCTCCTCCGCAGGCACAGAGGACTTTACTGTTCACATTCTCCGCGAACTTGGCGAAGTTCTGGTGCACGGCGTTGCAATCAAGCCAGGCAAGCCTGTTATCCTTGCAATCGTAAAGGGCAAGCCTGTTATCGGCCTGCCGGGCTATCCTGTTTCTGCATATATCAACTTTGAAAACTTTGTAATTCCTGTGCTAAGCCTTATGAACGGCGAGATGCAGACAAAGAACAATATGGTGGAGGCGGTTGTTTCCAAACGCCTTGTTTCCTCACTTAAACACAAGGAATATGTGCGAGTAAAGGTGGGCAAGGTTGAAGACAAGCTGGTTGCATCCCCTCTGGCACGCGGTGCAGGTGCCGCAATGAGCCTTGTGCGTGCAGACGGCTTCTGTGTTATCGAGCAGAACAGCGAGGGTGTGGAAGCAGGGGAAACTGTAAATGTTGAACTCTACCGTGACCTTGACGAAATTGACAGCACAGTTGTGGCAATAGGCAGCCACGACCTTATCCTTGACGTTATCGCAGACCTTATGCCGACGGAATACCCCGGCAACTTCCTTACAAGCACACACCTCGGCAGTATGGGCGGCCTTATGGCACTTAAGCGAGGCGAAGCACACATTGCCCCAACACACCTGCTTAACGAGGAAGACGGTGTATACAATGTGGCTTACCTCAAAAAGATTTTCAGCCAGCCTATGGCGCTTATCAAGGGCGTAAACCGCATTCAGGGTATTATCGTGGAAAAGGGCAACCCTAAAAATATCTGCACAGTAAAGGACCTTGTGGGCAAAAGCTATATCAACCGTCAGCGCGGTGCAGGCACCCGTGTACTCTTTGACTATCTGCTGAAAAAAGAAGGCATCTCTGTGGAGGATATCAAGGGTTATGACCGTGAGGGTGCAACACATATGGCTGTTGCAGCGGCAATTCAGGGAGGCAGCGCAGATGCCGGCATGGGCATTCTTTCCGCAGCAAAAGCTCTCGGCCTTGACTTTATCCCTGTGGGCAATGAAGAATATGACTTTGCAATCCCTGTAAAATACCTTGATTTACCACACGTTCAGAAGTTTATCGAGGTGCTTAAAAGCGATGCTTTCAGAGAAAAGCTGGAGGCTCTGGGCGGCTATTCCGCAGAAAATATAGGCAAAATCGTGTACATCGATGAGGTTTAGACCTATGGAAAGCGGAAAAATAAAAAAAATAAAAATTTTTCACAAAAAAGGCGAACCGGGTAAAATTGTGCCGCAGGCAGAATGTGTGGCAGACTGCGGTCTACTGGGAGACCGTTTTGCAAAAGGCGGCGAAAAGCAGCTGACAGCAATTGACGAAGTGTGCGAAAACTGGCTTTGTGCAGAAAAAACCGAGGGATTGTGTTTTAAACGCTTCAAGGCCAACATAACTGTGGAAAATATGGACTTATCTGCCTTTAAATCGGGGCAAAAGCTGATTTTTGAGGATGCAGAACTGGAATTTTCCGAGGAAAAGAAGGAATGCTTTGCGGAATGCGTAAGAGTTCAGAATAAAATGGACTGTATGCTGCGTAACCACGCAAAATATCTCAGGGTTTCAAAAGGCGGGATAATCCGTGAAAACGACAAAATAAAAGCAGAGGAGTAGACTGGGGTCTACTCCTTTTTTGCTTTACCGAAAAATGGACACAATCTCATTAAAAATACCCCTCTTGCAATAAAAAATATACTATGTTATACTTTTTACGATAATGAAATATTATGTTCGGATAGTGTGTCCGCACGTAAATATGTTATAAATTGAGTCAATATAAATAAGGGGGAAATTATATTGAAACGCTTAGTTAAAGACGAATCTTTGTGTGTTGGCTGTCATAACTGCGAAGAAGCATGTGCGATGGCTTTCACAAAAACAGATGACCGTTCCAAAGCTTGTCTGCGCATTGAAGGTATGGCAAAAACAAATGACGTACAGATGCGTGTATGTACACAGTGCGGTATCTGTGCTTCAGTATGTAACACAGGTGTTATTCAGCAGAATAAATTTGGTGTTTACATGATCAACAAAAAAGAATGTGTTGGCTGCTACATGTGCGTAGGCTTCTGTCCTGAACAGGTTATGTACTATGTTGACGGCCGCAACGAACCAGGTAAATGTACAGCTTGCGGCATCTGCGTAAAAGCTTGCCCGGTTGGCGCACTCAGCATTCAGGATGTTTAAGTAAGGAGGTAATGTTAAGATGATTAAAATGTGCGACATCAGAAAATATCACGACGTTGACCCTGCTGAAATCCAGAAGATGAAGGACGCTCACGTTGTACTTAACCATGTGGATTACAAACCACAGCCAATTGTTAAAGGTTACACAGACAAAATCCTTACAATTGACGTTACAGATGCATCTGTAAAAATTGCAGACATCCCTGCAGAAGTTAAAGAAAAATTTACAGGCGGCAAAGGCTACTGCCTGAGATATCTCTGGGATGCAACAAACGCAAACACAAAATGGGACTCTCCTGAAAACGAAATCGTTATGTCTGCTGGTCCTATCGCAGGTATCACACAGTACGCTGTTACTGGTAAATTGCTTGTATGTACAATCTCACCAATGACAGATATTCCAATCGACTCCAACGTTGGTGGCTTCTTTGGCCCATACCTCAAGTTCTCCGGCTTTGATGCTATCGAACTTAAAGGTCAGGCAGAAGAAGATGTAATCATTGTTA
>JAFSFT010000022.1 GCA_017435045.1 Oscillospiraceae bacterium
GATAACTGTACCCATACCTGTTTTGTAAACTTCTGGTACTTCTGGAGCTGCTGGTTCAGAAGAACCGCAAGCTACCATGGACATAGCCATAGCTGCTGCCAATGCCAAAGCAAAAATCTTTTTCATTGTGATAATTCCTCCATTTAAAATGTCGATATTAGATATTTTCGGTGTAATTGAATCAAACTCAATTTATTACACCTTGATACATAATATCATACACATATGCTATAGTCAATATATTTGCGTTACATTTTTATTACAAAGTATAAACTAATATATATTCTTTACTGATACACAGTTCCGAAAGCATATTTTAAAACTGTTGCTATTGCCAAGATTGATATTTGTGATAAAATATATAATGTATAAATGTGTGCATCTCTGATTGCGTACTATGTAGTTTTATGCGCCATTGGTCACATAATACCATTGGTCACATAATATTTTTATATGTATATTTTATATTTCAATAAAATTATCCTATCGGGAGGTTTGTTATGGCAATTCTGGTTACAGGCGGTGCAGGTTATATAGGCAGCCACACAGTCGTGGAGCTGCTGGAAAGCGGCAGAGAGGTAGTCGTTGTTGACAACCTGTCCAACTCCAGCGAAAAAAGCCTTGAACGTGTAAAGGAAATCACAGGCAAAGATGTGAAGTTCTACAAGGCGGATATCCTTGACAAATCCGCTATGGAAGAAATTTTCGAAAACGAAACCATAGACAGCTGCATACACTTTGCAGGGCTTAAGGCCGTTGGCGAAAGTGTGCAGAAACCATGGGAATATTACAACAACAACATCACAGGTACCCTGGTACTGCTGGATGTTATGAAAAAGTATAATTGCAAAAATATAATCTTCTCCTCTTCGGCAACTGTATATGGTGACCCCGCATTTGTACCTATTACCGAAGAATGCCCCAAAGGCATATGCACAAACCCTTACGGCTGGACAAAGAGTATGCTGGAACAGATTCTTACAGATGTACAGAAGGCCGACAACGAGTGGAACGTGGTTATCCTGCGTTATTTCAACCCTATCGGCGCACACATAAGCGGCAAAATCGGAGAAAACCCCAATGGTATACCAAACAACCTTATGCCATACATCACACAGGTTGCTGTGGGCAAGCTGGAAAAGCTGGGTGTTTTCGGCAACGACTACGACACCCACGACGGCACAGGTGTAAGAGACTATATCCATGTGGTTGACCTTGCAAAAGGTCATGTAAAGGCACTGGCAAAACTGGAAAAGGGCAGTGGCCTTAACATCTACAACCTTGGCACAGGTGCAGGCTACAGTGTGCTGGATATGGTTAAAAGCTTTGAGGAGGCCAACGGTGTATCCGTACCCTATGTTATAAAGGACCGCCGTGCAGGAGATATTGCCACCTGCTATGCTGACGCAGAAAAAGCAAAGAATGAACTTGGCTGGGAGGCCGAAAACGGCATTGTGGAAATGTGCCGTGATGCCTGGAGATGGCAGAAGGCAAACCCCAACGGCTTTGAAGATTAATATACATTTTGTATAATTTTTCTCACTTATTACAGAAACGCCCTGTTTTTTATATTTCTGTATTATGTTTATATTAAAAATCTGAAGATATAATCTACAATTCAATTGGAGAAACAATATGAAAAAACCTATATTAGTTGTTATGGCTGCAGGTATGGGCAGCCGATACGGCGGACTTAAGCAGATTGACCCCGTTGGACCAAACGGTGAAATTATCATTGACTATTCCCTTTATGATGCAAAACAGGCAGGCTTTGAAACCGTTGTTTTTATCATCAAAAAGGAAATTGAAAAAGACTTTAAGGAAAGTGTGGGAGACCGCGTAAGCAAATATATGGACGTACGCTATGCATTCCAGAATATTGACGATTTACCGGATGGCTTCTGTGTTCCTGACGGACGCAAAAAGCCATGGGGCACAGCACACGCTGTTATGAGTGCAAGAGATATTATTGACGGCCCGTTTGTGGCAATCAACGCAGACGATTTCTACGGCAGAGACGCCTTTAAGGTAATCTACGACTATCTTTCCTCAGAACACGCTGAAAATCCGTATCCTTTCTGCATGGTTGCATACAACCTTGCAAACACCCTTACAGAAAACGGATATGTTTCCCGCGGGGTATGCGAAACCGATAAAAACGGATATCTGACAAAGGTTACAGAACACCTTAAAATTGAAAAAGCAGGCGAGGACGCACAGAGCATTATGGACGACAGAACTGTTATGCTTTGCGGCTGCACACCTGTTTCCATGAATATGTGGGGCTTTACAAAGGATTTTGTTACAGAAGCATGGGAAGGTTTCCCTGAATTTCTGACAAAAGGCCTTGAAACCAACCCCGAAAAATGCGAATACTACCTGCCAAGCGTTGTTACAAGACTTATCGAAGGCGGCAAGGCAACCGTTAAGGTGCTGACCAGCAGCGACAAGTGGTACGGCGTTACATACAAAGAGGATAAGCCAATGGTGCAGCAGGCTATGGCAGAGATGCACAAAAGCGGCAGATATCCCGAAAAGCTGTGGGAATAAAACAGTACCACGGAGGAATTTATGAACCAGAAATTTAAAAAAACTTTCCCCTTTCTGCTGGCGTTTTTAATCCCTGCAGTGTGTATGACCGCTGTGCTTTACCACAACAGCATCATACCTTTCGGCAGTGAAAAAGCTTTTTTCTATGTTGATATGAATTATCAGTATATAAGCTACTTTTCCTACTTCAAGCAGATGCTGGCAGGGGATGTATCATCATCCTTTACCTTTGCAAAGCTTATCGGCGGCGATATGGCAGGGCTGACAGCCTACTATCTGCTAAGCCCGTTCAACCTTATCTTCCTGCTGTTTGATGTAAGCAATATGGCAACAGCAATAAGCGTTGTTGCACTGTGCAAAATAGGTGCGGCAGGTGTGTGTGCATACATCTTTTTCAGCCATCACCTGCAGGACAATGTAAAAAGCCTTTTGCTGTCCTCCGCCTATGCCCTTATGGCATACATTATCATATATATCCAGAACATAATGTGGATTGATGGTGTTATAATGCTGCCCGTTATTATGCTTGGCATCGATTATATATACGAAAACCGCAGCTGTGCACTGTACATCTTCTCTTTGTTCTTCGGCATCTTCTTCAACTACTACATCGGCTGTATGCTGTGCGGTGCCAGCGTGCTGTACTTTGCATACCGCTTTGTTGTGACAAAATCAGTTTTGAAAGAGAAAATCAGCTTTACTGTAAAGTATGCAATATCCAGCGTGCTGGGCGGCGGTATGAACGCACTGCTGCTTCTGCCTGTTTTCAAAAGTCTCGAGGGCACAACAAAAACAGAATATTCCCTTTTTGAAACAATCGGTCTGGAAACACAGATGCGTTTCCGCGAGCTTATAAAGCATCTGCTTGTTCCGGACGAAGTAATGTACAACATTGAACTTATGCGTCCAAGCATCTTTGCTGGCTTTGTTGTTACAGTATTGTTTATCGGCTTTTTCCTGCTGCCAAGAATCCCTCTTGCCAAAAAGTTTGCAGGCGGTATAATCACAGTTATTATGCTGGCAAGTTTCTACTTCAAGACACTTTATCTGTGCTGGCACGGTTTTTCCAAGCCTGTGTGCTTTGAATACCGCTTTGCTTTTGTAGGTGCATTTTTCGTCCTGCTTTTCGCCATGGAGTTTTTATCCTCGGTAAAGCTGAACAAGGCAGCACTTGCCGTACTTATGGCAATAAACCTTGTCTCCTGTATGTGGTACACAAACCTGAACTATGACGAACTCAACTTTGAAGGCATTGGCTTTGGTGATTACTACAACGACACAAAGCCTGTAATTGACACTGTAAAGGACCTTGAAAAGGAAAGCGACAGCTTTTACCGCATAGAAAAGGATTTCCGCTACAACTACAACGATGCAATGACATTCGGGTACAACGGTCTTACCCACTATTCATCCGGTGAAAAACTTGTCACCCGTGACATCCTTGCTGCCGCAGGCTACTCCTACACAGAGATGTACGGCTATTACGGCTACGGTTCAAACCTTTCCAATGACGGTATGATGGGCATAAAATATCTGCTGTACAAAGACACCTACCGCGACGGCCTAAAGGAAATTTTCCGTCAGAATAACGTTACAGCCTACGAAAACCCATATGTATTCCCGTTTGCATTCAAAGCAGACAGCAGTGTAACCGAACTGGATGTAAACGAAGTACGCCGTTGCTTTGCCGCAGATACACTTATCAAATCCGCCTGGGGCAAAAACTACTCTATGGTGGGCGAAATCACCGATTACACCGTTACTCTTGACAACGTATACACATACACAAACGAAGACGGTCTGCTGTGCTACAATCTTATTGACGGGCACAAGGGTTATATAGACTTTACCTTTACCGCCCCCTGTTCCTCCAACCTTTACACTGCAGTTATTATCGACGGCAAAATCGGCGATATAAAATACATCACCTGCAAGGATACCGAACTTAAATATTATCCCGGTTACTACGACCATGCAACCCGTCTGCTGTGCCAGATGGAGGAAGGCGAAACTATCACCGTACGCTTTGACATCCGCAGCGAACTGGCTGCAAAGGATATAATGTTTGTGTATGATAATTTCCCTGCACTTGAACAGTTCAAAGCAGATATGGCACAGAATGGTTTTACCGACCATTTCGACAAAGGACATTATTTTACCATTACAGGCACAATGGATTCCACCGAGGGCATCGTGATAATGTCCCCTTGTGTTGAGGGCTGGCAGTACAAGGTAAACGGTGTAAAGACAGAGTTTACACCTGTGCTTTCCAACTATGTGTACCTTGATGTACCTGCAGGCGACTTTGTAATTGAGGCAGAATACCACACACCGGGATTTGCCGCAGGTCTTGCAGTTTCCGCAGTATGCCTTGCAGCAGCGGTTTTGCTGATTATTTTTGAAAAAAAAGACAAGAAAATAATATAGACTGACAAAACACATCCCTGCATATCTCTGACAAAACAATATTTAAACCGACGGCTTCTGATATTACCGCAATATCAGAAGCCGTTTTGATTTTTCGCTGCCACATCTCCGCACCCCAAACCGCCGTGGTTTCTTGCTTTAATAAGTATTATATGATATAATAAATTGATTAATATGCAAAAATGTGTCTTTTTGCAGGCAGTATGGTTCTGTGCTGCAAAAAGCAATGATAACAGCTTATAAATTATTTAACGGAGAGTCACGACTTTATGAATATTTTATTCAGTGCTTTCATAAACCCCGAAAGAAAAAGCGGCGTTGACAAAAAAATATACGGCCAGATAAAAGCCTTTGAAAGGCTTGGTCACAATGTGTGGTACTTTACTTTTAAAGACGGCAAAATTATTTTGCACAACAAGAAAAAAAGTGAAGTGCTGTTTGGCGTACAGAAAAATGTTGTCGGCTACTATCTGGCGTTACAGAAAGGTATGCGGTATGCTTGCAGCACCCTGCCTTTGGATATGGTTTATATCCGTCACATTTTCTGTACTCCTTTCCATCTGAAAACACTGCACATGTTCAAAAACAAAGGAATTGTTACTGTTGAGGAAATCCCTACATATCCATACGATGAGCTCAACAAACATCTTCCGTCCCCATATTACAGGGCAGCTTCTGTAGTTGACAAGGCATCCCGCAAGGGTTACAAAAAATGTCTTAACTACTTTACCACCTACTCAAAGGACAAAACAATCTTTGGTGTGCCGTGCATAAACCTTGACAACGGTGTGGACTTTGACACTCTGCGTTTTATTCCAACCGAGTTTCCCGATAACAGGGTTGATATGATTGCTGTATCCGCAATGAGCCCATGCCACGGCTATGAAAGAGCCATCGAAGGCCTTGCACAGTATGTAAAAACCGCACCTGTAATGCCTGTTCATCTGCATCTTGTTGGCGACGGTCCCGAAAGAGACAACTGGGAGGCACTGACCGACCGGTATAATCTGCGTGAATATGTGCATTTTCACGGTCACTGTCTCGGTGACGAGCTTATCAGCATATTCGACCGCTGTCAGATTGGTCTTTCCATCCTCGGTATGTACAAGATGGGTATGGAAGCCGTATCCCCTCTAAAGACAAGAGAATATGCCGCTATGGGCAAACCTTTTGTATATGCAAATGACGAACTTAACATAGATAAAAACACAGCATTCTGTATGCGTGTACCAAACGATGCAACTCCGCTTGACATAGCAGAAATCGTATCCTTTTACAAATCCGTAAAAGATATCCCCGATATATGCTGCACGCTTCACAGCTTTGCACTCAGACATTATTCCTGGGATGCACAGATGAAGCTGGTTACAGATGCTGTAACACCTATTACAAAATCTTAAAGGAAACAGCTATGAGCAAGAAAACTTTATATCTGCTGATGCAGGCTTTCCCTTTAAAAGACCGTGAAAAACCATTTATTTCGCCCGAACTGCCTTTTCTCAAGGAAAAATTCGATATTACTGTTGTCCCTTTGGAGGAAGTTGACGCTGGCATTTTCACCAGATGCACAGCACTGCTCAAAAGCATATTTTCTCCATTGCTGTACAATCAGTTTTTCGAGGGTATAAAAGCAGGCAAGCATCCTGCAAAGGTTTTTGCATTCAATCTTTTTGTTATGTGGCGTGCGCAGACATATGCTGCATATCTTAAAAAGAATGTTTTTACTGCCGAAGATGCTGTGGTTTACACCTACTGGTACAACGAGCTTGCCCTGGGAGCTCTGCTCTTAAAAAAGAAGTATCCCCGATACAGCTTTATTACCCGCTGTCACGGATATGACCTGTACGATTTCAGGCTGCCGTCTGATTTTCATCCTTATAAAAATTATATGGACAGCCTCCTTGACAAGGTTTTCTTTATAAGCCATCAGGGGAAACAGTATTATCTGGACAGATACGGCAAACAGGACAACAGCAAATACAATGTATCCTATCTTGGTGTATCACGCAAAAGCCAAAAGCAGATTGTTCCTGACAACACCCTGCACATTGTAAGCTGCTCCAATGTAATTCCTTTAAAGCGGGTATCTCTTATCTGTGACGCCCTATCCCTTATAACCGATTTTCCTGTTGTTTGGCATCATTTCGGAGACGGGTCGGACACAGACAATGTCAGACGCCACGCAGCCATTCTGCCTTCCAACATAGAATTCAATATGATGGGGCGTGTTCCCAATACTGAATATATGAATTGGCTGGAAAATAACCCTGTGGATTTATTTATAAACGTGTCCACATCCGAGGGATTACCGGTATCTCTTATGGAGGCCGCCAGCTTTGGCATTCCCTGCATTGCAACCGATGTGGGCGGTTCCCACGAGATTGTTTCAGACGCCAACGGCATTCTTCTGTGCAGCAATCCAACCGCTGAAGAACTTGCCCGTGCAATAAAAAATTTCCATCTTCTGCCTGCCTCTGAAAAGCAGCTGCTTGGTCAGAACGCCTATAAAGTTTGGCAGAACAATTTTGACTGTGACATAAATTCTCAGAAATTTGCAGACATAATCTCTGAGCTTTAAGAACATTCCATAAATTTAAGGAGGCACAATATGCTGCCATATAACCTTGATATTTCCGTAACCGTTTCTCTCACCTCCTATCCCGCAAGAATAAAAGTGGTGCCAGAGGTGATAAAATCCATATTCAACCAGACCGTAAAGCCGGACAGAGTGCTGCTATGGCTGGCAGAAGAACAGTTCAGCGAAAAAGAGGCTTCTCTGCCCGCAGAACTGCGTGCCCTGAAAAATCAGGGGCTGGAGATTATGTGGTGCGACGATCTGCGTCCTCACAAAAAATATTTCTACACTATGCAGAAATATCCCGATGACATAATCATTACTGTTGATGATGATGTAAAATATAAACCCGATACAATAGAAAAGCTGCTGGCTTCCTATATAAAGTTCCCGTTTGCGGTATCAGCACTCCGTGCCCACTGCATAACATTTGACGAAAACGGCTGCATAAATCCGTACCGAAGCTGGGCAAGAAGCATAAACACTCCGCATTTTCCTTCCCATGCACTTATGGCAACGGGTGTAAGCGGTGTTCTGTATCCTCCGCATTGCTTTGGACAGGAGGCTTTCAACAAGGATTTCATCATTGAAAACTGCCTCAATGCCGACGATTTATGGCTTAAGACAATGGAGCTTATACACAACATTCCCGTTGTGCTTGCCGCACCTTCAGACGGTGCAACAACCATAGAGGGCAGCCAGGCAGAAGCACTGTTCAAATCCAACGACCGCGAGGGCGGCAACGATATCCAGCTGCGTAACATTCTTAACAGCTATGACAGCTACTGCGGCAGCAGATATACCCTGACAGACCGCATCCGCATCTCCTCCGCCTCCTTTATCAGCAGTGACTTTAAGGAGAGAGAGGACTCCGCTCTTCAGATACATAAGCTTAAAACCGAACTGAACAAAATAAAAGGCTCTTTTGCCTATCGTCTCAGTCTTGTATTTGCTTTTATTCCCCACTCCATAAAAACTTTCTGCGATTGTATCAGAGATAACGGCCTTAAGTACACCGTAAAGCTTCTGCTCAAAAAACTGGGAATCAGGCTCTGATTCATTCGTCATCTGCGGCTTATCATACAGATTGTGCCGCACAAAGAGGAAACAGATGAAAATTTTATTTGCCACAGGCAAACTTAACGCAGGTTTTTCTGCTACAAACAAAATAATAACCCAGATTGCCGCACAGCTTTCGGAAAAAGGCCACAGCTGTACCGTATGCGGACTTGCCTCTGACTGCAAAGGCGGCACCTCGACAGAAAACGGTGTTACTATGGTACGCATGAACAGCGGACTTATGGTGGACAAGGCACAGCAGGCATTTGACAGCTATTCGGCTGCTATCGGCGAAAATGCACGTGCATCTGCCCGCAAAGGCTTTATGCTGCGTCATCCCATATACGGTGCCGCATTGGTATACCGCTATTCTTCCCTTTTTGACAACAACAAAAGGGCCCAGATATATGGAAACATGGTAAAGGAACTGGCTGTCAGAGAGAAATTTGACGTTGCGGTTATATCCTATATGCCTTTTGCCGAAGCCATGTATACTGCAAAGGCTCTCAAAGGCATTTTGCCAATATGTCTGTATCAGGCCGACCCATGGGGGCTGCACAGAGACAAAACTCTTGCAGCAAACGAGGCCGAACATATTGCGCAGGAAACAGAACTGTTCAGTTTTGCCGACCATATAATTACAACCTGTGCTCTTTACAGACTGTATCTTGAACATCCGGAATACAAGCCATACTGTCACAAAATGACAGCTATGAATTTCCCCAATATCCGTCCTGCACAGTATAGCAATGCCGGATGCGTTTTCGATTTTGACAAAGACAGCATCAATCTGCTGTTCTGCGGTCTGCTGGAGGACGAATACCGCAGCCCTGAATTATTTCTCTCTGCGGCTGCACATCTGATTGACGGCGGACTTCCCCTGAAAATCCATTTTCTCGGCACAAGCACCAGTAAAGCCATTGTTCCGTTTATAAAAAAATATCCGCAGAATATACTTCACCATCAGGCAGTAAGCCTTGAAAAAGCTGTTGCCACAATGGAAAAAGCAGACATTCTGCTTAACATATCCAACACTCTGGACAATCAGGTACCAAGCAAAATCTTCGATTATTTTTCTCTTGGCAAGCCTGTGTTAAATGTACAGAAGATTGAAAACTGCCCCAGCAGAGAATATTTTGACCGTTATCCGCTGGCATTTACTCTGTGCGACTGTAATCCCGACATTGAGGGACTGAGAGAGTTTCTTGTCTCTTTCAAAGACCGGCGTACAGACTTTGAAACAGTTTCCGGACTGTTTCGTGATGCAACCCTTGAATATGCTGCAGAAAAATACGAAGAAATTCTGACAGATATTCTTTAACTATAAATCCACACTACACTTTTCAATATAAGGAGACTTTAAAGCATATGGAAAACCAGAAAGAAATAATTATCCGCCCACCATCAGGGTGGTTTGACTTTAACCTGAAGGAACTTTGGGACTACCGTGACCTTGTAAAAGAGTTTGTTTTAAGAAACTTCAAACTGATTTACAAGCAGACTGTTCTGGGTCCTGCCTGGCTGGTGTTCAACCCGATTTTCACCAGTGTTATCTTCACCTTTGTTTTTGGCCAGTTTGCAGGTATCTCCACAGATGGTGTGCCGCAGTTCCTTTTCTATATGGCAGGCAACTCGCTCTGGAGCCTTTTCTCCACCAGCGTAACCAACAACTCCAACCTGTTCTTTGCAAACAAAAATGTTTTCGGCAAGATTTACTTCCCGAGAATTGCCACACCGCTTGCACAGTCTATCAGCTGCCTTATCAACTTTATGATTCAGTTTGTGGCTTTGCTGGCATTCTTTGTATTCTACATGGTTACAGGCAGCCCCCTCAGATTCTCTCTCAAGATGCTTATCATTCCTGTAATCCTTCTCCAGACAACACTTCTGGCCCTCGGCGTAAGCCTTATATTCTCTGCCCTCACCGCAAAATACCGTGACTTTACATTTATCGTAACCCTGGGTATGCAGATGTGGATGTATGTATCTCCTGTTGTTTACCCTATGTCCCTTACAGGCGGCTGGATGTATAAAATTCTGCTGTTCAACCCAATGACACCTATCCTGAACAACTTCAAATGGGCTTTCCTCGGCAGCGGCAGCTTTATGCTGTGGAGCTGGGTGCTCTCTTTTGTAACCACAGGTGCTTGTCTGTTTGTTGGGCTTGCAATTTTCAGCAAGGTAGAAAAAACCTTTGTGGACACAGTTTGATACAAGGAGTTATTATGGAACAGAATATTACACAGAAACCTATTATTGAAATAAAAGGCCTTAAAAAACGTTACCGCATGGGCGTTGTTACAGGCAAAACCCTCAAGGCAGACTGGGAGAGCTTCTGGGCAAGAAAAAGAGGCCTGCCGGACCCTAACGTGAAAATTGGTCAGGAGCGTCTTGTGGGTCAGACCTTTATGGCACTTAACGGCATCGACCTTAATGTTTATCCTGGCGAAGCTGTGGGTATTATCGGCATCAACGGTGCAGGCAAATCCACAATGCTCAAGCTTATCAGCCGCATCACTGCACCTACCGAAGGAGAAATTATCCTCCGAGGCAAAATTGCAAGTATGCTGGAGGTTGGCACAGGTTTTAACCCTGAGCTTACAGGCCGTGAAAACATATATATGAACGGCACAATCCTCGGTATGAAAAAATCTGAAATTGACAAAAAGATGGAAGAGATTATCGAGTTCAGCGAATGCCGTGACTTTATTGATACCCCTGTTAAACGTTATTCCAGCGGTATGTATGTAAAACTGGCATTCTCTGTTGCTGCACATCTTGAAAGTGATATCATCATCATGGACGAAGTTCTTGCTGTTGGTGACGTTGCTTTCCAGAAAAAGTGTCTGGCAAGAATGAGTGCCGCTGCACAGGAAGAGGGCAAGACAGTGCTCTATGTAAGCCACAATATGTCCACAATCCGTCAGCTGTGTAACCGCTGCCTTGTTATGAAGGAAGGCAAAATCATCTATGACGGCGATGTTGAGGAAGCAATCAGAGTATACTCCGAAGAATCTTTCCGTTTTGATATGCACCGCACCTTCCCGCAGCCTGCTGCATATCCTAAACGTCAGGAAGCTGCTGTTACAGGCATTGAAATTCTTGACAGGGACAACCTTACCTGCTCTGCAGATGAAAAGCTTAAAGTACGCTTCCACACAAAATTTATCCAGCCTGTAGAGGCCATGTCCTTCTTTGTAGCCGCAAAATACGCAGGCACAAACATTGTGGGTACATACATATCCCAGTCTATCAGAAGCAATATGTGTGAAGATGCCCATGTAGACCTTACATTTGATTTATCCACCTTTGTGCCGGGCAAATATTTCTGCGACATCCGTCTTGTGTCCATGAGCAACGGCAAAATGCGATATTCCGAGGAGATTCCTGCAGCTTTCGGTTTTGAAATTTCCGACAACGCAGCAAAAGGCAGCTTTATCTGGGATATCGGCAAATGGGGCTATAACCTGCTGCCTGTACTTGAAACCAAGGTTGACAGCTAAATCTTATATTTTAACAATCTCAAGGGAGCTATTATCCTTTAATCATGAAAAAAGTTGACTTTTTATTTATATACGAAGTTCGCAACAGAGAACTGGAAAACATCTGCCTGCTGGCTGCAGAACTGGAAAAAAGAGGCTATACCACCGCTTTTATAAACACATGGTATGCCATAAGCCACGAAATCCCCGACTATGATGCCGAAGTTGTGATAACTTCTGCCTGCTACAGCAGCAACACCTATACCTTTTTCACCAAGTTTGCAACAAAATTCAAAAAGGTTGTAAATATGCAGTGGGAACAGATACTGCACAACGGCTATGTGGAAAGCAAAGGCACAACAAGCTGGGACTTCTGGGGTGAAAGCCTTAAAACCCGCCACATCTGCTGGGGCGAAAACACAAAGAACCGCCTTATGACAAAATTTGGTGTGCCGGAAGAATTCCTCAAAGTTTGCGGATGTATTCCTCTGGACTTTTACCGTCCTGAATTTGCAGGCAGGCTTATACCAAGGGACAAGCTTTTCAGTGACAACGGCCTTGACAGCACAAAAACCACAATGCTGTTTATCTCATCCTTCTCCTTTACCAGCCTGCCGCTTAACACAAGGCCCAAAAGCAGCATAGACTTCAGCGATGTGCACGCAAAAAGTGTTGTGGACAGCCAGAAGGCAATTGCAGACTGGATGGAAAAAGCCTGCAAGGAATATCCTGATATTCAGTTTATCTACCGTGCCCACCCTGCCGAAGCCCAGGCAGAATTTCTGCTGCAGCTGGAAAGAGAAAACAAAAACTTTTTCTGCCTTTCCAAAGAACCTATCAAACACTGGATTATGGCCTGTGACAAAATCTACAACTGGACCAGCACCGCTGCCGCAGAGGTTTATGTTTCCCAAAAGCAGTCCTTTGTGCTGGAACCTGTACCCCTTGACCACCGTGTAACCTACCGTCTGTTTGAAAACGGCAACTCCATAAAAACCTACGACGGCTTCAAAACAAGCCTTGAGATGCCAAATGATGCAAAGTCTCAGCCTATCAGCGATGAACTGATGAACGAGTGCTATAATCAGACAGATGTACCAAACTACAGACGTGTGGCAGACTGGATGGAAGAAACCTTCCGCAGCACTGATTATCACAGCGAAAGCTATAATAAATACACCTCTCAGAAAGAACGTATAGAAGCAGAACTTAAATACACAAAATTCTGGCGCTCACCGCTGAACGTTCTGTGGTGCAAGCTTGCAAAAGCTACAAATATACAGCATCCGTCCTTTAAATACCGCAGGGAAAACGGTCTTTTCAGTATGGCAGAGGTACGCAGAATAAAAGAATATTACCGCAGCCGTACAGAAATAAACTATCTGCCCGACGAGGAAATCCACAAAATTGTGGACGAATTCAAAACCATTATATAAAATCGCATCTTTGGAGAAATATCCATGATAAAAAACGACAGCTACAACTGGAAAAAAGGCGCAGAGCCCATATATGCCGATGCATATACCCATCTTGGCGATATTCTCGGCAGTGAGAATATGGAAAAATACAAAGATATTTTTCCCGTTATCAGCCTTATTTTCTGGGATATAAATACCAGATATATCACCACCGGCAACTTCAACGCTCTGTTTTCCTTTGATGAAGAGCCTGAAACAAAGGGGCTTTCTGCAGCAGTAAGCATTATCCGCAAAAGCAGATTTAAAAAGCTGTGCGGCGAAGCTTCAAAACTGCCAAAGGCAAAGGCAGTTATGCTGTCGTCCACCTTTGTACACAATCCCCGCTACAGTGCAACCCTTGCAGAGATAAAAAAGCTGTGCGGCGTTACCCACATTTTGTCTGTATGTGATGTCCGCCCGCTGATAAACCGCAATGGTGTAAAATTCAACGATATGCACTACACTGTGCAGCCTGTAATTTTAGAGGGCAGCGTAAGCGGTGCAGAAGTAAAAAAATGTGTACGGGACACAGCCGCCTTTCTGGTAAAGCTGATTGAAAAAGGTGAAAGCTGTCTGCAGCACACCGATGAAAGCGAAAAACTTTTATCCGCATTGCAGAAGGCATACACTACCAGAATAAACGAGCTGACAAATATACTTTCCAGATATGAAATAGGCCATTATATCACCATAAATCAGTTTAATCTCCGTGATGTAATGCTTATGGATGCCTGCCACCGACTTGGCATACCTACAAGACAGATGGAGCATCACGCATCCTGGTGTATGCACCCAAGCCACCGCCCTGTGCCCATTTATCGCTACGCTTATGCCGACAGCTATGGCTGCTGGAGCGACAGCGACGTAAAATTTCATCAGAATTTCTACGGATATCAGCCTATGTTCGGCCAGCAGATTGAGCTGTACACCATTGGCAATCCGGAAACAAACTTTGAGAAAGCAAAATCCGAATACGCCAGATACACACCAAAAAATCAGATTGTGTATATGGTAAGCGGCATTATGGACGAAAACGACAAAAAGCTGTTTAACGACAACTTCAATATGCAGCTTTGCATATTTGAAGGGCTTAAAAAGCTTGGCGAAAAAACAGGCTGGGAAGTTCTGGTGCGTTTTCCCCCTGCAATCAATCCTAAAATGATGGCAAAATGTACACCAATACTGGAAGATATGGGCATAAGAGTTTCCACAAGTGCACCGGGTACACTGATGGAAGATATGTGCACCAGCCGTGTGGTTTTCGGCACAATTTCATCAGTTCTGTCCACTGCTGTTATAATGGGCAGAAAGGTGTACCGCATTGTTGCACCGGGCTTTGAGCCGCTGTATACCGAGGAGGATATTACCTCCGTTGCAATAGAAAATATTGCGGACATTGCAGATGACTGGAGCTGCTATCCTCTGGCTTTGAAGAAAGAACAGTTTATCGACTACAGCTTGCTGATTAAAGATTGATTTGTAACATAATTACCTTCGGAACAACTTTCAATTGTAATTGGCAAATCAATATGATAATATATAGACATAAATCAAGTTTAAAAATAACATTTATATAAAGAAAGGAATAACAGCTATGAGCACTTACAATAAACCTTTTGTTATCGCAGAAATCGGCTGCAACCATATGGGTCAGATGGAAATTGCAAGAGACCTTATCAGAACAGCAGCACACTTCTGCAAAGCAGACGCAGTAAAATTCCAGAAAAGATGCAACAGAGAGTTGCTTACACCTGAACAGTACAATGCACCGCATCCAAACCCAAAGAACAGCTACGGTGACACATACGGTGCACACCGTGAATTTCTTGAATTCACAGCAGACCAGCACCGCCAGCTTAAAGAATGGTGCGATGAAGCAGGTATTGAATACTCCACATCCGTTTGGGATCTGACATCTGCAAAGGAAATTGCACCTCTCAACCCAAGATTTATCAAAATACCATCCGCATGCAACAACCACTTTACAATGCTTCAGTGGCTGTGCGACAACTACGGCGGCGAAGTTCAGCTTTCTCTTGGTATGACAACACATGCAGAAGAAGAAAAAATTGTTGAACTGTTTGTTAAAAACGGCAGAAACAAAGACCTTGTTCTCTACGACTGCACAAGCGGCTATCCTGTTCCATATGAAGATATCTGCCTTATGGAACTTAAACGTCTTAAAGACACATACGGCGATACAGTAAAACAGATTGGTTTCTCAGGCCACCATATCGGTCACGCAGTTGACATTGCTGCTTATACTCTTGGTGCAGAAGTTATCGAACGCCACTACACACTGGACCGCACATGGAAAGGCACAGACCACGCAGCAAGCCTTGAACCTGAAGATTTCAGACTGCTGGTTAAAAACCTTAACGACACATACAAAGCTCTCACATACAAATCATGCGAAATTCTCCCAATTGAACAGGTACAGAGAGACAAGCTCAAATACAGAGGCAAATAATTTTACAGCTGCTGCAGCGGCGGCATAAAAACCGTTGCTGCAGTTTTGTTTTTTATAAAATAATATTAATGCTACATACAAAATAAGATTGGAATATCCCATCAATGAAAAAAGACATTCTATATCCTTTAAGAGTTCTTTACGGAACAGTTAAACACAAAATACTGCACGTACCGATGCCTAAAAGGACCATAAGCATATCGGTAGGTGATGTTTTTTCTCTGAACTCCCGCAATGGTGAGTTGCTGCGATATGATATGATTGTAAGACTGCTGGCAGTTGAAAACTATTACGGAAAAAACGACTACGGCTTTAAGCTGTATCACAAAATGCAGTACGAGAGAAACAAGCATAAAGGCGATGATTTTGCAGACAAGGCTGTTGAACGCTTCAAAAAACTTATCCTTTCCTACGAAGAAAACGGATATGATGAAAGCTCATGCATTCTGCTGGACAAGAATATGCAGCTTATTGATGGTTCTCACCGTCTTGCGATGGCAATGTATCACGGATATGAAAATATCAGTGCTGTTATCGATACCCGTGAAACCAATTTTTCTTATGGCATAGACTGGTTCGAAAACAACGGCTTTACCGCAGAAGAAACAGGCTATATGCGGGATAAGGCCGAAGAAATGCGTGCAAAGCTTGTAAGCCCTGTTACTGTGTAATATAGCCTCTGCCACGCCATCATCTTATATAAAACAATCAAAAAGGAAAACAAAATGGACAAATACGTTGTTTTTATTCCCGTAAGAGGCGGCAGTAAATCCATTCCTCTTAAAAATATCCGCAAAATCAATGGCAGACCACTGGTTTACTGGACACTTGATGCTGCCGTAAACTGCGAAAAGGTTGACAGAGTATACCTGTGCACCGACAGTGCCGCAATCAAAGAAAAGGTAAGCGAATACATTGCAGAAAACAACTGCGGCGAAAAGCTGCTGTGCATAGACCGCCCTGCAGAAACTGCAACAGACACTGCAAGCACCGAAAGTGCAATGCTGTATTTTGCAAATACATACACAGATTTTGAACAGCTTATTCTTGTGCAGGCAACCAGCCCGCTGCTGACAAGTGACGATCTGACAAAGGCCATTACAGGTTTTGAAGAAAACGGCTACGACTCCCTTCTTAGTGTAGTACGTCAGAAACGCTTTAACTGGATGGTAAAAGACGGCGAAGCTGTACCGACAAACTACGATTTCCGTGCCCGTCCACGCCGTCAGGAATTTGACGGATACCTTGTGGAAAATGGTGCATTCTACATCAACTCAAGAGAGAACTTTCTGCGTGACGAATGCCGTTTAAGCGGCAAGGTTGGCGTACACGAAATGGCAGAGGAAACATACTTTGAAATTGACGAACCAAGCGACTGGATTGTTATTGAGCATCTGCTGAAAAAACAGAGTGCAAAAAAAGAAGATACCCGTCTTTCAAAGATAAAAATGCTGCTTACCGACTGCGACGGCTGCCTTACCGACGGCGGTATGTACTACAGCGAAAACGGCGACGAGCTTAAAAAGTTCAACACCAAGGACGGTATGGGTATTGCCATGCTTCGTGAAAAGGGCATAAAATTCGGCATTATCACAGGAGAAAAAATCGGTCTTGTGGAACGCCGTGCACTTAAAGTTAAGGCTGACGAATGCCATATCGGCATAAGCAACAAAATGGCTGTTCTTGATGCTATCTGCGAGAAATACGGTCTTAAATACGACGAGATTGCCTATATCGGTGACGACCGCAACGACACCGCTGTTATTGAAGCTGTAGGCTTTGGCTGCAGCGTGGCAGACGGTATGGCTGTTGCACAGAATGCCGCTGTTTATATTACAAAAGCAAAGGGCGGCGAAGGTGCAATCAGAGAAGTTGCCGAACTGATTATCGCCAACATTAAACAGTAAGGAATTTACAGAATGAAAAAACACGTTATTGAAAATAATGTAAGCCTGCGTGATGCACTGCAGCAGATGAACGACCGCAAGGTTAAATTTCTTGTGGTTACAGACAGCGAAAACAGGGTTGTGGGTACACTTACCGACGGTGATGTACGCCGCAGCATTCTGCGTGGCAGCGACCTGAACGACAGTGTTGAAAACTCTGTATGCAGAACAATTACATACCTTGACAAGGACAGTGAGCTGTCCGCTGCTGTAGAGGCTTTTAAGGACGAAAAATTTGCTTTTCTGCCTGTTATGGACAGAGAGGGACATCTTATCAACATTATCACCCGCCGCAATCTGAATGTGCTGCTGCTGAAAGACATTATGTTCAGCACAGAATTTGATTTTGCAAGCCTCGACGATATAATTCTTGAGCATGAAATCTTTACACGTCCATGGGGTTTTTACAAGACAACCGTGCTAAACGATATGTACCAGTCAAAGGTTATCTACGTTATGCCCGGTCAGGCACTTAGCCTGCAGAGCCACAAACGCAGAGAAGAATACTGGCAGATTGTAAAGGGCACAGGTACAATCCAGATTGGTGAATCTGTGCACACAGTTTATCCCGGTGCATCCTTCTTTATTCCAAAGGGATGCAAGCACCGCATGACCAACACCAGCGATGATGAAACCCTGATTTTTACAGAAGTTCAGCTTGGTGACTACTTCGGCGAAGACGACATCGAAAGATACGAAGACCGCTACAGCCGTGTGGAAAATAAATAATATATAAAGTAAAACCGCTTTAAAGCACATTATCCGTGCATATAAAGCGGTTTTTTATTGCAATAAAAAAGGTATCGGTATTTGATACTTCTATACGAAGCCCTAATGCCGATACTTTTTGTTATATTAAACAACAATATTACACTGTGTAAACTCCGTTATCTTCTGATAACCTTGTTAACCTTCCATCTGCCGCTTGCAAGGTAAAGGAGAATAAGTACAATACTGCCTGCAGAAGCAACCGGTGCACCAAGACCGATGCCAAACAGCCCAAGTCCAAAGAATGTTGAGAAAATATATGCGCCCGGGATACGCAGGAACAGTGCGGAAATCATATTGCTGAGCATTGCAAAGCCTGTATGACCTGCACCGGTAAACAAACTTGTAACGCAGAACACAAATGGAACAAGAATGTAGTCAAATGCAAATGCACGCATATACTGAATGCCGTAAGCTATCATATCCGGGTTGCGGTCAAACAGAGAAAGAATCTGTGCCGGGAAAAGCTGTGCAACGGTAAAGATACACACACCGATAACCCAAGCAATAGATGTGCCGATTTTGCAGGTTTTGATTGCACGGTCCCACTTGTCAGCACCGATGTTCTGTGCACACATTGTGGAAACAGATGCACTCATTGCACTGGCAGGCATAATTGCAAAGCTGTTGAATTTACCAACAATACCGACCGCAGCAGATGCATTTACACCACCTGTTATGTTTACCAGTGTGGTGATAAACATAAAGGATATGCTGGTAACACCGCTCTGGATTGCCGATGGCGAACCGATTTTAATAATTTTAGCAAGGTATTCCTTATTGATTTTAAAGGAACCGATACGAAAATCAAAAACAAAGTCTCTTGCACGCAGATAGGCGATACAAAGAATGACACTTACCGCCTGGGAGATAACAGTTGCAATTGCCGCACCCCTTGCGCCCATACCAAAGCCTGCAACCAGCACAAGGTCAAGAACAATGTTTACAATACAGGAAATGAGTACAAAGTAAAACGGGCGTTTGGAGTCTCCCATACCTCTTAAAATAGCAGAAAATGCATTGTATGCAAATATAAACAGAATACCTGCTATTGTCACTGCCAGATAGTCTTTTGCCTCGCTGTAACTTTCCGCAGGGGTCTCCAGCAGACGCAGCGACGGGTCTATGAGGAAGAACATTATAACTGTAATTGCAGCACCGCCCACAAGCAATGCTGTGATAAGTGTGGTTATGGTTTCTCTTACGCCCTCTTCATCGCGGGCACCCATATACTGGGAAACAAGAATTGTGCCGCCTGTGCAGAAGCCCAGAACAAGCATTGTGAGAACATGTGTAATCTGGCTGCCGATATTTACGCCCGAAACTGCAGCCGTACCTGAAAAGTTACCCACGATAAGCATATCTGCAACACTGTACAAACTCTGTACAAGGTTGGAGATAAGAAAAGGAACAGAAAAACTGATAAGCTGTTTTGAAACACTGCCCTCTGATAAATCTTTACCGAATCTTGACATATAACTCCTTATAAATTCACTTTCAGCCCTCATATATATCAGCTGAAATAATTTTTACATACAAAAGGGGACGCCTGCCGTCCCTCTTTCATTTTGTTTCTTATTGTTTAGCGGATAAAGTTTGTGCCCACTCGTTTTTCTCCGTAGAATGGGTCCGGCACGCCGTGGTGAAGTGCTGCTTCCTTGGATTTGATAAGCCAGGCCATATTTTCGCCAAGGGTACGCATAATCTGCATACCTTCAAGGTCCTGCTTTACCTCCTCCGGAGTGTTGCCGTGCACGCCGTTCCAGTACTGACTGCCCACAATGTGCATTTTTGAGATGGAAAAATATTTGTTGAGACGGTCCAGTGCTGCTGTATTGCCCATACGGCGGCAGCTTGTAACTGCTGCTGCAAATTTATTTGCAAAACGTCCGCGGGAAGCATAGAAAAGTCTGTCTAAAAATGCACAGAGTGCACCATTCGGACCTGCATAATAAACAGGGCTGCCGATAACTACACCATCGTAATTATCAAGGCTTTCCAGAGTTTCATTAACCTTGTCATTGAATACGCATTTTCCGCTTTTGCAGCAGCCGCCGCAGCCTGTGCAGCCGTGTATTGCATCCTTGCCAAGATAAAGAAAATCCGTTTCAATGCCGTGGCTGTTCAGCTTGTCGCTAACCTCTTTAAGTGCTGTGTATGTACAGCCAAACTGATTTGGAGACCCGTTTATCAAAAGAACCTTTTTCATATCTGTACCCCTCTTTTATCTAATCAAAAAAGATAGCTAACGGCGGTATTCCGCATAGCTATCTTTATTATTTTATACCTTATCTTATTGTTAGTCAACCATTGATATTGTTTTGACAGCTTTAAATTGCCCTTTTACTGCACTTTTTCGGCATAGCTGTTGTCGATTATTGCTTCAAACGGAACAACTGCTTCTGCTTCTATTTCCCCCGCATTACGCACAATGTCAATAATGCGTCCAAATGCTTCTTCGGTCATAACAGGTGTATAGCTGAATGCATCTATATCCTTATACCGCTGCACCACCGTTTCGATAACCGCAACATCGGTTTCGGGGAAGGATGGAGCTATTGCCGCTGCAATGTCTGCCGCAGATTTTTCCTCCACAAACCTCTGACCTTTAGCTATGGCGTTTGTGAACTTCTGCAGTGTTTCGCTGTCGTAGTTCTGCTGTGCAAAGTATGCTGTATACGGCACCTCGCCACCTGCTTCGCCCACGGAGGCAAGAATATAGCCCTTGCCCTGAATTTCTATGTCGGTGGCAGACGGCTCGAACACCGTTACATAATCTCCCTCGCCGCTTAAAAATGCACCTGTCATGGCGTTAAACTGAATTGTGTCGTTGAAGAAAACATCTTTTCCAACCTCGAGGCCATTTTTATTAAGGGCATAGAGCAGTGTCATATACGGCATACCGCCCTTGCGTCCCGGGAGAATGGTGCTGCCTTTGAGGGCAGACCAGTCAAAATTCTCAATGGAATTTCTGCCCACAAGAAAGGAGCCGTCGCATTTTGTAAGCTGTGCAAAAACCTTTGGATAATCCTCCTTGCCCTGCAGATATACATATACACAGGCCTCGGCACCTGCAAAACCGATATCCGCTGCACCGGTGAGTACACTGGTCATAACCTTGTCGGCTCCGCCTGCATTGACAAGTTCTATCTCCAGACCTTCCTCGGCAAAGTATCCCTCGTTTATGGCCACATACTGCGGAGCATAGAAGATGGAATGGGTAACCTCGCTGAGCACCAGTTTTTTCATAGGTTCAGGTTCGGTTTTGCCGCAAGCAGCAAGTGCTGTGCAGAGCAGTGCAGCAGATAAAATTACAGCTATGATTTTTTTCATAAAACAAATCTCCTTATTGATAGTGTTATGCAGTTTTACACAGGATATATTGCCGTACTTCCCCATAGCAAAGCTTTAATGCAGATTTACTGCAGCTTTCAGCTGCTGTACCGCTATTTCAGCAATACAAAATACGGCATATTCCATATGCAAAACCACATATTTTCAGGTATCGTGATTTATCTTCCTTTCCACAATCTGACGTACTAAATTAACCGCCCAATACATTGCAAAGGCGATGACGCCCAGGATTATGACACTCATCATCACAAGATCCATACGGAAAACCTGACCTGCGTAGACGATAAGGTAGCCCAGTCCCGCCTTTGAAACCAGAAACTCCCCTGCAATTACCCCCACAAGGCTTAGCCCGATGTTGACCTTGAGACTGCCAAACAGCACAGGAATATTGTAGGGCATCACAAGCTTTGTAAAAATCTGTTTTTTGTCTGCTCCAAAGCTTTGCAGAGTGATGAGCAGTTTTTTATCTGTAGCCACAAATCCGCCTGACAACTCCAGCACTGTAACTATAAGGCTGATTGCCACTGCCATAACAATTATGCTGGCCGCCCCTGCCCCTGCCCATACTATGATAACAGGGCCGAGAGCAATTTTGGGCAAACTGTTGAGAACCACCAGAAAGGGGGCGGCAACGCTGTTTGCAAAGGGCGAAAACCACAGACCTATGGCAATTATCAGCCCCAGAACCACCCCAAGCAGAAAGCCCGTGACTGTTTCCAGCACTGTTATCAGTATATGCCACAGCAAATCCGATTGTGCCATAACAACCAGCATATCAAGCATACGGCTGGGGGATGAAAATATAAACGGGTCCATGATACCCTTTGCTGTCATCAGCTCCCACAAAGCAACAAAGGATATTACTATAACAAGCTGTACCGCCAGTACAGCTGTTTTGCGGCGTTTTATGGCAGACAGATATTCTTCTCTTGGAGAAAGCGGCGTTTTCATTATGTCAGCTCCTTCCATATATGGTTGAAATACAGCTGGAATCGCGGGTCTGTACGCACAGCTGCAGGATTGCGCATACCTCCGCCAAAGTCGATATCCACCGTTTTCTGCACCACTGCAGGCCGTTTTGACAGCACAATAACCCTGTCTGACATTGTGACGGCCTCGGGGATATCGTGGGTGACCATAACCAGCGTTTTGTTTTCCTTGCGCAGTATCTCGTATACATCGCCGCTTACCTTTACCCTTGTCTGATAGTCCAGTGCCGAAAAAGCCTCATCCAGCAAAAGCAGTTCCGGTTTTAAGGCAAGGGTGCGGATAAGAGCAACACGCTGCCGCATACCGCCCGAAAGCCGGTTGGGATAGCTGTCCCGGAACTGCCACAAATCGTATCGTTGCAGCAGGGTATCAGCATATTCCAAATTTTCTTTTGTCAGCTTTTTCTGTATTTCAAGCCCCAGCACCACGTTTTTATATATGGAACGCCAGGGCAGCAGATTATCGGTCTGGAACATATATCCGATTTTGTCCCTGCACTGCATAACATCCGTTCCTTCAAGGGTGATGGTGCCCCTCTGCTGCTTTGTCAGACCTGCAATTGCAGAAAGCAGTGTGCTTTTGCCGCAGCCCGATGGCCCCACAAGGCTGATAAACTGTCCTTTTTCCACAGCAAAGGACACATTCCTGACCGCCTCCGTCTCCTCTGTGGGTGTCTGATAAATCATCTGTATATTGTCAACCGATAAAAATGTATTCAAAATATCACCTTCTTTTGTTTTATTTTATTGAGAACATCGTGATATTGTGATTTGCTGCAATAAAAAAAGCCCTGCATACACAGAGCTGCAAAAAAGGAGGGCGATGTGCCCCCCTTGTATATTTGGGATTTATTTTTAGAAGTTTGCATAGATAAAGCTTGCAGAAGCACCGTAGCCGCCGTTCTGCATAATAAAGCCTGCAAGGGTAAGCATTACCAGTGCCCAGTAGCAGATAAGTCTTACAGGGGCTTTCATCCTGTCGAAAGCAAGTGTGAGGCATTTGCCTTTCAGTTTAAACTGGCGATACCAATCCATATACACGATAACTGCTGTTACAAGCACACTGTATGCAATGTAGGCATAAATCAGCAGCGGTGTGGCATCAAATCCTGTTGCGATGGCATTGTACATATCCGCCATAAATACTGCAGGAGAAAGGTTTGTAAAGAGATGTCCCACATACCAGAAGGCATCCTGAACACTGTTTGCACGGAAGAAAATCTGGCTGAAAGTTACCAGAGTGAACACCCCTGCCACCTTTGCCCAGAATTTAAGAGGCTTAGGGCGTTTTTCAGGCTTGCGCCAGTATTTGCGTTTTAAATCTTCAGCTGTGCGGTAGATTGCGTGGAGTACGCCCCAGATGATAAAGGTCCAGGCACTGCCGTGCCACAGGCCGCTGGTGAGGAACACCAGCCATATGCCCATTATAACAGGCGGGTTTTCAAAGCCAAAACGGCGCATAGGGTTTGTCCACACAAATGGTGTAAAGATATAGTCCTGAAACCAGCTGGAAAGAGAAATATGCCATTTTGTCCAGAACTGACTGAAGCTGGTGGAGAAATATGGTGTGGAGAAGTTATCCACAATGTCAAAATCCAGCAGCTTTGCACAGCCGCGGGCAATGTCAGAATAGCCGGAAAAGTCGCCGTAGAGCTGGATTGAATATGCAAAGGCAGTAAAGATGAGCATAAGGCCCGAGTATTCGGTAAGGTTGTTATGCACTGCACCTATAAACATTGCCAGCACGTCTGCTACGGCAATCTTTTTGAAAAAGCCTATTGCCATAAGCTGCAGACCTGTACGCAGGTTGTCGTAATTAAAGCTATGCTCCCTATAGAACTGCGGCATAAGCTTTGCAGCACGGGAGATAGGACCTGCCAGCACGTGCGGGAAAAAGCCGATAAACAGTGCATAGGTAAGCAGATTCTGCTCTGCCTTGATTTTTTTGAGGTATACGTCCACAACGTATCCGACGCTCTGGAATGTAAAGAAGCTGATGCCAGTTACCATAAGTATACTGAAACGGCTGAACTGAATATCTGCACCGAACACATTTGCCAGTGCCACTATATTTTCTGCAAAGAAGTTGCAGTATTTAAAGAACAGCAGCATACCGATGTTGACTGCCAGTGCCAGCAGCAGTGCATTTTTGCGGGCTTTGTCCTCCTTTGTTTCTATGACCTTTGCGGCATAGAAACTGACAAGGGTTGCAGCAACGAGAAAAGGCACTGCACGCAGGTCAAAGCAGGCATAGAAATAGTAGCTGACCGCAAGAAGATATATCTTCTGATATTTCTGCGGCACAGCATAGTAAAGGATAACCGCTATGGGCAAAAATATCATAAAAGAAACCGAGTTGAATAACATAAATCGACCTCGTATAAATTTTGATAAAAATACATTACATTTTATTGTAGCATTAATTATGATAAAAGACAACCGCATTTATATTTTCATTATATTATCCAATAATCGAGACCTATTAAAAAAGCCTTATATGTAGCTATTTTTTAGTGATAATTATATGAAAAGCTCTATTATCTCGTTGTAAATTAACGAAATTTCTACTACAATATATTTAAGAAAATATGTATTGTAATATGCAAACTGTTCGATAATCTTGAATAGGTCGAACTGTTAGAAATACTTGAATATAACTCCACCATATCAAAAATGGGGGTGGCTTGACAGTCCATTGACGGTTTACCTTGATTACCGTAGAATGATGGGCAGAGGTGAAGCGATATGACTGATAAAAAAACATTCGGCTCGTTTATAAAAATTAAACGAACTGAAAAAAATTATTCTCAAAAAGACTTGGCAGAAATGTTGTTTGTTACCGAAGGTGCAGTGAGTAAATGGGAGCGTGGGGTATCCTATCCCGACATTACTTTGATTTCCGATATTTGCCGTGTTCTTGACATAAGCGAACATGAATTGATTACTGCCTCAATCGACACAGACACAAGGAAAATGA
>JAFSFT010000023.1 GCA_017435045.1 Oscillospiraceae bacterium
AAGCAAAATGAACAAATGTGTCTGAGGATGAGCAAAGCGTAAGCTTTGGTGTATCCGAGTTATTTGTTCAAAGACCTTGCGGCTGTGAAAAGGAGGCGGGGCCGCTGCCTGCCTCAGCGGCGGTTTTGGTCACTTTTGACGCCAAAAGTGACATGCGAAGCATCTATGTATTGGTTGAAAGAGGTCTGCGGACATAGGTAACTTTGAGGAAATCGGAGAAATTCTTCATTGCGTTCAGAATGACAGATGGGAGCATCCTAAATATAAGTGGAAAGTACAAAAACAAACAACAGTTATATTCCGCAAAAAAACAGACACTCAAACGAGTGTCTGTTTTTTATTTTTGTTTATGCTGTGCTGTTATAGTGCACTGTGCTTTTTAGAGAGGTTCGCCGACCTTGATTGTGATTGTGGTTGCCTTGCCGCTGCCGTCCTGTGCAAATGCTTTAACTTTAAAGCTTGCACCAACAGGTGCACTGCTTTGGACGCTTATCATGTAGCGGTCGTTGGTCTGCACCATTTCACCGTCGCCTGTAACGCCTGTAAGAGGCTGGTACCAGATATAGTCCGCTTTGCCTATGGAGAATGTTGGTGCACCGAGGGTAAGGTCCGGAATGCTTGTACATGCAAAAACCGGTTCTGCAAAGAGATATACATATCTGCCTGCAGGCACTGTGATTGTTGCATTTTTGCTTACAGTATCGCCTGTGTATTCAAAGTTTTCGTCAAGCATTTCGTATCTTACTTCCACGCCTGTTGCAGGCTGCTGGATGTATACATACATTTCGTCACGGATTTCGACAAAGTTCATATCCTGGATTTCATCGTCCCATGCCCATTCTTCGTAGCCAAGTTTAGCTGTAACTTTTACCCAGCCTGTGTAAGGGATAACCTCTTCGCCTGTCTTTTTGTTTACAAAATACTTGCCGGCCTTGAGGGTGCCGTTCTTGTCGATTGTAACAAGATTTGGTACACCTTCAACAACAAGGCCGTGTGGTGCTGTAACTGCTTCAACAGTGTAGCTTAATGTCTTGCCCTTTGGATTGTTGGAGATAATGGCGGAAGCAAACTTCATGTTTTTGCCCCATGTGAGAAGTGCCACATTTTCGCCGTTTATCTGTTCTGTTACGCCGCCGTTTGCTGTGTTTGCAGGTGCGTAAAGACGTACGCTGTCGTAGCCAACACCTTTGTCCTTTTCAACTGTAACGTTAATCTTTACAGTTTTGTTGGAGCCGTCCTGTGTTGTACCTGTAACAGTTACCTTGCCTGTCTTGCCGTACATTGCAACAAGTGCGAGAGAACCTGTTGTGCCCGAGGTTACAGCCTGTGGTTCAGGATATGCTTCCTCTGCTGCAAATGCTGCTTTGTCTGCAAGCATAAGAATTTCCGGATTGGAGCTGGTCCACAGAATATCTGTGTGGGAAATTGGCAGTTCCTTGTCCTTGCCTTCAAGGCTGTAGCCGATTGCAACTGTATCGCTCCAGTCAAGTGCGATTGCTTTGAAGTCTGTATTGATTTTGTTTACTGCGTTTTCCACAGCCTCAACCTTGATTCTGAGTTTTGTGCTTACCTTTGTGCCGTCCCCTGCTGTAACTGTGATGGTTGCGTCGCATTTTGCCTTTGGTGTTACAAGGATGTATCTGTCATACATTTCGTTGTCTGTGCCCAGTGTTGATTCGTCCACTGCCCAGATTTCATCCTCTACAATAACGCCTTTTGCTGCGGAGGACTTGAATGTGTAGCCGTCCTCCATTGCACCTGCGGTTGTTTCCAGCTTGTAAAGCATTGGCTTGTCTGCAGGTGTAAAGATGTTATTGCCCAGTTCTGCTGTGAGATAATCCTCTGTTTCGCCTGTTACAATATACATACCTTCATATTCTGTATATTCAACACGTCTGAGTCTGATATCTTCGGCCTTTGGTTTTGCTGTCACATAGAATTCCATGCTGTACCAGCCGGCGTCTGTATCGTTTTTATCTGTGCCTATCTGCTGAAGAGCAGCGTAGATGCCGGGTTCAAGGTTTTCGCCGAGTGTAAACTTGGAGCCCTTGATGAATGTGTCAGGGTCTGTAACTTCTTCCATAATCGGGTTGCCGCTGTCATCATAGCTGCCTGTAAATTTTTCAATCTTCCAGCCAAGGCTTACAAAGCCGTTAAGGCCTTTTTTGCCGTTTATCCATGTTTCAAGGGAAACGGTTGAGCCTGCTGCAAAGTTGCTGCCATTGCCGCCTGCCACACGCACACTGTACTGTGCAAGGTATTTTTCGCCCTTTGGTATGATGTTAAGTGGGATAAGGCTGCTTGTGGAGCTGCCGGATTTTACTGTAAAGCCAACGGTTTCGTCATCCTGAGGTTTCGCGATAACCTTTACGGATTTTTTGTCCTTGGAAAGTTCGAGATATTTTTCGCTGCCGCTGCGGAGAACAATTTCGTATGTGTTGTATGCCTTTGCAGGCTGAAGCTGTTTAATACCCCAGTTGAACTGCACAACAGGTTTAACTGTTGTACCTTCGTTTACAGCCCATACCATTGTGCCAAGGTCGCTGTTGTATTCTGCACCGATGCCTGCCGGCTGCTGTACCTCCATTGCAAACACCTGCTGCTCTGCAACGATTGCAAGTTTTGCAGATTTGCCTGAACCGTCCTTTGCCTTTGCAGTTACATTGAGTGTGCCTGCACCGCACATTTCAATCCAGAACTTCTGTTCGCCTTCGTCGTAGCCGTAGTAAAATTCGGTGTTCTTGCCGCTTACTGCAAGGTCAATAAAGTCTGCCACTCTGTCTGCTGTAAAGTCTGAACCGTTTACAAGAGAAACATCAAGCATTACTCTTGCCACCTGGTCTTTTACAGGAACTGTGATGGAATCCTTTTTGTTTGGTGTTGCTGTTATACCCTCTGCCTGGTTTGCCTCGTTCTGCCAGTTGATTTCAACTGCTGTTGCAGGTTCTGTAACGATAAAGCGGATCTCGCTTTCTGCAAAGCCGTTTGCAGGGCGTGCTGTAATTTTTGCTGTGCCTGCCTTAAGTGCCTTAACTGTACCTTTTGCGTCCACTGTAATAACGGATGGGTCGCTGCTTGTCCAGATAACAGTTTTGTCTGTTGCGTTGGCAGGTGCCATTGCTGATGCAATTTTGCTGCTCTTGCCTGCTGCAAGAATGTGGTGCTGTAAGTAGCCGCAAATAAGTTCCATGCCTGTATCTTCGTCATATTCTTCCACATAAACTTCAGTTGCAGGCAGGTCGCTGCTGATTGCAATATAGTCTGCAATCACGCCGCTTGTAACGGTGCATTTTGCAGATTTTTTGCTGCCGTCTGCTGCTGTTGCTGTGATGTTTACTGTTGCCTTGCTGCCGTTGAGCAGTTCAACATAAACACCGTTTCTTTCGCCGTCGAAAATTTCGCTTACACGGATGTTTTCGTTTTCTGTCCATGTAAATCTAACCTCGTCACAGGCATTGCCGCCCTGAGAGATGCCGTTTTCTACCCAGCCGTAAATTTCTGTTGCGTAATGGCCTGCTGCTGCGTCAAGCACAACCTTTGTGCTTGTAAGCTGTACGGATTTTGCAGCTTCTGAGTAGATGCGGAAAGGTGCTTCCCAACCTACGGAAACATAGCCGCAGTCTGCGTAGAAGCGGAGCATACCGGAACAGCTCTGTGTGCCCTGTACCTTAACGCTGCCGTCTTTGTTGAGTTTTGTTGCTGTTGTTGTGATAAGGCCTGTCTGTGGGTCAAATTCAGGCTTGAACCGGATTTCTTCCTCGTTGTCGAGAACCATTTCAAATCTGTATTCGGATTTATCCCATGCCTTGCCGCCAATCCACCTGATTTCAGGCTTGATTTTGCCGCCTGCAACGATGGATGTGCCTATGCCGCCGATAAGGCCGTTTATTGCAATGTCAGCGGTTGTTGCCATCTGTTCCACTGTATAGGTGATTTTGCGTGTTACCGCAACACCTGTGTACTGGTCGGCTGCCTTGAAGGTAACTGTTGCCTTGCCTGCACCAACCACAGCAAGTTTAACCTCTGCCACTTCGCGTTCCACGCTGCCGATATCATCCAGCCTGTCCATTCTGATATCTTTTACCACGATAACGTTCTGGTTGTCGGATTCGATTGTAACATCGGCAAGGTCTGTTCTGAATCTGCTGATTTCAAAGATATAATCCAGTTCAGTTTCGTGAACGTAGTGTTTGAATGTCTGTTTTTCTGCAGCTTCTTCGTATGTGTATCTGTCAAATACTTTTGCATCGAATACACCTTTTGCAACGTTAAAGAGAACTGTTGCGTTTTCAAGTGCTTCGTTGCCTGCTGCAACCTTGAGTTTTTCCCACTGTGCCTGTGTGCCGCCAAAGCATACAACTGCAAGATTTGCACAGTCTTCAAATGCAGATGCACCGATGGAGCTTACAGATTTTGGAATGTAAACTTCGCTGAGGCTGTAGTTTCTGATAAATGCGCCCTCTGGGATTGCCTTGAGTGCAGATGAAAGCATAACTCTGCTGAGCTCGCTGTTTGCAAATGCGTAAGGTTCAACAGTTTTTACCTTGCCGCCCATTTCAAGGTCGTAAATCTGTGCGTTTACAAATGCTGCTTCCTTGATGGTTGTAACATTTTCGCCCATATCCACCCATGCACTTGTGCCGTTGAAGGCATAGCTTTCGATGGTTTTTACGCCGTCGCCAAGGATGATTGCATCAAATACGCCGTATGCAAATGCACTGCGGCCGATTGTTGCCACCTTGCTGCCCAGAGTGATGGTTGCAATGTTCTGACAGTCGCTGAATGCGGAGTTGCCGATTTCTGTAACTGTGTCAGGAATTACAATATCTGCACCTGCAGGGATAAGCATATCCATTGCTTTTATTACGGAAACCTTGTTTGTGCCTTTTTTGCCGTAAAGGATGCCGTCTTCAAATGCAAAGTTTGGATTTTCTGCGGCAATGATAATTTCCGCAAGGTTTTCCATACCTGTAAATGCTGCTGCTTCTATTGTTTTTACCTTTGCAGGTATTGTGAGTGTATCAATATATGTGCCTGCAAATGCATAGCCGCCTATGTGTGCGAGATTTTTTGGAAGCTCAATTTCGCTGATGGAAGTGCGTTCAAATGCACTGCGGCCGATTTTTGTGAGGCTGTCAGGAAGAACAACCTTTTCTGCGTATTCAAAACCGCTGAAAGCGTAGTCTGCAACGGAGGTTACACCCTCTTCCACTGTGATGTTGTTTACGCAGTCTCTGTATTCGTACCAAGGGTATGGATATTCGCTGTCGGATTCTTCCACATCCACGTTTTCCATATTGCCTTTGCCAAAGATGCCAAGGCCGCCGTCGTAGTAAACAGCCCAGTCAAGATTGCCGAATGTGCCTTCTGCCATTCTGCCTCTTTCAAAGATAATCTGCAGCTTGTGGTCGTCTTTTACTGTAAAGGAGAATGTGCCGTCATCGCCGAGGTCGTATTTTTCGCCGTCCAGCACAATTACGGAGAACTGGTTGTATTCGTCCGGTGTAATGTCGGAAATGACAATTTCGTCACCTGACCAGATGTCGTCCATAACATCTTCGTAAGGAACGCCGTTTACTGTAACTGTACAGCTGCCGCCAAGGGATTCCACATAAATATCTTTAGCACTGTGGTTGAAGATTACTTCGTAATCCGAATCAGAAGTTATTGAATATTCGTCAATAATTTTGTTCCACTGTGCCTCTGTGCCGCCGTAGTATATGGTTTCAAGTGCGTCGCACCATGAAAATGCATGGTTTTCGATTTTTGTTACGGAGGCAGGTATTACCATTTCTCTTAATTTGTAACAGTCAATGAATGATTCTTTCTTAATCAGTTCAAGTGTTGCAGGGAAAACAATTCTTTCTATATATTCGTTGGATTCTATTGCTCTTTCCACAACAACAGTTACACCTTTTGGAACAACAAGTTCGCTGCCTGTGAATCTCTTGCCGTCAACAAGTTCCACACCGCTGTCTGACTGCTTGTAAAGAACTGCAGCCTCAATGTAGTACCAAGGGTTATTTGGTGAAATTGCCACATTTACACTTGCGTCGTAACTGAATGCATATCTGCCTATGCTGCTTACTGTGGATGGCAGCCAGATATCACAGTTGTACAAGTCGTCAAAAGCTCCGACGCCAATGGTTTCAAGGCCTTCAGGCAGTTCTATATATCTTAAATCTGAACTGCAGAATGCTTCTCCACCTATAACTTTAAGCTGGGAGCCTGCTTCAAATTCAACAGTCTGTACTGCTGCATAGTAAAATGCACCCTCGACGATTTCTGTTACTTCGGCAGGAACTGTGTAGATATCGGATACTTTTGCACCAGGATATGCCACAAGTTTTGTGCCGTCTTTGCTGTAGATTACGCCGTCAACAGATTTATAGTTTGCGTTGTCTTCATCCACAACAAGTTCTTCCAGACATTCGCATCCGCCAAACATATTGCCGTCGATATATTCTATACCTGCAGGGATATACAGGGATGCTATTCCTGTTTCTTCAAACACTCTGTCGCCTATTGTTTCCAGTTCTGCTGGCAGGCTGAGTTCCCTGAGAGTGTACATATTAGCAAATGCCTGGTCTGCAATTGTTTTTACTGTATCAGGAATTCTGATGGAGTTTACCTGTTCGCAATTGTAGAATGCAAGATTGCCGATATATGTAATGCCGTCAGGAATAACAATTGTGTCTGCATTGTAGCAGTCATAGAATGCATAGTCGCCTATTGTTGTTATGCCCTCATCCACGATAATTTCGCTGATATAGTCACGGTGCATATACCAAGGTGCATATTCGTCTTCCTCAAAGTCCGGCATTGCACCTTCGCCGTATATTGCAAGCGAACCTTCTTCCTCGCTGAAGTTCCAGTAGATGCTGTCGGTTACGTTGCCGCCTGTTATATTGTATTTAAGGCTGTCAATGCATACACTGTGGCTGGAACGTACTGCTACAAACTGTGTGCCGTAGAAAGGTTCGCCGTCCAGTGTAATGTAGTTTATGGAGTAGTTTTCGTCCTTAAGCTTTGTTGTAAGCTTTACAATTTCGCCGTATTCATAATCTGATTTAGGTGCGTAAACCTTGGCGATATCAGGATATCTGTTCCATACGTTTACAAAACAGCTTCCTTCTGTTGTGTAAACAAAAGGCGGCAGATATCCGTAATCCAGACCAAAGTCAACACCGTCTGTAATTTCCTGCCACTGTTCGTATGTACCTTCATACACAATGTTCAGCAGGTAGTCTTCGATAGGTTTAAGGCCATTGAACACGCCGCTGCCAAATTCTTTGAGTGTATCAGGGAATGCAACTTCACGCAGATTATAGCTGCGGTCAAATACATAAGCTTCCAGGTCTTCAAGGCCGCCGCGGAAGATTACTTTTTTCAGTGTTTCGCTCTGTGCAAAGGCAAGGCCGCCTACCCACTGTACTTCAGGGCCAACGATAACACTTGTAAGCTGTGTGTAGATAAATGCGTGAGGTTTGATCTGTGTTAAAGTTTCAGGCAGCCAGAGTTCGCCCCTGAGGTCTCTTTCTGCTGCGTAAACTGCTGTTTTTGCCTTGTCCATAAGCAGGCCGTTTTCTGTGATAAAGCTGCCGTTGTTTTGGTCAACTTCAATCTTCACAAGGCCTTTTACATATGCAAATGCCCAGTCTGCAATGGTTTTTACATCCTCGCCGATGCTGATGGTTTTAAGGCTGTTGAGGCCATAAAATGCCCAGTTGCTGATTTCTGTGATGCCGCTGCCCACATAAACCTTTGTGATAAGGCTGCCGTGTTCCTGTGCCCAAGGTGCAATAAGCTGTTCGCCGTTGCCGAGGACTGTGGAGCTGCCGCTGTTCAGCTTGAGTGTGCCGTCGGAATAAACCTGGTATTCTATACCCTGATATTCGCCGCCGTCAATAACAAACGGGCTTGAAGCTGCCACAAAGTTTATGTATGCAACCTTGCTGCCTGCGGTGGCATCCCATGTGCCGAAACCAACGCGGTAGTTGCCGCCAAGGGATGCATTTTCGCGTATTTTAAGGTTGATAACGTTTGCTGTTGTGTTATTTCTTGATGCAGGGCCCTTGAGGTAGGAAATATAGTCAGGGTCCATGCTTACGCGGATTTCTTTGTTGAGCACATATGTGCCGTCGCTGTTGCGCAGAGTTACCGATACAGGAGTGCCCGGCATAACGTGATATCTTTCGCCGCTGTAGTATTCCTTGCCGTTGATAAGCACTGTGCCGTCAAATTCTTCTGCCTCATCCCAGTCGGACAGGTCAGGAAGCTGTGCGTCAAGGAAGAACACTGCTGTCTGGTCCTTGTTTGCTTCGTTTTCAAAGAAGAACTCTATGCTGCCTTTGCCTGCATTCTCTGTAGGCACCATAATTGTGTAGCTGTCTGCACCAAAGCCTGTGGTGTATGGAATTTCATCGGTGCTGTAGGTGCCTACCAGCGGCAGACCGTCCTTATCTCTTGTGATAAGGCTGCCGTTTTCTTCAAAGAAGTAAAGGTAGAAGATTTCGCCTGCTGTTACAGGGATTGGGTTGGACGGGCCGTATGTACCTGTATAACGGGTTACCACATCCTCGCCGTCTTTTCTTAACATAATGCGGCCTGTAAAGTTGCCCGGGTCTGCCGCAGCGATTTTAAAGCCCCATGTAAGGATGCTGTCGTAATCCGCCTTATAGGTAACAAGGCGGATGTTAAGACGGATTGTGCCGTCTGCTGCAGGTGTGCAGAGTTCTTTTGCTTTGTCAATATTTACATAACAGCCTTTGAGCGAGCCGTCATCGTACAGCTCTGTCTGCAGAATGTTGCTTGTAAGATAGTCGTTAGGAGCAAAGCTGTCTGTTGCAGAATCGTAATCCGCAAGGTAGATATCGCCTGCTGTGTCGTTTGTGTAGTTTACTACAGGCAGGAAATGTACGCCCGAGAACGGAAGCTGTGCTGTAACGCCTGCTGCCCATTCGTAGCCTTCAGGTGTATATGTCACATCGCTGTAGGACTGGCAGTAGCGGTAACGGATAACGTGGTCTATACCGTCAACCGGTACTGTAAGGCTGTAAACGCCGTCGGTATTTTCCAGTATATTCACTACAAGCATGAAGATGCCTTGGCCCTGGTCGGCGAAATAGCATTCGTAGCCTGCTGTGTCGGAAATCGGGGTGCCCACCTTGTCTCTGTCTGCATATTTAAGGAATTCGTCACCGTCTGTGATATACACAACAATGTCGTCCCCTGCAGTTACATTGTACATTGCCCGGTCTGTGTTGGACAGGTAGTTGCCGTCCTTTTTAAGGTCGAGGCTTACATTGGAAGTGTCAAAGCCGTCTTTCTTAAGGCAGATAACCTCGATGCCGTTTGACTCAAACCAGTCGGAATTAGAGATATCCTTGAACTGGCTTTCTGTACCGTGGAATTTTACGGTTTTAAGCTTGTCTGCACCTGTGAAAGCGGAAAAGCTGATGCTTTCGATGGATGGATAGAAACAGAGTTCCTCCAGCTTTGAATTGTTGAAGGCAAAGTTGTCAAAGCTCTTTGTGCCGTCAGGGATTGTGTAGCTTGTCTCTGTTCTGCCCATAGGGTAAGCGATAAGCGTTGCTTTATCCTTGGAGAAAAGCACGCCGTCCACTGCTGTAAACTTTGTGTTGCTGCTCATAACATCAAAGTTTGTAAGCTTTTCTGCACACAGAAATGCGTGGCCGCTGATTGAGGTTACCTTTGCAGGAACCATAAGATAGCTTGTGTACGGGAATGCGGCAAAAAGCTCTGTTTCGTTTCTGAGCAGCACGCTGTTCATTACGGTATAGAGAGGGTTAGCTGCATTGTAGCCCACATTTGTAAGGGCATCCATACCGCTGAAGCTCTGCGGACTTACATCTGTAAGGGTTGCAGGCAGTATAAGGCTTGTGATGCCTGTACCGCTGAATGCACCGCCCCACAGTTCTTCCAGATTGTCAGGAAGGTCAAACTCTGTAAGGTTTTTACAGCCTGCAAATGCATTGTTGCCAATGCGTCTAAGGTTGCTTGGCGCACCGTTGTCCATAAGGAACTCTACGCTTCTGAGCTCGCTGAAGCCGTAGAATGCACTGTTTACAATGGTTGTAACACCAGGCATAAATTTGATGGCTGTAACAGAATCCCTGTAATCCTTCCAAGGCATACTGCTGTCGGAATATTCAGGCATAGGGCCGTTGCCGTCGATGGTGAGCACGCCGTTTGAATAGCTCCAGTCAAAGTAAACAACATTTACAGTAAAGAGATAGTCTTTATTAGCTGTATGTGCTGTTATATCAAAGGTGGAAATTTCTGTGTCTTCGGAAATTACAACTGTAATCTGTCCGCCTTCATGGCTTGCTTCGACACCTTCGATTGTGTTATAGCTGATTGAGCTGATTTCTTCTTCTCTGCCCTGTGTATAGTTGTAGATTTTAAAGGTAACTGTGTCGCCTTTTTCTGCCGAAACGGGCTCGTTTGCAAAGCCTGCGTAGTCGCCGTTGAGATAGTAGGTTGCAGAGATATCGTCAGCTATCTCCTCCTTGTCGCTCTCGTCATCGCCGCCTGCAGGTTCGCCTTTAACGAAGAAATGGATTGACCATTCCTGTCCGTCTTCGGTTGTAATGCTTATTGTATAAACGCCTGATGCCCCCTCAAGCACGTCTACATAAAGCATATCCAGGTCGGCAGTAATTGCAAGGGCTTCGCCTGTTTCGTCTGTGCAGGTAAAGCTTGCAATATTGTAGCTTGTATCTGTGGATGTGCGGTAAACGTCCACAGAAATACTGTCGCCCACATTTACATTTACCATATTGCCCGGTACGGCATAAATGCCGCCGCTGCCGTTAATGTTGTACCTTATGCCGATGTCGGTTTCTTCCTTTGGCGGAAGTGCATAAAAGTACATTTTGAATGTCTGGCCGCCTGCGATAATTTCGGCAGTGATAAGGTCGCCGAAATCCGATGCATTGCCAACATCAATGGTTGCAACGCCGCCGGAAACTGATGCAGTGCTGTAGCCTGACGGATTGAAGGTTACCTGTTCAATCTCCACCATTTCGCCTGTGGAAAGGTCGTCTGCAATAAGTTCCACAACGTCGTTGTCTGTAAGTTCAATTTCTCTGTTTGCTATGTCCTTGTATTCAAGGCTGTCGTTAACCTTGTAGTACACACGGATGGTGTCTTCTTCATCCAGTGTAAGAACACTCGGTGTGTTTTCCAATGCGTATGCCGACGGTGCAAACATTGAAAACATCACTGCAAAACTGAGTACAAATGATAAAAATCTTTTCATATTTTCCTCCTTTTTCAGATTTTTGAAAAGAGCTGTATATATACATATGGGGCTGATAATATCCAATATCAAGTGATGCAAAATCTCATTATATTAAATATATTATTTATATTTATATATACGGAACCAAGTATAAGTATAGCATTATGCGTTTTTTTTAACAATCGGATTTTTACATTTTTATCACAATTGTGAAAGTTTTCTGCCAAAATTGGTTATTGTTACAAAAATAAATAAAGAAAAGCCGGCTATAAGGTTTGCTTACGGGGTGTGCGGACAGGGGTGTACCGATGGGGTGTGCCGATGAGTGACGGACGGGGTGTGCCCCATACAAAAGCAAACACCGCCGCAGACAGCTGTTAATATCTGCGGCGGTGAGTGTGGGACGCCAGTGAGACTGAGGGATAAACTTCAACACTGCTGACTTAAGGACATAACATTCAGTTTTCAGCTTTTTCTTTCTCTGTCTCCGATTTTGTTTTCAACAAAATCACCTCCCTCGTCAGAGGGAGGCTTTTTTGGGTGCAAACCTGTTTTATTTCCGTCTGCAGCGAAGAATGTGCTGTTAAATTTTCCTGAAACTTTTGCGGCTGTAAGTCTTTTGCTGCAGTCAGCCTGCGTTTTCTGTGGCATTGTCTGCCCCACCTTTGTGCCGCCTGTTCTGCGGCTGTTCTGCAAAAAACGGCACATAACCGTTCTGCCATTTGTGGCTGTCAGTCTGAATTTTCTGCGTGTCTGTCAGCCTTTTTGGATGGTCAACCTTTTGCGGAAATCAGCCTGCGTTTTCTGCTCTCATATGCTTTTTAAGCCAGTCTTTGCCGTCGGTAAGGCGTGTAACCAGCATTGCGGCCACGCTGTCCCCCGTTGCGTTGATAAGGGTTGCGGGCGGGTCCACAAGAAAACCGATGGTGGCTATTATGGGGAATGCCTCCATGGGGAAGCCGTACAGCGTCATAATAAGCATTTCGCCTATAAGGCCGCCGCCGGGTATGCCGGACATAACCACACCCGACATAATGGCTATAAGCACCGCAAGGCTCAATGTGCCAAAGCCTGTAAATTCTCTGCCGAAGATGCCGTACAGCACCGATATTTTAAGTATTGCCGCAAAGCAGCTTCCGTCCATATGCATTGTGGCACCTATGGGCAGCACAATCTCGCGGATGTCCTTTGGCACGCCCATCTTTTTTGCGGCCTCAAGGTTTACGGGCAGTGTGGCAATGGAGCTTTGTGTGGCAAGGCTGGTTGCCGCAGGAGAAAGTGCATTTTTAAAAAACGCCCTTACCCCCTGCCTGCCTGCAGCAAGCCATGTATAAACTGCAAAGCCGCCAAAGAAATACACAGCACACAGCGGATAGTACAACCCAAGCATCATCTTTGCGTATATGCCAAGCAGCTGTGGGCCAATATCCGCCACAAGATAGGCAAAATATGCACCGAGGCCGACCGGGGCATACAGCATAATGCAGCTTACCATCTTCATAAAAACATCGCTTAACAGGGCAAGGCCTTTTGCAAGATGCTGTCCCCTCTCTTTAAAGGATGCCACCACGGCACCGAAAAAGATGGACATAAGTATAATCGGCAGCATATTCTGGCGGGATAACAGCCCTGTAAAATCGTTTACCGTAATTGCTGCCACAATCTGATTTGGCAGCGATGCCGTCTGTGCAGCTTCTGCCGATGAATCCAGCGGAAAAATTACCCCCTCGGCAGGCTTTATTATATTTACCGCAAAGCACATTATAACTGCCGCAATAAGGCCTGTTGCCACAAATACCAGCAGCATATATCCCAGAATTTTTCCCAGCCGCTTCATATTTGCCATGGATGCCACCGCTGACGAGATGGAAAAAAACACCACAGGCACAACCACCGAGAACACAAGGTTTAAAAAGATGTCGCCAAGGGGCTTAAGCTGCAGCCCAAGCTTTGGGTTAAGCCAGCCCACCGCACTTCCCACCGCTATACCCAAAAGCAGTATAAGCGGAAATTTATAGGATTCCCACACACTGTTGCGTTTTGACATATACAACTCTCCTTCTGTATAAAATACAAAACTGTGCCAAAACTTATTGACACAGTCCTTTTGGGTTTAAATATATTCAGCCTGCAGATAAAATATGTCTGTGTGCCTGTGCAAAGGTATATTTTGCGGAAAACTGATAATATTATTGTCAAAACTGAAAAGCAACCCGATTGCGATTGTTCAGATTCTTTTTAAAAAGGAGCAGTAATATGAAAAAAATATTGGCTTTGCTGACAGCGGCGGCACTGTGCCTTTCTGTAACTGCCTGCGGTGCAGACAGCGACAACAACGCCACAGACACGGTGGACAGCACAAACTACAAGGTGGGCGTGGGCAGCTACACCACAACCGAGGACTCCTCCTCTTCCGTGGAGGGCTCGGGCGGCAAGGGTGTTGTAAGCACCACCTACGCCACAGTTATCTTTGACGAAAACGACATAATCCGAAAAATCTACATCGACGAGGTGGAGTCCAAAATTTATTTTGACGGACAGGGCAGCCTTGACGAAAACAAAAACAGCAGACCAATCCGCACAAAGCGTGAACTTGGCGATGAATACGGCATGAAAGCCGCCTCCAACATCGGCAAGGAATGGTACGAGCAGATTAACAGCCTTGAGGCTTACCTTGAGGGCAAAAACCTCCGTGACATAAGCGATTATGTTATGAACAACGGCTACTACGGCACAGAAAACGACTATGCAGACAGCCTTGGCAACGAAACTGCAGATGGTGCCGCTGACGGCGTGGCCGAAGGTGCAAAGGGCATTGCTGAGGGTGCAAAGGGCATTGCAGACGGCATTGTGAACGGTGCACGGAACATTATGGGCAGAAACTCCGCCTCCTCTGACACAAACGGAACAAACACCGCAGAGGGCATTACAGACAATACCGGCAGCACTGTGGCAGACGGCACAAACGACTATAACCAGAATGCAAACAGTGCCACAAGCGACGAAAACTATATAAGCAACAACGACGGCAGCAGCACAAATGGCGATGCCAACGGAAACACAAGCAGCAGCACAGACGGAAATGCCAGCGGAAACACAAGCGGTGCAGGCAAGGTAAACTGGGAAGAAGATTTAAAGGCCAGCGTTACAATTGATATGACAAATATTCAGCGTGCCGTGCAGAAAGCCTGGGAAAACGCAAGATAATTACAACAACATTACAGCAAAGGGGATTTGACCTGCCATTGGCGGCCATATCCCCTTTATTTTTGTGCGTACAGATGTTATGATAAATACAGAAAAAGCAGATGCGTTTTTTATGATAGGACAGGTGCGGATATTATAATAAATCAGGTGCGGACGTTATGATAAAGCAGATGCAGATGGGCCGATAAATCAGATGCCTTTTTTATGATAGGACGGGTGCATTTTTTGAGCTGACACTTAAATTATTTTTTGTCCTGCACCAACGGAAAACACCGTTCGGCCTGTTTTTTTACTTGCAGAAATGCGGAGGTGTAATATGTATTATTCAACCATATACAGCAGCATTATAGGCGATTTGCTGGTGGTGTGCGACGAGCAGAATATTATAGGTCTGTGGATGATGGGGCAAAAGTATTTCTGTCCCCTTAAAGAGCAGGTGCAGCCGCAGGACAGCCACCCCCTGCTTTTAAAGGCAAAAAACTGGCTGGATGAATATTTTGGCGGCAATAAACCCGTCATTTCTGCCCTGCCCCTTGCCCCGATGGGCAGCGATTTCCGCAAAGAGGTGTGGGAAATACTCTGCCGCATACCCTACGGACAGGTTATGACCTACGGACAGATTGCGGATATAGTTGCAAAAAACCACGGCAAAGAGAAGATGAGTGCACAGGCTGTGGGCGGTGCTGTGGGGCATAATCCCATATCGGTTATAATCCCCTGCCACCGTGTTGTGGGCACAAACGGCAGCCTTACGGGCTATGCAGGCGGTATGGACAAAAAGCTCACGCTGCTGCGTCACGAGGGCGTGGACACAGACAGATTTACAGTGCCTGTAAAGGGCACAGCCATTTAAAAAATTTATAACGGAAGGCGGCGATACTGTGCTTTTGTATTCCACTATTCTACTGCCCGTTGCAATACTTTTTGGTATTTTGAGCAGGTGCATATACAACGGAAAAATTGAGCTTATACACTCCTACCATTACACCGAAGTTACCGACAGGGAAAATTACTGCAAGGGCTTTGGAAAAGCCCTTGCCATTATTGCCGCAGGAATTTTTATCAGCGGAGTTGTCGGATTGCTCGGTGACAGTGACACAATAGCAATGGTCTCCGTAATTATTCTGTTTGGCGGGCTTTTTGCAGGATTTTACAAAATTTACAAAGTGCAGAAAAAGTACAACAGCGGTATTTTCTGAATAATATGAAGGAGGATATTTTATGGGACCAGATCCGAACAGCATCTATCCGAACCCAAATATCAGACAGGTGGTTTATATAAAAAATGTGATTAAAAATCCCAATATTATTGTGGGTGATTATACATATTATGATGATATAAACGGTGCTGAAAAGTTTGAGGAACATGTTACTCATCATTACGATTTTATAGGTGATAAGCTGATTATAGGCAAATTCTGTGCCATTGGCAGAGGTGTGGAATTTGTTATGAACGGCGCAAACCACAGAATGTGCAGTGTTACCACCTACCCGTTCAATATTATGGGAAGCGGTTGGGAAGAATTTACACCTGCTCTTAAGGATTTACCCTTGAAAGGTGACACTGTTATAGGCAACGATGTGTGGATTGGACAGAATGTTACCATTATGCCTGGTGTACACATCGGTGACGGCGCAATAATCGCTGCAAATTCAACTGTGGTCAAAGATATTCCACCATACTGCACCGCAGGCGGCAACCCCTGTAAGGTAATAAAAAAGCGTTTCAGCGATGAACTTACAGAATATCTGCTGGACCTCAGATGGTGGGACTGGGATGCTGACAAGATTTTCCGCAATATGGGTGCTTTGTGCAGCGGAAACCTTGATGAAATAAAACATATAAAAGATTGATTGCAGCAAAAAAGGCATCTCTTTACGAGATGCCTTTATTTTTTTAGCTTTCAAACTTTAAATTTTCAACTATATAGTCTACAAGCTGGTTTATTCTGTCCTGTCTGTCGGTCAGCTTAAGGTAGCCAAGCAGACATTCAAAGCCTGTGGATGCACGGTATTCCTCCACCGAGGCGTGCTTTGCAACGCTGGCTTTGGAGGAGTTTTTGCCCCTGCGTACCATATTTGCTTCTTCTTCCGTAAGCATTGGTGCTATAAGTTCAAGTGCCATAAACTGCCCTTTTGCACTTATATAGCCTACAGACCTTTTATTGAGTTTTGCCACGGGACATCTTGTTTCTGTTACAATTTTTTCCCTTATTAAAAGTGTGTAAACCGCGTCCCCCACAAATGCCAGTGCCAGAGGAGACTGTTCTCTAATATCTACCATTGCTTTTCCTTAAATTACATAGTCAAATTCAAAGTCTTCGATACGGATTGTATCGCCGTCCTTAACGCCCATTTCTTCCAGACGGTCGATAATGCCGCTGTCACGCAGACGTCTCTGGAAGTACTGCAGGCTTTCGTAGTCGTCCACGTTTGTGCCGTTGAGGATGCGTACCAGCCATTCTGCCTCGATATTGAATGCACCGTCGTCTGTGCGGAAGATGTTGAATGCGTTGCCGTCTTCCTCAATTTCAGGCTTAACGTATTCCGGCTCGTAGATGATTACAGGAGGCAGCTTCTGCAGCTCGTTGTAAACTGTGCCCGGAAGCTGGTCGATGCCCTGACGTGTTGCCGCAGAGATTACAAACAGCTGAATGCCCTGTTCTTCGCAGAATGCGCGGAATTCTTCTATCTGTTCCTCTGTTGCAATATCTGCCTTGTTTGCAACTGCAATCTGCGGACGTTTTGCCAGTTCTTCGCTGAAGTTTACAAGTTCGGAATTGATAAGGTTAAAGTCGTCAATAGGGTGTCTGCCCTCGCTGCCCGATACGTCTACAACGTGGAGAAGCAGACGGCATCTTTCTACGTGACGGAGGAAGTCGTGGCCGAGGCCTACGCCCTCGCTTGCACCCTCGATGATACCGGGGATATCCGCTGCAACAAAGCTTGCTTCTTCGTCCACACGCACAACGCCCAGCACAGGTGTAAGGGTTGTAAAGTGGTAGTTTGCAATTTTTGGTTTTGCAGAGGAGATTGTGGAGATAAGTGTGGATTTGCCTACGTTAGGAAAACCGATAAGACCAACGTCTGCAATAAGCTTAAGTTCAAGGGTTACGTTGTATTCTTCGCCCTTGAAGCCGGGTTTTGCATAGCGTGGAATCTGGTGTGTAGGTGTTGCAAAGTGCTGGTTGCCAAGGCCGCCCTTGCCGCCCTTTGCAATGATGTAGTCTCTGTTTTCTTCGGAGATGTCGGCAATTACAAGGCCTGTTTCTGCGTCCTTGATAACTGTGCCGATTGGCACACGGACAATAAGGTCCTCTGCGCCCTTGCCGCTCATATTTGCACCGCGTCCGTCCTCGCCGTTGCGTGCAACGTATTTGCGTTTGTATTTAAAGTCCATAAGTGTGGACAGGTTGCGGTCTGCACGGAAAACCACATTGCCGCCTCTGCCGCCGTCGCCGCCGTCAGGGCCGCCTGCCGCAACGTATTTTTCGCGGTGGAAGGACACTGCCCCGTTGCCGCCGTTGCCTGCTTATATATATATGCGTGCTATATCTACAAACTGAATTGCCATATATCTGCACCTCGTTTCTTAAAAGTGAAAGGTTAACTTTAATATTTTACCATACAATACGGCAATTATTAAAGAGATTTATCAAAAATAATAGGATTTTTTGCAAAATACGCAGGCTGTGCAGCCTGTGCAGACGGTTTATGCTGTCTGCCTTAAAAGCTGTTTGCTTTAAAAGCCGCTTGCTTTAAAAGCTGTCTGCCGTAAAAGCTGTTTGCCGTAAAAGCTGTCTGCCTTAAAAGCTGCCTGCCGTAAAAGCTGTTTGCTTTAAAAGCTGTTTGCCGTAAAAGCCGCTTGCTTTAAAAGCCGCTTGCTTTAAAAGCCGCTTGCTTTAAAAGCCGCCTGCCATAAAAGCTGTTTGCCGTAAAAAACCTATTCTGCTTTTACAAACAAAACCCGAGCTTAAAAGTAAGCTCGGGTCAAATTGTTCACATTATTTTGCGTATACGCTAACTTTTTTGCGTTCGCGGCCGTATCTTTCGAATTTAACTGTGCCGTCGATAAGAGCAAAAAGTGTGTCGTCGCTGCCGCGGCCAACATTTTCACCTGGGTGAATATGTGTGCCTCTCTGACGAACGATGATGTTA
>JAFSFT010000024.1 GCA_017435045.1 Oscillospiraceae bacterium
ACATTCCGTACAAGAGAATTTGAACAGATGGAACTTGAATTCTTCATCAAACCGGGCACAAACATGGAATGGTTCCAGTACTGGAGAAACTACTGCTACAACTGGCTGCTCTCCCTTGGCATGAAAGAAGAAAACCTCAAACTCCGTGACCACTCCCAGGAAGAACTTTCCCACTACTCCACAGCTACAACAGACATCGAATTTATGTTCCCATTTGGCTGGGGCGAACTCTGGGGTATTGCTGACCGTGGTGCATTCGACCTTACACAGCACTCCAACCACTGTGGCAAACCAATCGAATACTTCGACCCTGAAACAAACGAACACTACATCCCACACGTTGTTGAACCATCCCTCGGTGCTGACCGTGTTGCTCTTGCTTTCCTTGTTGAAGCTTACGATGAAGAAGTTGTAGATGCAGAAAAGAACGATACACGTGTTGTTCTCCGTCTCCACCCAGCACTGGCTCCATACAAAGCTTGTGTACTTCCACTTTCCAAAAAGCTCAGCGAACAGGCAACAGCAGTTTACCAGCAGCTCCAGAAAGACTTTATGGTTGACTACGACGAAGCTGGCTCCATCGGCAAACGTTACCGCCGTCAGGACGAAATCGGTACACCTCTCTGTATCACATACGACTTTGAATCTGTTGAAGACGGCTGTGTAACAGTTCGTGACCGTGACACAATGGAACAGGAAAGAGTAAAAATCGAAGACCTTAAAGCATATATTGCAAAGAAAATCGAATTTTAATTAAAATTTAAATAACAAAGGCTGCCTCATAGTTAAAGAAGTATAATAAACGGTGAAGCAGCCTTTTTTATTACAGACCCCCGGAGGGATTATTTTGAAAAGATTTAAAACATATAACCTGCATTTTATCAGCACCCTTATTCTGCTGTTTCTGCTGCTTTTTCAGCAGTATGCACATAATATGGATCCGCGTAACTGGATGCACGGAGATTTTGACGGCACATCCTTTGACCCGACTTCGGCACAGTTTGCAACAGGTACAATGGAGGCGGGCGAAAACGGCCTGCACCTTGCACACTATGGCCTCAGCAGGGTGGAACGGCTGACAGTTATAGACAATGACAGCGGGCAGTGGGATGATGCTTTGGCATCAGACAAGGTTTATAATGATGAATATGCGTTGCCGTTAGTATATAACCGATATATAGAAACGTATGCTGAAAACGGAAAGATGATTGTTCTGCAGACCAAAGACGGCGAAGTTTACCGCCTGCAGGACAGCATAATCAACGAGGAAAACGAAACCTGTGTTCTCATATTTGACAAACCGTGTAAGGAACTGCGCAGCCAGGAAGAACTGGACAGCTGTCTTGTGTTCAACGAAAACGGAGAACAGCTTCCGTATGCAGTGGCAAAACCATACAGAAAGCAGTATGGTCTGCAGGGTAAAATATATTATCACGCTGCAAGACTTTTTTCTGCACAGGCTGCATTTGACTTTTTTACCTATGCAACCTCCTTTATGACAGCACTGGTTGTAATGCTTATATGCGGTGTAATTTATAAAAAGTACAGCGATATAAAGCTTGCGGCAGCATTTTATATTGTATTCTGGCTGTCTCCGTGGGTAAGTGCCTTTGCACAGCACCTTTACTGGGTGGAATTTCTGTGGTTTATCCCTATGCTGCTTGGCCTTTTGTATGTGGCGTTCCCAAAACTTAAATATCTTTGGTTTGCACTGATTTTTATTGCGGTTACAGTAAAATCACTGTGCGGCTTTGAATATATTTCCACAGTTCTTATGGCTATGGTAATGTTCCCGATAGCAGAATTCTTTGAAGTTAAGGAACGCAGACAGAAAGCGGTTATATTTAAAGACGTTGCAATTATGACGGTTTTAAGCCTTGCGGCTTTCTGCGTTGGTTTTGTTGTGCTTGCAAATGCAAGGGGAGACGGCAGCATTGCAGAAGGTATACGCATTATAATTCAGGATGATGCAATAAGACGTACAGGCCTTGCTGACCCTGAAAGTTTTTCGGGCGTTCTCAAATCTGCTGCAGAAGCAGGACTGTTTGAGGTGCTTGGCGGATATCTGATATTCAAAACAGATATAATTACATTTGTACCGGGTATACTTTTCCCTGCAGTTATTGTGCTGGCATTGACAGGTCTGACTGTGGCTGTAATCAGAAAAGAAAAATATTCGGTATCCATGCTTGTCGTTATGATTTTCAGCTTTTTTGCATCAAACTCGTGGCTGACAATCCTTGCAAGACCACACTCGTATGTACACACACATCTTAATTATGTACTGTGGTATTTTGGCTTTGTACAGATTTGTATATACGGCATAATCAAGCTTGTATGCATGATGACGGCCAAATTTGCGAAAAGATAAAAAATAAATGCACTTGCTGCACAAAGGCAGCAGGTGCATTTTTATATTTCCTGTATTTTGTCAATTATAAAAGAAGATAATGTAACTGTTACAAGTGAATAAAATATTTTGTTGAAAGGGATGTAAGAAAGGGAAAGGCAAAGCACAGTAAGGTCTGTGGCAAGGTATGCACGGGATATGCGGCAGTTAGCCAGCTTTGATATAACCAGAGCCAGGGCATCGTCGCCGCCCGAGGCACCGCCTTCTTTTACAACAATGCCTACACCGACACCCACGAAAAGTGCACCTGCAACAGCGGCAGCAATCTGGTGGGAGGAAAGGTCTGGGATAATGTATCCGATGTTTTCCCACAGTCTGTAACAGCAGGAGAAGCCGAGGCTTGCAAACATTGCATTTCTCAGAAAGCTGCTGCCCAGTATACGCCAGCCGATAAGATAGCAGGTGGCATCCAGCAGGATACCGCTTACACTTGGGCTTATGCCGAACCAGTGGTTTAAAAGCAGGGTCATTCCCAGCACACCGCCCTCGGTTATACTGCTTTGGCTGTGCACATTGAACAGCCCGAAAGACAGTATGGCAGCACCCAGCAAAAGCAGGGAGTAATGCTTTATATTCTGTTTTGCGTTTTTCTGCACTGTGCCGCCTCCTTTGCAAAAATTATAGTTTAATCCCGCGGGCAAAAGGATAATGTCTGCCATGCGGATAAAAACAGATGTTCTTAAAAAATCTGTAAATAAAAAATAAGCTGAGCAGAAGTGCTCAGCTGTAATTTTTTAATGTAATTAGATAGCTCTTGTTACCTTACCAGAGCGAAGACATCTGGTGCAAGCGTGAATATAACGTGGAGAGCCATCTACGATAGCTTTAACTCTTTTTACGTTAGGTTTCCAAGCTCTGTTGGAGCGTCTATGAGAGTGAGACACTTTGATACCAAATGTAACACCTTTACCACAACAATCACATTTTGCCATTCTGTTGCACCTCCTAAAATTTAATCAACTATGACATTTTAACATAAATTTTATACAAATGCAATACCTAAATTGCATTTTTCTTTTTTGTTGCTAAAATAGTGTATCACAAACTTTCAATAATATCAAGCATAAATTTGAAATAATTTAAAATTTTTATCACAATACTTTTATATATTGTATATAACACAGGTCGCTGCTCTTGAAAAAGAGTGTAAAAAAACGTATAATAATATATTAGTCACAACATTATTTTAAAAGGAGACAACTATGGATTTTTTTGACATTATAGTGCGTGCAATAGTGCTTCTTACAGCAATTCCTGTACACGAGGCAGCACACGCTTATGTTGCAGATAAATTGGGGGACCCTACAGCAAGATATATGGGCCGCCTTACACTTAACCCTGCCGCACATTTTGACCTTATGGGTTCTGTTGCCATGATTCTGTTTGGCATAGGCTGGGCAAAGCCTGTACCAATCAATCCACGCAACTTCAAGGACCAGAAAAAAGGCATGGCAATCTCCGCAGCCGCAGGCCCTGTATCCAACATTATTGTTGCGGCAATCAGCCTTGCGCTTGCAAAGCTGCTTTTGTACATCAGCTATGTAAGCGGTGCAAACACAGTGCTTTCCACTTTGTTTACAATCTTCCGCTCCATGTGCTTTATAAACATCTCCCTTGCAATTTTTAATCTTATTCCGATTCCTCCGTTTGACGGCTCCAGAATTTTCAACTACTTCCTGCCTGATAAATTCTACTTCAAAATTATGGAATACGAACGCTACATTTTCCTTGCACTGTTCGTGGTTCTCTTTACAGGCATTCTGGACCTGCCGCTCAGTTTTCTCTCCGGCCTTATCTTCAATGCTGTGGACAAGCTGACAATGTTTGTGGATATCATCGGTAAAACATTTATTCTTTAACCATAAAAGGTGACCTGATGCAGTTAAATTTTAAAATCGACCAGTTTGAAGGTCCGCTGGACCTGCTGCTGACACTTATCAGCAAGCATAAAATGAATATTCTGGACATTGAGATTATCACCATCATCAATCAGTACCTGGAGATAATCCGTCAGGCACAGGCACAGGACCTTGACATTGCCAGCGATTTTATCGATATGGCGGCAAGGCTTGTGTACCTTAAAAGTGTGTACCTGCTGCCAAAGGACGAGGAGGGCGAAAAGCTCAAGGCTGAACTGCAGGGACAGCTTATCGAGTACAGTCAGGCCAAAATTGCGGCTGAAAATCTGCGTAAGATGTTCATCGGTGACAGCATTTTCGTCAGAACACCGCAGCAGATGGAGGAGGACTGGACCTACGATATAATCCATCCTGTTTTTGACCTTGTAAAAGCTTACGAGGTGCTGGACGACAAATCCATCCGCCGTGCTCCGCCAAAGGCCGAAAAATTTGAGCCTATCGTTTCCGCACCTATCGTTTCGGTGCAGACCAAGATTTTCAGCGTGCTGAAAAACCTTATGAAAAACAAAATCCAGTCTCTCCAGTCCGCCTTTGACAAAACAAAGGGCAAAAGCGATGCTATTGCAACCTTTATGGCTATTCTGGAGCTTATCCGTGCCCACCGCATTTCCATCGACGAGGATGAAAATATGGTGCTTTCACAACAACGCAGGAGATAATACACTATGACAATGGAACAGAATTTGTGTGCTGCCGAGGCAATAATCTTTGCAAGCGGCGACGGCATAAGCACACAGAAACTCAAAGAGGTGCTGGAGCTGGATTTAAAGCAGCTGCAGTACATTCTTGAAACTTTAAGCGAAAAATACAACCGCAGCGAAAGCGGCATAAGATTTGTAAAAAATACCGAGGCTGTGTTCTTTATAACAGATACGGAATATGCGGACTATGTGTATAAGGCACTCAGCCAGAAACGCAATTCCCCTTTGTCCAATGCAGCTATGGAAACTCTGGCTATCATTGCATACAACCAGCCTGTTTCCCGTGCTTTTATCGAGCAGGTGCGTGGTGTGGACTCTACCAGCAGTGTGCAGACACTTTTAAACCGCAACCTTATCGAAGAAGCAGGCAGACTGGATATTCCTGGCAAGCCAATCAGCTACCGTACAACACAGGTTTTCCTGCGCAGCTTCTCCATCGAGGGGCTGGAGCAGCTGCCTAAAATCAAAAGCAATATCCCCACAGGCGAAAACTATCAGCTTGATTTAGAGGAAAGCGAAGATGCTTAAAATACTTGCCGTCATCGGCTGGATACTGCTGGCACTGCTTATACTTATTGTATGGGTTATAATCGTGCCAAGAAGTGTATATGTGGAATATTCAAAGGTAAATGAGCTGACCGTAAAGGTAAGGGTGTTTCTTTTTAAGATAAAGGTTTATCCGTTTAATCTGCCTTTTAAGAAAACGGACAAAGCAGAGAAGAAAAAGAAAGAAAAAGCCTCAAAGCAGGCATCAAAGCAGAGTACAGAAAACAAGAAAAGCCCTGTACAGCAGCTTACCGAAAACCTGCCCAAAGGTATGGAACTGGTAAAGGAAGTACTGTCTGCTGTCAGGGGTGTTATGGCAATTCTGCTGAAGGGTATATCCATAAAGGATGCGGCCTTTACACTGCCTGTTTACAGCGGAGACGCTCACCAGACACAAAAGCAGTACGGACTTATAACCAACGCATTTTACAGCTTTAATATATTTTTGCAAAAATATGTCAAAATCTACTGGAAAAGTCCCGTATTTATTGCGGATTTTGCCAATCTTTATGATGACAGCCTCTATTTTTATTGTAAAATACAGGCAAGTCCTAGTATAATATTAATGTCGGGCTGGTATCTGTTCAGAATTTACAGACGACTTACCAAAAACAAACCCGTAAAGGAGAAATAAACTATGGCTGAAAAACCGGTACAGGAAATTATGGCTTCTTCCTTAGAAAAAATCAGAGACCTTGTCGATTCCAACACAGTAATCGGCAGCCCTATCCACACACAGGACGGCACAACAATTCTGCCTATATCAAAAATATCCTTCGGCTTTGTTTCGGGCGGCACAGACTTTGCAACAAAAGCACAGAAAGACCTGTTTGGCGGTGCAGCAAGTGCAGGCGGCAGCGTTACACCTGTGGGTTTTCTTGTTATTAAGGAAGGCAGTGTAAAGCTTATGCAGCTTGCAGAGGGCGGTGCAACAATTGACCGTCTTATTAATATGATGCCGGAGGTGCTGGACCGCATCGAAGGTTTTGTGGCAAGCAAGACAGGCAAAAAGGATACAACAGTAAAAACTGATGTGGAGTTTGCCGAGGAAGTAAACGATATCAGCGACATCACAGCAGATACAGTAATTATCGAAGAAAACAAATAATCCCCAATTTTTATAATAACGGAGAGAAAAATGAGAGATACAAGAATTCAGAAAGCGATGGCAGACCAGGGTATGTGCAGCCGCCGTGCGGCAGAGCAGATTATCCTTGAAGGCAGAGTAAAACTCAACGGCCGCCCTGTTCAGCTTGGCGATAAAATGGATATCAAGGCAGATATCCTTACAGTGGACGGTCAGCGTGTTGTGTTTGACCGTAAAAAGGAATACTATTACTATATGCTCAACAAGCCACGCGGATACATCACAACAAGCAAGGACGACCGCGGCAGAAAAACAGTGCTGGAGCTTATCAGCGATACACCTGCACGCGTTTATCCTGTAGGCCGTCTGGACAAGGACAGCGAAGGTCTGCTTCTTTTCACAAACGACGGCAACTTTGCAAACCAGCTTACACACCCATCCCATCAGGTGTCCAAGCTCTACCGAGTAACAGTAAGACCAACAGTTACAGAAGAACAGCTTATTGCACTTGCAAACGGTGTTTATCTTGACGACGGTACAAAGACACTGCCTGCAATTGTGCGTGTTGTAACACAGGAAGAAAACCGCTCTGTAATGGAAATCTCTATCAAAGAGGGCAAAAACCGTCAGGTTCGCCGTATGTGTGCAGCAGTAGGTCTTGAAGTTGCAAGACTCCGCCGCAATGCAATAGGCCCTGTAAAACTGGGTATGCTGGCACCGGGCAAATACCGCGAGCTTAAACCAAGCGAGGTTAACGCACTTAAGGCAGCGGCAACAAAGGCAAAAAGAGCACAGAGACAGGCAGAAAAAGAGGACTAGAACCATGGGCATGTTTACAATGAAACCAATCGATGAATATGATGTAATTGAACTTCTCAACAACGGCAGATTCGAGGGTGACCTTTACGGATATATCCTCTCTGACGGCGGAGACCTTTTCGGCTACACACTGTTCAAAATCGAAGACAATACAACTGTTATGCTGGACAGCAAAACTCCCGAAGGCAAGTTCAGCGGACAGTATCTGGACGGCATCATCCGTGCCAGCATCGCTTACGGCGAGGCAAGAGGTGCAGAATATTTCAGCTTCAATATGGCGCACAAGCCATTTGCCGAATACAAGCGCATATTCTTTGGCGACCAGCCTGACAGAATGAAGACAACTGTAATTTTTTCCGGTTGCAAACACGATTAGCAAGGTGATTTAATCACTTGCAATAATAAGCTTTTAGTAGTACACTTAAGGCATAAAGTAAAAGAAAAGGAGATTACACCAATGGTAGTAACAAAACAGACAAATATAGGCACAATTCTTGATGCAGACCCAACAACAGGCAAATACTTCCTCGAAATCGGTATGCACTGTCTTGGTTGCCCATCCGCACGTGGCGAAAACATTGAACAGGCTTGCTATGCTCACGGCACAAATGCTGATGAACTTGTTGCAAAGCTCAACGCACACTTCGGTAACTAATTGATGAAATACGAGAACATAGGCAGCCGTTTGTTAATGGCTGCCAGTCTTGTCTGTAATGGCAAAACTGTCTGTGATGTAGGCTGCGACCACGGTAAACTCAGCCTTTACCTTGTAAAAAGCGGACGTGCAGAAAGGGTTATTGCCACCGATATCAACAAAATGCCCTTGCAGAAAGCCATAGACCTGTTCAGTGAACACGGCATAAGCGACAGAGCACAGTTTTATCTTACCGATGGCCTGCAGAATATCACCGAAACAGGGGATATCACCCATGTGGTTATAGCAGGTCTTGGCGGCGACACAATGGCACAGATTATCGAAAATGCACCTTTTATCAGAGAAAACAGGGTGCAGCTTGTTCTGCTGCCTGCACAAAGTGGCGACAAGATAAGACATTATCTTTACACCCACGGCTATGATATCACTGCCGAACATACTGTAGGCGAAAACAAAAAATTCTACAGTGTTATCACCGCCCTTTACAGCGGAAATGTAAGGGAATGTGATGCATACGACTGCTATATAGGCAAAAGCGAAAGCTGCGAGGGAGCAGATGCTAAAGGCTATTTTGAGATGGTGCTTACCCGTCTTGGCAAAAAGGCAAAAGGCCTTATGATAGATACGGGCACCTGTCCGCAAGATATCCTCAGTGCTATAGAAAAGACAAAAGCACTTATAGCAAAAACTGAATAAACATTCTTGTATAGAATTAAAAACACACCTTTGAAGGTCTGCACAATATGTGCAGGACATTCCATGGTGTGTTTTGTTTTTTATATAAAAACCTGTGATGTGATGGGATTTTACCTGATTTACATTTTTTTTACAAAAGTTTTTTTCTTTTACTTTTTATTTACTTTATAAAGATTTGAGCCTTTACAAAACCGGAATAGAATTAAAAGCGTAGAAGATAGCTACAGATTAATGGTTAAAAGTACAAAGGGTATTTGTATTAAAAGGAGATTAAGTATGAAAAAGGTATTATCAATCATTCTGGCAATGACTATGGTGGCAGGGCTTACAGCCTGTGCAGGCAGTGAAAATGAAGTTGTAAGTGATGATGCGGGAGCATTCGGCGGCACAATAACAGTTATCAGCCGTGAGGACGGCAGCGGCACAAGAGGTGCTTTTATTGAACTGACAGGCGTTGAACAGAAAAATGCAGCAGGTGAAAAAGAGGACTTTACAACAGTAGAAGCAGTTATTGCATCCAAAACCGATGCTGTGCTTACAAATGTATCAGGTGATGAAATGGCAATAGGATATATTTCCATGGGCAGCATGAATGATACAGTAAAAGCAGTCAAGGTTGACGGAGTGGAAGCAACAACAGAAAATGTCAAAAATGGCAGCTATGGCATTGCAAGACCGTTCAATGTGGCAACAAGGGAAAATCCAAGTGATGTAACAGCGGATTTTATCAGCTTTATGCTTTCTGCCCAGGGGCAGCAGCTTGCAGCAGAAGGATATATCACAGTTGATGATGCGGCTGCAGAATATACAGCTTCTGATTTAAGCGGCAAAATTACAGTAAGCGGCTCCTCCAGTGTATCTCCGCTGGTTGAGAAGATGATTGAAGCATATACAGCACTCAACCCACGAGTTGAGATTGAACTCATCACAACCGACTCAACAGGAGGTATGAACGATGCTGCAAACGGTGTAAGCGATATCGGTATGGCATCCCGTGAGCTTAAGGAAAGCGAAAAACAGCAGCTTGTCGGTACAACAATCGCAATGGATGGTATAGCTGTTATCGTAAACAAGGAGAATCCTGCAGAAACTCTTACGGTGGAACAGATTAAAGCAATCTACACAGGCGAAGTTACTGAATGGGAAGAAATTAAATAACAGTTCCTCAGATTTTACATACCAAAGGCGTACCGGGATGCATTCCGGCACGCTTTTGGACTGTAAACAGCAATCGTATAACAGGAGTTCAAAATGAACCATCATATAAAAGAGAAAATTGCAGAATATATCTTTTTGGCAGTTGCACTGTCAAGTGTTCTTGCGGTTGTACTTATATCAGTATTCATATTTGCAGGCGGTATGCCTGCCATAAAAGAGATAGGAATTACGGATTTTGTATTTGGCACAAAATGGAAGCCGACGGCGGCTGCACCATATTATGGCGTGGCACCGATGATTGTAGGCAGTCTGCTGATAACTTTGGGGGCAGTGGCAATCGGGGTGCCTATGGGGATTTTTTCCGCAGTATTCTTATCAGACTTCTGCCCTGACCGCCTCCACAGAATTATTAATCCTGCGGTCAATCTGCTGGCAGGCATCCCAAGTGTTATATACGGCTTTTTCGGCATCGTAATCATTGTTCCATTTGTCCGCAATGTGTTCGGCGGCAACGGCAACAGCATCCTTGCGGCAAGCATACTGCTGGGTATTATGATACTGCCTACCATTGTGTCGGTCAGTCAGGCTGCACTGCGTGCAGTGCCGTCTGCCTATTACGAGGGTGCACTGGCACTTGGTGCCACAAAGGAACAGGCTGTGTTTAAAGTTGTGCTTCCTGCGGCAAAAAGCGGTGTGCTTGCAGGCGTAATTCTGGGCATCGGCCGCAGCATAGGCGAAACAATGGCAGTGCAGATGGTTGCAGGCAATCAGCCCAGAATAACCTTTGATATGACAAAGGGTATCCGTACAATGACTACAAATATTGTACTGGAAATGGCAGAAGCTGCAGACCTGCACCGCTCGGCACTTATTGCAACGGGGGCATTGCTGTTTCTGTTTATCCTTATTATCAACAGTATGTTCTTTGTGCTGAAAAGGAGGATGAACAGTGAACACTAAAATCAAACAGGCAATGGCAACATATAAACGCAGTCCTTTTTCGTTTGTTATGCGTCTGATGCTTATATTGTCGATAACTTTTACAGTGGGGATGCTGGCGTTTATACTTGTTTATATATCCGCAAAGGGTATTCCTTATCTTTCTAAAGATTTATTCAGTTTCAGTTATACCAGCGAAAATGTTTCCATGATGCCAGGCATCATTACCACACTTATGATGGTGGCTGCAAGTCTGTTTATCAGCCTGCCTTTCGGCATACTTACAGCGGTATATCTGGTGGAGTATGCACCAAGGGGCAGCAGGGTGGTGGAGATAATCCGCCTTACAACTGAAACCTTGTCGGGTATCCCGTCCATAGTGTACGGACTTTTCGGCAATATATTTTTTGTAACGGTGCTGGGCTGGAGATATTCTTTTATGGCAGGTGTCATGACAATTTCCATAATGATACTGCCTCTTGTTATGCGCACTACCGAGGAAGCACTTATCTCGGTACCTGACGACTGGCGTCAGGCCAGCTTTGGGCTTGGGGCAGGCAGGCTGCGTACAGTGTTCCGCATTGTTCTGCCTTCTGCAGTGCCGGGCATTCTGTCGGGGGTAATCCTTGCAGTTGGCAGGATAGTCGGCGAAACCGCCGCACTTATATACACCCTTGGCACAATGGCCAAAATCCCCGATTCGCTATTTTCCTCGGGCAGAACGCTGGCACTGCATATGTGGGTGCTGTCGGGCGAGGGACTGCACATAAATCAGGCCTATGCAACGTCAGTTGTGCTTATAGTGCTGGTGGTTGGCATTAACGCATTAAGCGGACTTGTGGCAAATAAACTTCAGAAAAGATAATACAGGTGATGTGATGAATAAATTTGAAATAAACAATCTGGACCTGCACTATGGTGACTTCCACGCATTGAAAAATATAAATATGCAGATAAAGCCTAATACGGTAACGGCCTTTATCGGACCCTCAGGCTGCGGTAAAAGTACATTTCTGCGTACACTTAACCGTATGAACGACCTTGTGGAGGGCTGTCGTATCACAGGCGAAATACTTATGGACGGCAAAAATATATATGAAAATACAGACGTAAATATGCTGCGTAAGGATGTGGGCATGGTATTCCAGAAGCCGAATCCTTTCCCGATGAGTGTATACAACAATATTGCATACGGTCCCAGAACCCATGGCATTACAAAAAAAGCACAGCTGGACGAAATTGTGGAAAAATCCCTGCGTGATGCAGCAATATGGGACGAGGTAAAGGACCGGCTGCACAAATCTGCCCTTGGTCTTTCTGGCGGTCAGCAGCAGAGACTGTGTATTGCCCGTGCCCTTGCGGTAAAACCGCAGGTGCTGCTTATGGACGAGCCTACAAGTGCCCTTGACCCTATTTCTACTGCAAAGGTGGAGGATCTGGTGCTGGAACTTAAAAGGGACTATACCATTGTAATGGTTACACACAATATGCAGCAGGCTATGCGCGCCAGTGACGAAACTGCATTTTTTCTCCTGGGTGAAATGGTGGAAAAGGCGTCTACAGAGCGGCTGTTTTCGGCACCGCAGGACAAAAGATGCGAAGATTATATTACGGGGAGATTTGGTTGATATGAGAAGCAATTTTGACAAGCAGCTGGATATGCTGAACGTACAGCTTACCGAAATGTCCATTTTTATAGAAAGTGCAATCGACTGTGCGGCGGATGCCCTTGTACATTCGGACAGAAAAAAAGCACAGATGGCAATCAGCTTTGACAGCGAGGCAGACAGCATGGAAAAGGATATAGAAAAGCTGTGCATAAAGCTGCTTTTGCTGCAGCAGCCTGTGGCAAAGGATTTGCGTCAGGTTTCTGCTGCACTTAAGATGATTACCGATATGGAACGCATCGGTGACCAGGCAAGGGACATATCGGAGCTTATTCTTGGCTCGGAGCAGGACTTTTGCATAAAGCCTGACGGCATAATTGCACAGATGGCTGATGCTACCATAAAGATGGTGCACGAGGTTGTGGTGAGCTTTGTTGAAAAGGATATTGAAAAGGCACAGCAGGTTATTGCTTTTGATGATGTAATTGACGATTTGTACAGCAGGGCAAAGCTTGAAATTGTCGGAAGAATAAAAGCGGAAAAGGAAGATGCGGATATATTGGTAAATCTGCTCAGTATAGCTAAATATTTTGAACGTATTGGCGACCATACAACCAATATTGCCGAGTGGGTTGTTTTTTCCATCACGGGGGTACACAAAAAAGAAAATATGATGTATACTGAATAATACAGAATTTTTTAAAAGTTATTTTGCGAGGTGCAAGTTTTGAAAATCTGGTGTATTGAAGACGACGAAAATATAAATAACCTTATAACCTATGCTCTGGCAAGTCAGGGCTTTGATGCAGTTGGTTTTGGCTGTTATGCCCAGTTTGAGCAGCAGATTAAAACCGACCGTCCTGACCTTGTTATGCTGGATATTATGCTGCCCGATACAGACGGTATAACCATACTCAAAAATATTAAAAACGACAGACGTCTGGAGGATATCCCTGTTATTATGCTCACAGCAAAAAACAGCGAGATTGACATTGTAAAGGCTCTGGACCTTGGGGCAGAGGACTATATCACCAAGCCTTTTGGTATTCTGGAGATGGTTTCCCGTGTAAAGGCGGTGCTGCGCCGATGCGAAAAAAAGGAAAAAGCGCAGGAACAGTTGAGTTTTGGCAATATTGTTATGGATAAAGAACGCCATACGGTTACAGTGTGCGGCAGACAGATTGATTTTACCCTTAAGGAGTATTATCTGCTGAAGCTGTTTATGGAAAATCCGCACAAGGTTTTCAGCCGCGAGCATATTATGGACTCTGTATGGGGCGAAAGCTATGTGGGAGAAAGCCGTACAGTAGATATGCATATTAAAACTCTCCGCCAGAAGTTGGGCACAATGGGGGATGCCATTGTAACTATCAGAGGTGTGGGATATAAACTTGAGGATATAGAAAAATAGTGTATGAAAAATAAAATTATACAGAACAACCTGATATCCTGTGTAGCGGCAGTAGTTCTTACTGCCGTTGTCTGCATTATGACATATTCATCCTATATGGCTTCTGCCATGAGCATGCAGGCGGAAAACCAGGCTTATGTTATAAAAGAAATTCTGCAGAATCATACAGAGAATCCTGTAGCTGCCCTTAAAGATATCGAGGACAGCTTTAAAAACCGTGTCACTCTTGTAGATAATAATGGCAAGGTGCTTTATGACAGTGTTCACGATGAACTTACACTGGAAAATCACCTTGAACGTGAAGAAATAGTGCAGGCCATTGAAACCGGTAAAGGAAGAGGTAAAAGATATTCCGAAACCGACAGAGCTAATAATTATTATTGCGCTATATCGGTTGACGGAACGGGTGTTATCAGGGTGGGGGTAAAATCCAGTGCGTTTTTTACCGATGCAATTCTGACAAACCTGCCTGTAATTGTACTGGTACTGCTGGCGGTGCTTGCTATGATTTATGCAATTTCGATAAAAACAACCCGCAGAATTGTAAATACAATAGAGAATTTTAACTTTGACGCAGGGGACAACTCCAGCTTTGAGGAACTGTCCCCCTTTATAGATAAAATAGAGGCACAGAAAGCCGACCTTATCCGTCAGGGACAGAAGACCTCGGCAGAAAAGGATAAGCTGCAGAGTATATTTTCCAATATGGCGGAAAGCATTATAGTTTGCGACCGTAAAAAGATGGTGGTGCAGCATAACAGACAGGCCGGAAATATCTTTGGGGTTGCAGAGGGTGCAAGACTGTTTGAAATTATACGGGATGAAAACCTTAACAGTGCACTGGATATGGTGCTGGATGGGCAGAAGGCAAGAGGAGTGCTTGCTCACGGTAAAGCAACCTATCAGTACACCATAAGCCCGAACATACAGAATGGTGAAATCACGGGTTCTATCATCATATTCCTTGATATCACCCAGCAGGTGGAAAGCCAGAAGATGCGCCGCCAGTTCACCGCAAATGTAACGCATGAATTAAAAACACCATTGACCAGTATTCTCGGTTACAGCCAGCTTATCTCCAGCGGCATTGCAAGGCAGGAGGATGTAAACAGCTTTGCAGGAATAATCGAAAAGAACGCACAGCAGCTGCTGACTCTTATCGAGGATATAATGCAGATTTCTGCCCTTGAGGAGAATGGTGTAGAGGATATGGCGGAGATAAGTCTTAAGGCTGTAACAGATGAAATTGTGCGTGACCTGCAGCCTGTCATAGATGAAAAACAGCTGAGTCTTACCTATAATGCAGGAAATGTGGTTATAACTGCAAACTACAAGCAGATGGGAGATTTGTTCCGCAATCTTATCTCCAATGCCATCAAATACAATAAGGCAGGGGGCAAGGTGGATGTAAACCTTTGCTACAGTGCTGACGGTAAAAATGCTGTTTTTACAGTGGCGGATACGGGTATAGGTATTGCACCGCACCACCGGGAAAAGGTGTTCCAGCGGTTTTATGTTGTGGATAAGTCCCGCAACAAGTCCATAAGCAGTACGGGTCTTGGCCTTTCCATTGTAAAGCATATTGTCACCGCAATGGGCGGCACAATAGACCTGGACAGCGAGCTGGGCAAGGGTTCAAAGTTTACAGTAACTTTGCCGGTAAAGCAAAAATAATAATATTAAAACAAAAGTCATTCTGAACAAGTATGCTCGGAATGACTTTTTTGATGCATTTGTGCACCAAAATAAAAAAGCCACTCGCAATGAGTGGCTTTTAGTTTTACATATTAGTTGCCTTTTTTGGCTCTGGAGATAATTCTTGCTCTTTCTGCGTGGTCAAGAATTGCTTTTCTGATACGCAGGGATTTTGGTGTAACCTCTACAAGCTCGTCCTGAGCAAGGAATTCGATACATTCTTCAAGGCTCATCTTTTTGTGTGGGATAAGTCTCAGTGCATCGTCACTGCCGCTTGCACGCATGTTTGTAAGCTGTTTTCTCTTACATACGTTAACAACAAGGTCTTCGTTTTTAGGGCTTACGCCAACAACCATACCTGCATAAACAGGTTCGCCTGCACCGATAAACAGCTGGCCGCGTTCCTGTGCATTGTACAGACCGTATGTGATGGATTCGCCTGTTTCAAAGCAAACGAGGGAACCTGTGTTTCTTGTTGGCAGTTCGCCTTTGTGTGGGTGGTAACCGTCAAAGATTGTGTTCAGGATACCTTCGCCCTTTGTATCTGTAAGGAATTCACTTCTGTAACCGAACAGACCGCGGGATGGAATCTTGAATTCAACTCTCATTCTTGTTTCGCCCTGTGGTGCCATCTGAACAAGTTCAGCTTTTCTGGAAGAAAGTTTTTCGATAACGCTGCCCTGGAACTCTGTAGGAACGTCGATTACAACGTGTTCGTATGGTTCAAGGAGAACGCCGTCTTCTTCTTTGAGAAGAACTTTAGGAGGGGATACCTGGAATTCAAAACCTTCTCTTCTCATGTTCTCAATAAGGATGGAAAGGTGCATTTCGCCACGGCCCATAACCTTGAAGCTTTCGCTGGAAGTTGAGTCTTCCACTTTGAGAGCAACGTCCTTGAGAAGTTCTTTATGGAGACGGTCACGAATCTGACGGCTTGTAACAAATTTGCCTTCTCTGCCTGCAAAAGGAGAGTCGTTAACAGCAAATGTCATTTCAACAGTAGGCTCGTCAATTGCAACAAATGGCAGCGGCTCTATATTGTTGGAGTCGCAGATTGTGTTGCCGATTGTTACATCTTCAAGACCGGATACGATAACGATATCGCCTGCAGAAGCGGATTCAACGCTCTGTCTGCCTGTGCCTTCAAATGTGTAAAGAGCTGTGATTCTGCCGCGTCTTTTAACTGTTTCGTCGTGCCAGTCGCAAACTGTTACGTCCTGACCAACCTTTACTGTGCCGCGTTCAATTCTGCCAATTGCTGTTCTGCCAACAAAGCTGTTGTAGTCAATGTTGGAAACAAGCATAGAGAATGGTGCGTCAGGTTCAACTTCAGGTGCTTTAACGTATTCAAGAACAGTTTCAAAGATTGGCTTGAAGTCTGTACCTTTTACATCCGGGGAGTAGTTTGCAATGCCTTCACGGCCAGAGCAGAACAGCATTGGGCTGTCCAGCTGTTCATCTGTAGCACCAAGGTCCATAAGAAGAAGCAGGATTTCGTCAATGATATCCTTGATTCTTGCGTCTGGACGGTCAATTTTATTTACAATGATAACGATGGAAAGGTTCTGTTTAAGTGCTTTTTCCAGAACAAAGCGTGTCTGTGGCATTGGGCCTTCAGCTGCGTCAACCAGCAGCAAAACGCCATCAACCATTTTGAGTACACGCTCAACCTCGCCGCCAAAGTCAGCGTGGCCAGGTGTGTCAACAATGTTTACTTTAACACCGTTGTATGTGTAGGAAGCATTTTTAGCCAGAATTGTAATGCCGCGTTCTCTTTCGATATCGCCGGAGTCCATAACTCTTTCATTAACAACCTGGTTTTCTCTGAAAGTACCGCTCTGTTTAAGCATGCCGTCAACCAGAGTTGTTTTACCGTGGTCAACGTGAGCAATGATAGCGATATTTCTTAAATTTTCAACTCTCATTTGTTCCTCCATAGTAATTTTAAAGATATAGAAATTTGAATTAAACACATATTTACCACATTTTATAATACTATAATTATGCCGCATTATCAAGATAAAAATGAGCATAAGATAGAATTTTGTGCAGTTTATTTGTGCAAAAGGTGCATATAAACAGATGTTTGTGCACATCACACGAAAAAAAGGATTTTTTATGTACGATGGGGTGCTATATAAGAAATTCAGGCTGGCTTCTAATATAGACGATATTGTGAAAGCAACTCGAGATGTAAGGAATGAACCAAACGGTAATTATGGAAAACCAGGTAAGCATAATAAATTTCCAAGTTATAACCATGGTACAGTTGATTTCATGATTGATGATGAAGGATATACAGCTGATGCTGTGTATGCAATTAATGTAAATAATGAAGAAATGATTTATGATATCGTCGATATAACCCCCAAAAAAATAACACCTTCAACGTCAGTAATAAGGGATTTGGTCCCACACTCCCCACATAATAGTGGGGGACATACTGAAGATAAAGATGTTGAAAATACTGTACCACATTCTTCCGCAAATAGCAATGGTAAAAAACCGCTTCAGATATCGTTTGAAGGAGATACGGAAATCCCAGAAGAATATATGTGAATTTATACAATATATATAAATATATAATTTACATATTGCGATTTTCGTGTTAAAATAAGATGTTAAATTATGTGATAATGGGGGACATATGCGCGTTTTGGGTATAGACCCGGGCTATGCAATTGTAGGCTACGGGACGGTGGAATATATAAACAATAAATTTTACCCTGTGGAGTTCGGCGCAGTTACCACACAGGCACACACACCCTTTGAAGACAGGCTTAAAGAGGTTTACGAGGGGCTGGACGCTGTTATAAAAAGGGCAAATCCTCAGGCAATTGCCATTGAACAGCTGTTCTTTACCACCAACCAGAAGACTGTTATTCAGGTTGCAATGGCCAGAGGAGTAATTCTTCTATGTGCAAAAAACAACAATATCCCCGTTTTTGAATATACTCCGCTGCAGATAAAGCAGTCGGTTGCAGGTTATGGCAAGGCGGTTAAAAAACAGGTTATGGAGATGACAAGACTGCTGCTGCGTCTTGAAAAGGTGCCGAAGCCTGACGATACTGCCGACGCACTGGCTGTGGCTATATGTCACTGCCATTCCTACCGTTCAAAGCTGCGTAATCTTGGCAGATAAATGGCAGACATCCATAAAAGATGCTGTTTATAAAACGGCAGACAAAATTTACAGAACCAAAGGTAAATACTATGATACATTCACTTACAGGCAAGGTAATAGAAAAATCTCTGGACGAGGTTGTAATAAGCTGCGGCGGCGTGGGTTTTCTTGTGGCTGTGCCGCAGACAGCACAGGGGGCAATTGCACCAATCGGCGAGGAAACAACCCTTTACACCTATCTCAACGTAAAGGAAGACGCACTTGACCTTTACGGCTTTGCCACAAAGGAAGAACAGCGTGCCTTTAAAATTCTCACAACAGTAAGCGGTGTGGGACCAAAAGCAGGGCTTTCAATCCTTTCCGCCCTTACACCTGACCGTGTGGCACTTGCGGTTTCCAGCGGAGACTACAAGGTTTTTACAGCGGCACAGGGGGTTGGGCCAAAGCTGGCACAGCGTATTGTGCTGGAATTAAAAGGCAAATTCACAGATACCACACTCAGTGGTGTTACAATTGAGGATATTTCCACAGCATCAGCCGCAACGGGCAATGTAAGCCAGGCAATCAGTGCCCTTGTGGCGCTTGGCTATACACAGAGTCAGGCGGCAATGGCGGTGGCGAAGCTGGACACAAACGCTGATGTCCAGACACTTATAAAACAGGCACTCAGACTGATAGCAGGAGGTAAGATTTAATGGCAAATGAAATCGGCTTTACAGACCACGAAAGACTGATTAGTCCAATAGAACACGCCGAAGATTTTGACAGCGAAAGCAATCTTCGCCCGCAGCGTCTGTGCGACTATGTAGGTCAGGAAAAAATCAAGGAAAATCTCAGCATATATCTCGAGGCTGCAAAGATGCGCGGCGAGGCACTGGATCATCTGCTGCTTTACGGCCCTCCTGGCCTTGGCAAAACCACACTTGCAGGCATCATTGCAAACGAAATGGGGGTAAACATCCGCATTACATCGGGCCCGGCAATTGAAAAACCGGGCGACCTTGCAGCTCTGCTTACAAATCTTGAGGAAGGCGATGTTCTGTTTATAGACGAAATCCACCGTCTGCCAAGACAGATAGAGG
>JAFSFT010000025.1 GCA_017435045.1 Oscillospiraceae bacterium
CCATATGTACCGTTGCTATATTCCCTAAGTTGCTTTTTTCTGGGTGGAAGAGAACACCCATTAGGACAAGCGTATTCTTCTCTCCTCATTGCTTTCACCTCATTTCAACTGCTCAGGCACTGGCGGGCAAGATTACAATTTCAAAAGATAAGCATCCAGTTTGTTTTGAGCATTTATGTAGGATTTATAGATGTTTTTGATTCCGGCCTCTTTTGCCATACTTACAACAAGATTTTCCTCTGCTACGTCCATTCGCAGACCGAGAATTATACCGCTTGGGATCCATTCCATCATCACCGGCGGCTTCATAATGCAGCCAGTTATCATTCGCCATTCTTCATCGTATTTATGGCACTCTTTTTTGATTAGGGTCGTTCTTTCTTGTTCCCATAAAGCACTTCCCATACCTGTATATAGCTCTGGAGGAATCTGAGTTGCGGTTGTCTCTGCTATTTTACGGAGCATAACGAATTTCGCAAATTTGGTTGCATCATAAGGCGTGTCCGAATAATAAATCGGATATAGCGGCGTTCCGTAGTTCTTGATTCCACAATTTGCACATTTTTCCTGCTTGCCGCATAAGAAGTTGTCATTGTTTTCAAGGTCGTAGATTTGAACAAAACCTCTGTGCTGATCTGCATATTTCAGCCACAGAACCTCATTAAACCCATTTTCGGAGAAACAAACTGACCACGTATCCTTTTTAACTTCATCACGGAGTGAAAGCGCTGCATTCAGAAAGCTTTTGGTAAGCCCGTGAGAAAGCGCGTTTGTCACATTCTCAACCGTAAACTGCGCTGCTTGCTCCTCAGAGAGAATATTCCCAAGCAATGACTTAACACCATCCACAACAGCTTCTGTACTTTCCGGAGTCTGGAATGCACTTAGATACTCTTTCCGGATCGCTTCAATGTCGATGTGAAGAAAGGTATCAAAAGGATCATCATAATAATTCGCAGAAGAAAAATAGAGCTTGTTTGTTCTGAGCGCTTCCAAGCTTTTTGTGCTGACAGGACGATACCGAAAAAGTAACATTGGATACTTAATTGATTTGAATAGCTGTTCTCGTTCTGCCACAATATCATTTCCGGGCAAAGAACATAATGTTATCCAAAATTGTTCTCGATCATTGTGATCCATTGATACCCCCCTCTCAATTATCAAATGTGATTTGTAGTCCGAAACAAAACAAACATAAGTAGATTTACGAAAAATCGCCCATTTGTGTTTTGGTATGCTGCTTGCCGCTCGAATCTGTCCATTCAGTGATTATTCTAAACTTTGATGCAGAACCATTATGCGTGATTAGAATCAATTCATAGCTTTTTCTTGCCTCCAATTCTTCAAAAGGCTGCTTTTCTCGATCCATAATCATAATTCCAACATCACCATCAAATCGGGCAGTTACATTATAAGCGGTCGCATTTCCAGAATTCCAAACTTTCAGTCTGTGCTTGCCTTTGCCCACAGTAATAAATCTTGCCTCAACGCATGCAAGTACCGAATCTTCCTTCTCCTTGGCTATCTTGTCCAGTTCATTCTGCTTAATCTTGAGTTCCAGTTCATTAACCTTGTTCTGGAGGCGTTGTGCCTTTGAAGATTTAATCAGCGAAATGATGGCAACTAACAGAGATATACCTGCGATGATCAGCGCACCCCAATCTTTTATGAAAGGAACCATTTCCTTCAATGTGTTAATCAAAACTTCCATTTTTTCATCGCTTTCTTTAATTCTTTTTCAAGTTCTTTGACTGCATCTTGCGCAAGCTCATCTACAGCATTATCGATTATTGCGGCATTGCTATCGAGCAACTCTCGTTTCGTGTATTCCGAACCACAATCAGAGCAACGAACTCGTACATCGTCACTTGCGTGAAGAAGATCTTCAAACTCTTCGTCCAATGATGAAAACTGATCATTACCGCAAAGAGGACATAGCAGTGTGACTTTACGATCTAAATTTTTCATTAAAACACCTCATTTCAGCCGTTCACACAGCGGCAGGATTTCTTCCAGTTTGGCAACGATGCGGCGCCAAGTCGCTTCAAACGTGTATGCACCTTAGTTTCTGTAAGAATAAGATGCTTCAAGAGTGCATCCACTGTAATATTAATCATTTTTCTTTCTCTGGGGTGAACTCTAAAATGTCATCAACGCCACATTGTAGAGTTTTGCAAATTTTCTCAATACTATCGAGAGAGATATAATTGTCACGCTTGATTCGGGTAATGATATTTGCACTAAAGCCTGCCTGTTCCATTAGTTCGGCATTCGTCATGCCCTTGTCGATCAGTAAGTGAAATAATTTCTTATAGGTTACGGCCATGGCAATCCACCTCCTAACATTTTTAACTATTATATCACGAAATCGTGAATAATTCAATTCGTTGGATTGAAATTACACAACGACAAATTCCTACGCAACTTACGTTGACGTGGGGGTATGCAACCTCGATAAAAAGTCGTGTCGAATTTCTATAAACCAAACTCAATAAAATTCCACTTCGATATAAGTAAAAAATCCGCCGAGCAGATAGTTGCTGCTCGACGGATTATAATTGAGTTCTTTATTCGCTTTGATTCTTTCGAGTCATTCTTCTACCACACATCTTTTTCCAAATACTATGCAGCAGTTCGATTTCATGCTCTGTTAAGTTTAAACCCTTGCGAAGCAAAATGGAGTCTGTATATTCCAAAACCTTATCGATCTCGCCTTGGCGTTGCCAAGCATCAATCTTTTGAAGATCTAATTGGTCTGCCATTTGCATAGGAATGCGAATTTTTCGCATTTCTCCTGGCTCAAAGGTGAGGACTCCTCCGCCATAACTTCTGCCAAGTGTTTCACTAAGAGCGAACGTGTATGTGTTCAAAAAGGCCGCTGCAACTTGTTTTCCATCAATGCCCTCTAAGAATCTTACCTTGTGAAGAGTATCAGTAACGAGTGCTTTTTTCTCGTTTAAAATCATCCTTGGATACAAATGCGCCTGACGAATTAGAAAAGCATCGGCACACCAAGTCTGTGAAACATGATACCATCTTGGTCTTATGCGACATTTATAATTTTTGTTGAAGCCCTTTCTTTCGCCCCACTGAATATATGCCTTCTGTTCATCAGTCAAGGCATCAAATTCCTCGTTTCCGGGAGCAAAGAAAAACACCTTTTTACCTAACTCAATCAGATTGTTGTAATCCTCATTTGTTAATTGCACACCTTTTAACTGCTCGGAACGGCTAATGATAGGGATAACACTCTGTTGAAGATTGAATTCTTCTACCGTTGCCTGGTTCATGACAAAAAAGTCATTCTCGCCACTTACAAGACCAACATTCACTTCAAACAAATCAGTTGAATTGGAAATTCTCGGATCACTATTAAGCCGTTTCAGCAAGTCCAGTTCTTCGTTGGATAAATAGTATTTTACCCATTTGTCACGGCTATGATCGAGTTCCTTTAGCTCGGTATTCTCTAAACATGTTTGACCCTGTGCAATCAAATCTGCCATGTCATCCAGTTCTACAACACGAATACCATGCTTATCGCAGCCTCTTTCACCCAGCAGAAGAATAACTTCCTGCTGTATGTCATCAAAGACCAGTCGTTTAAATGTAACGAGTGTTAGCTTATCAAAAAACGTACTGAGGAACTGCCTTGCTTCAGCAGCGTAGTCAACTTGGAACAGTTCGGCGGGAATAACCATTCCAACACGACCAGTTGGCTTTAATGCCTTGCAAGAAAGCACTAAAAATGGGAGCCAAATGTTCGTTAGGCGATTGGGTTGAAACCCATGTTTGTTCATCAAAGCAAATGCGATTTTACGATATTCCTCTGTAAAGTGCTGATAGCGAATGAAAGGTGGATTCCCAACAATCACATCGAATTGAGTTTGATCTTCGATATTCTCTTGATAGTATGTGAAAAAGTCTTTACATACCACAGTTGTACCATATTGTGCCGACTTTTCAGCCTCAACCTCATCCAATTCAATTCCAAGTACGTTGTTCCGAATTTGCTCATCCGTAGCTCCCAACTCTTTATAACGAGTGGTTATGGCACTCAAAAAACTACCATCACCGCAGCTTGGCTCTAAAACAGAATCAGATGTTTTACGGATGGCCCATTCTGCAATAAATTCAGAAATTTTGTCGGGGGTATAGTATCCGCCTCTTAATTTGTTATATCCTTCAATCGGTTTCATACCTGTTCCTCGACTTCCTGAGATTCTACCTGATAAAGCTCATCAATTACGCTATTTAGTTCAGCGTTGATTGCTGTGATGGAGTGTTCCAAAACTGTACGACGAGTGGCGTTAGGCGCAGAAGCTAATTGCTCTTTTAACTGCATGATGTTTTGCACCATCTCAACAATCTGCTGATGCTTGGCAACTTCAGTAGGATTTTCAAAATCAATCTTGTAAATAGGCAGGGTAGCAATAAACTGCTTTCCATGAGAATAGTAATCTCCCCTAAAGGTGCTTGCTCTACTTTTTACAAGGAGTTCCATTAGCCAATGGTTCAAAATTGCCTGGATATAGAAAATGGATTCCTGAGAAGTAGTTTTCTTTTCTATGCCATAGAAAGGACCATTTCCTCCACCTGTAAAGACAACCATGTCATTATCATAGACATAATTTGAGCTTGTAGAAAGCACAGGCCAAACGAGATGTTCTCCTGCAAGGAAACGTCTTAAAGATTGACTGCGTCCGAACGCAAACCAATTTTCAGTCGTGCGTCCAGGCATATTGCGTTCATCCAGCTTATCTTTGAAGCGATTCAAATATGCTAACGCATGAGGGAAATCCTCTGTCATTTCTGTCAAACTATATAGAACCGGTCTTCCGTTTACCGCCTTGTACGGGAATATGATGTAGCTATTTGCTTCAATTTTCTCGTAACTGACAAGTTGTGTGTCATATATACTTTTACGCAGAATTCCTTTCTCTATCTGGAACTCACGCCCCTGTCTATCGTGAGAGTAAATGAAATTCTCGTCTTCACGATCAGCGTGAATGATATAGATTTGGTCAGCACTTGTTTGAACACCAACAAAAATGTCAACCAAAGTAGAAAGGGAAACGCAAGATTGCGAAATCTCTTCCAAATGTGCAACAATATTTTGAGGCAAGAACGACCACGGCTGACCACTGATATAAGCAGCCGGATAGGTCAAGCATTCTGTATCATGATTGAATAAGAACCGATTCCAATCCTGAACAAAACCAATTTGGAATTCTTCATGGCCTTGCTTAGATAATACCAAGATGCAGGTGTAAGTGCTTCTGTTTTCAAAAACTTGATGAGTTCCGAAATGCAGAATTTTCTTAACGCTGGAATTGGAAGAAAGCAATTCTCTCAATTTAGCGCCTGACTTGATATTCATAAACTTGTGCGGGACGATATAACCCAACATTCCGCCATCGTTTAACAGTGCAAGTCCTTTTTCAATAAACAGATAATACTTATCGAGCGTATCAGTTTGTGCGGTTACATAGGGAGAATGGCTGCTCTTATAAAAATCATACTCTTCTCGGGAATAGTGCACCATATTCTGCACACGAATATAGGGCGGATTACCGATAATTGCATCAAACTTTTGGTTGCCAAACTCAGCATTCCAATCGAACATCTTTAACTTGTTCATCAAGGAAATATTCTGATAAACAGATCGATCAAAACGTGCATAAGCCATATTCACAAGGCTGTTACCATTTTTGATGTTCTCGTCCAAATTAGGAAGGATACGTTGATTAGTACGCTGATGAAAAGCTTCTGCCTCCTCTAAGGACGAATTTTCCAACGCCTTTAGCAGCAAGCTAAACTTTGATACTTCTACAGCCAGAGGGTCAATATCAACGCCGAAGATGTTATTTTTCAAAATGGAGCGTTTTTTCTCGTAAGAAAGTATATAATTAGTACTGCCAGCCAGTTGATAAATATCGCCTCTTCGCTCAGCATTTTCTCTATCATGGTTTCGATAATACTCAATATGATAGTTTACAATGTATTCAAATGCCGACAGCAAGAAGTTGCCAGACCCGCAGCAAATATCTGCAATGCGATACTGAGCTACTTCTTCGGGAGTTTTATTTTCATACAGAGGACGGAGCGTTTCTTCGATAATAATATCAGTGATGTTTTTTGGGGTATTGACTGCACCCTGGGAGTCAACTACTTCGGGCTTTTCTTGCGTCTCAATATGTCCATCTTCTCGGATTACAAGCGCCTCATCCAAGAACAGTTCATAAATCTGACCAATAATATACGGGTCAATTACACCAAACTCATAGGAGTTATTGGGGTAATACAGGCTTTGAAAAATCTCGATAATAACTGAGTCAGACACAGTAAGGCGATCTTCTTCTAAGAGTTCGAATAATCCAGAATCATACTTCTGATCTGCCGCAGCGAACATTGTCCTTAGATCTTGGTATGTCGTAATAGCCTTCAGCGACTCATAATTCTCGAAACATCTATCCTCACAAATACGAAGGAAAATTGTTCTATTAAGCACTCGTTGAACAAAAATATTGAGTGTTTCTACATCAACATTTGGATTGTTGCGCAGAATATCCTTGCCAAGCATCATTCGCCATGCTCTAATCTGATCCAAGAAATACTGATCGAACGGTTCACGACGAAGAGCTCCCTGAATGTTACCGAAATGGCGATCAAACTGTCCGGTCAAGACTGCTTCTTTGGACAGCATGTTGTAAATTTCCTCAAAACGTTCCACATACTCGTCGAAGTGGTAGTGAGCAATCATTGCGACACCAATGTCATCGCCTTCTCTCGGACGAACAGAACAATCATAGATATATAGATCGGTGAAATTGGTCAACACTGAGACTTTTAAGTTTCCGCTCCATCCATATCTGCGCAGCTGGAATGCCGGAGCTGCATCGATAGTAAGGTTTACCGCAGGTTTCTTTGTCTCAAGAAAATACAGGACTTCCGTACCTACCTTGAAAGAATAATCTGGTTTTTTGCTGCGATGGATGCCATCTTCCTCTACAACTACGGTAGCCTCATGGGTAACTTCACGCAGGTGTTGTGGCAATCCACGTTCGTTATCTACATCCCATCCAAGGAGTTTGAAGAAGCGGTTTACAAAATCAACACGGACTTGAGTCTCGTTATAGGTTGCTCTCTGGAATTGCGGATAGTTATTACTGTAGGTCTGAACAAGTTCGGCAACTTGTTCGGTTAGTGTAGCCAGCATCTCTGGTGTCATTCCTGCAATCCCTCACTTTCTGGTAAGAAGTCCATAATATCGCCAACGTTACAGTTAAGAGTGGCGCAAATCTTCATAAGGCTTTCCATGGATACAAATTCGTTCTTTCCCATCTTGGCAAGCACATTAAAACTAATCCCGGATGAATCCTTGAGTTCCGTGCGATTCATCTTTTTATCAATAAGAAGCTTCCAGAGCTTATCATAACTAACTGACATAGCACCTCTCCGTTCAAGGTTATAGTTAAAATTTATTATAACACAGTTTCTTCTGTTTTTCAAGATATTCTCCCGAAATCATGAGTTTTTCGTTTGATATAATGAGGTGAATTTGCCTTACTGTAGAAAATAGCCCCCATCGATTGCACCGATGGGGGCATGATTCAATATCTGGTTATTCTTTCATGACTTCCAACATCATTCTTGCGCCCAACTTAAAGCCATTCTGAAAGATCAAACAGTCTGTATTGGTCTGATGTTCTCGCACACAATCGGTGTATTTCTCAAACAGTTCTTTCTGCTCGTCCGTCATAGTGGCTTTGAGCTTTTCTTCATTCCTGCAAATCAGTTCCAGTAGCTTCTTGTATTCTTTGCAAGAGGATGTGTCATACTCGGTTGGTTCAATGTTGCCGTACCAAAATTCTTCAAGGATTCTCATACCGCATCCTCCTCGTAGATCATCTCACACAGAACAATTTCTTCGGCTCGGTTGTGGATACTGTTCATGACTCCAACCCATGCCATCTGATCGTGCTGCTTCATTTGCTCTGTCACGCCCTCAGATTCCTTCATCTGCTCGATGATAAGTTCAAGGCGGCTCTGTGCCTGCTCATTCAAATCAGCCAGATATGTCCACAGTTCGCCGCTAAGACACAGATCATTGAAGCGGATAGGGTTATGCTCCTTGATGTAATCTCTGTGCATACGCCCCCACCGACCAATAGGTCTATTTTCCTCCGGTAAACGAATATCGGGAATATAGTAATCACCGCAACGGATATAGTTCAGTTTCTGCATCATATGTACCTCCAGTAAGATTCAAACATTCTGTTAAAGATAGAAAAAGGCGATACCTGGTTGTGAAAACCAAGTATCACCAATTTTTCTTGTCGCACTCCTGTACGGCAGCTACCCTATGCCAGTAATGTTTTCATGCTGTCTTATTGGAAACTACCTTGGCATCTCCTTTTTAACTGTTTTATTCATCGTATTTCGGAAGAACTCTGCTTTCGCTGAAATCCTCCATATCAAGTGTAAGGTTTGGGTTGTAGAACGGGTCACGAAGCAGGCCTTTTCCGTGGCGGTTCTGCAGGCGGTTTCTTTCGCCCTCAAAACGTTCCTTCTTCTCGCCTTTTTTGTCGCTGCCGCGGCTCTTGCTTTCGTAATGGTAGCATTCTGCATAAGGTGTAAACAGCACGTGATAACCCATATCACGCACACGCAGACAGAAATCCACGTCGTTGAAAGCAACAGTAAACTCCTCGTCAAGCCCTTCTGCCTTATCGTAGGCCTCCTTTGTCACCAGCAGGTTTGCTGCGGTCACGCAGGACAGGTTCTGCACGCAGGACAGGCGGAACATATATCCGCTTTTGCCTCTGCGGTGGTATTTGTGGCTGTGTCCTGCAAAGCCGCCCAGCCCTGTGATAACCCCTGCGTGCTGCACAGTGTCATCAGGGTAGTACAGCATTGCACCGACAATGCCCACATTTTTCTGTATTGCAAGGCTTACCATCTCGGTCAGCCATTCGCCGTTTATAATCTCAATGTCGTTGTTGAGCATCAGATACATATCGCCTTTTGCGGATTTTATGGCAAAGTTGTTGATTGCACTGAAGTTAAAACCGCCTTTGTAGTATACAATGTGTAAATTATCGTGTTCTTTTTCCACTTTGTTATAATATTCGAAGGTACTTTCTTCGGTGGAGTTGTTTTCGCACACGATAATTTCAAAGTTTTTGTAGGTGGTTTTTTCGTAGATGCTGTCAAGACATTTGGAAAGGTCGTCAATATGGTCCTTGTTTGGAATAATTATGGAAACCAATGGCGTTTCGGTCAGTTCATAGTCGATTTTGTAGGTGGAGCCGAATTTGCCTGTTGTTGCCTTGCCCTTTACGCCAATTCTTGCAAGATGGTGGTCCAGTGCACGGATTGCATTCTGTGTAACATAAGGCTTTGCATCAACGCCGCCGCTTGTGCTCTGTGCGTGCACACGCCAGTAGTAGAGAACTTTAGGAATATGGTGGATTTTAACGTTATTAATCTCGCTGATTTTCAAAAACAGATCGTGGTCCTGTGCACCGTTGTAGTCATCATTTAAGCCGCCAACTGCCTCGTAAACCGATTTGCGGATGCAGGCAAGGTGGCAGATGTAGTTGCAGTTGGTCATATAGTAATAGCTGTAGTCGGGCTTAAAGTGTGCAACAATAGGGTTTGTCCAGTCGCTGTCAAATAGTGCTTCGTCACTGTAGATAAAATCTGCATTGGTGTCATCAATTGCCCTTGCCATCTGATAAAGGGCGTCAGGGCTGATGATATCGTCGTGGTCACACAGACAGATATATTCGCCTTTTGCAAGGTCAATAGCCTTCTGCTGGTTGCCTGCAATGCCGTAGTTTTTATCAAGCTTTACATATCTGATTTTGTTGCTGTCAAGGCTTTTTATATATTCGCCCACATAGCTGTGGTTTTCGTCGCTTGCATCGGCAAGGCAGAGTTCGCCATACTGATAACTCTGGTTCAAAAAGCTCTGCACATATTCTGCAAGGTGCTTTTTATCGGTGTTGAACAGCGGCGTAACAATGCTGATAATGCCGTCCTCAACAGATGTGCATTTATAGCTTTTCTGTCTTTCAAGGGCATCCTTTGGCGGCAGAAAGCGGCCTTTTTTTGCCTTCATCCTACGCTGGAAAAAGCCGATTGCACGCTTTGTTGTGCCTGCAAGACCTTCTGTTTTTACATATTCAAAAAACAGAGCAAAAAGTTCTTTTATACGTCTAATTTTTAAAATCATAGTTGTCCTTTATAAAGTTAGTAAGGATTTTCAAGGGGGTTGTTTAGGGGCGGAGCCCCTTGTATCAATCTGCGGCCGCGTCAAAGGTCGGCTGCGACAGCAGACGGTCGTGTCCGCCGACGTGCGCAGGCGGGCCAGCACAATGAGGCGGATAGCGAGCCGCGTACATCTTGGCGTGGGTCCGCTGCATCGCAATCAGCGGGACTTTTGGTACTTTTGGTCACAAAAGTACATAAACCTGCGAACGCAAGTTCGCTCCTGCAAGTTGTGACACAACTATATATTATTTATATCCGTAGTTTTCATACAGCAGTGTAAAATGCGGATTGTAATAATGGTCGCCGTAGTTGAAGTACTTCTGCCACTTTGCTGCAAAACGTGCCTTTTCACCCTCATAACGTGGGTTTGGCTTGTCGGTATCACTGCCGCGGCTTTTGCTTTCGTAGTGGAAGCCTTCCGCATATGGTGTAAACACATTCAGCAAACCGTCATCGTACATTTTAAGGCAGAAGTCTATGTCGTTATATGCAACGGCAAAGTTTTCTGCGTCAAGTTTATATTTGTTGTACAGTTCTGTCTTTACCATAAGGCAGGCACCTGTAACCGCCATGTAGTTCTGTGCAGTAACAAGACGATACATATCCCCTGTGTTGTCCTTTGCATTGTGCAGCCCTTTGTGGCTGTGGCCTGCACTGCCGTTTATGCCAATGATAACACCTGCGTGCTGCAGTGTGCCGTCAGGGTAGTACAGTTTTGCACCTACTGCACCAACATCTTTTCTCTGGCTGAACATAAGCATCTCAACGAGAAAATCTTCGCTTGTAAACTCAACGTCGTTGTTCAACAGCAGTATATGGCCACCTGTGGCATACTCTGCACCAAAGTTGCAGATTGCAGAAAAGTTAAAACCGCCCTCGTAGTATACAACCTTAAGGTTATCATATTCTTCAAGTGCCTTTTCGTAATACTCAAAGGTGGCTTGTTCTGTGGAGTTGTTTTCCACCACAATAACCTCCACATTGTCCCAGCCGCCCTTTTCCTTTATGGATGCAAGACAGCGGGAAAGGTCTTCTATATTGTCCTTATTGGGGATGATAATGCTGATTTTTGGGTTGCCGTCAATTTCGTATTTAACACGGTAGCTGCCGGGCCATTTCTGTATAAAAACTTCGCCTTTTAAGCCCACACGTTCAAGGTGTGCGGCAATGGCGGCACGGCCTGCTTCAAATGCGTACATCTTTGCGGACATATCGTTTGCTGTACTGCCTGCGTGACCGCGCCAGTAGTAGAGCACCTTTGGAATATGGTATACGCATTCTGCCTTTTCGCAAAGACGCAGTGTCAGGTCAAAGTCCTGGGCACCGTCAAAGGTCTTGTCCTCGTAAAAGCCCGCTTTTTCGGCAAGCTCTCTTTTAAATACAAGAAAATGGGTGATATAGTTTACCCCACGGAGAAAATCGGGAGCATAGTTGATTTTGAAATGAAACTGGATAAGATGCTCAAGGTTGCCGTCCAGAGTTATCTCGTCGGAGTATAGTACATCTGCACCAAACTCATTTATTGCCTTTACATTTTCGTACAGGGCATTGGGAAGGATAACATCGTCGTGGTCCAGCAGGGCAATATATTCGCCCTCGCAGTATTTAAAACCAAAGTTTGTGTTTTCTGCAATGCCAAGGTTCTTTTCCATCACAACATAGGTTATGCGGCTGTCCTTTGCGGCCTTTGCCTCAATTTTGGGATAACTGCCGCTTGCGTTTACCAGCACCAGCTGCCAGTTGGCATAGCTTTGCTTTTCAACACTTTCCACCATCTCCATAAGAAATTTATCAGGTGTGTTGTACAGCGGCACCACAATGCTGATTTTTGGCATATATGGGAAAACCGCTTCTCTCTGTGCTTTCAGTTCCCTTTTCAGCGGAATATCGCTGCGGAACTGCCATACATCCCTTTTCAGCATAAGATTTACACGGAACTGGATTTTACGCTGTGTAGCCTCCAGACCCTCGTTTTTTATGGAATTATAACCACGTTTTACAAGGTGGGTAACTCGTTTTATATTCAGGTTTCTCTTTAAAAACCTCAATGGGCTGTCCTGTATATCCATAGATAGCTCCTTTACAGACACAATTTTACATTTACATTATATATGCAAACAGGTATTAAAGCAAATAAAACGTGGATTTTTAGATATAAAAATACGGCACGGCGGATTGATTGAATTTCAAATAAAAAAGTCACGCAAATCTGCGTGACTTTTCTGGTATTATTTTTCTCTTGGTGTTTTTTCGATAAGGTAGTTCAGCACTTTGTTCTGCAGAGCTGTAAATTTAAGATATGGCATACCGTAAAGTTCTTCTGCCATAGATGTGTCATTGCCGCCAAGGTATGTTTCAAAGTATTCTGTAACATCAGCGTCTGTTGCAACGATGTTTTCTGCCTTTGCAATAGCTGTAAAGATAAGGTAATCTTCGCAGAACAGATCGATATCTGCCTGGAAGTATTCTGCAAATTCATCTCTTGATGTAAAACCAATCTGTGCAATGTATTCATCAAGTGTAAAGCCGTAGCTCATAGCCTGCATTTCATATGTGGAAAGGATGTAAGCTTTTACATATTCTGTAACAATTTCAGGCACTTCGCTGATTTCAGCTTCTGCAAATACGTTTGAGTACAGATAGCTGTTAATCATTTCCTTGCTAAGGTCTTCTTCAAGCTGTGCTTTGAATTTTTCAACTGTGTTGTATTTTTCACCGAACTTTTCAGCACAGAATTCGTCTGTAAGTTCAGGCAGTTTTGTTTCGATGATGGAATTGATTGTAATATTGAAGATTGCATCCTTGCCGTTGAGTTCTTCGTTGCCGTAGTTTTCAGGGAATGTAACTTCAATATCAAAGTTTTCGCCAACCTCGTGGCCGATAAGCTGCTGGAGGAAGTCGTCGATATACTGTGTAACACCGATTGTAACCTCTGTGCCTTCAGGACCTGTGCTGCCGCCGTTGAAAGCAACATCGCCGATTTTGCCAACGTATGCAATGTTCAGTGTGTCGCCGTCTTCAACAACACCCTCTGTAATTGTTTCCTTTGTGGAATAGCTTGCCAGCATTTCTTCAATTTCAAGCTGAAGTGTCAATTCGCCCGGGGTGTAGTGTACTTTAGGGATAACTGCATTTTTGTAGTCAGGCAGTGTAACATAGTCAGCAGGATTTATATCCTTGAAGAAGCCTTCTTCATCAAAGTAGTCACTGAGGAAGTATTCGCTTTCAATTTTTACCTCTGTAGAAGAATTGCTTTCTGTGCCGCTTTCGCTTTCTGTACCGCTTTCGCCTGGCTGGCTGCAGCCTGCAAAAGCTGTTGCAGCAAGTGTCAGAGCAAGCACAAGGCTTAAAAGTTTTTTCATTTTATATACTCCTTAAAATAAAATATGCACCATAAACGGCTTTGCGGCATATACAGCGGTATATTTCCACAGGCCGAAAATTGTGAAAGATACAACCTTTATTATATATCCAAACCATAAAAATGCAACCCATTTCACACAATTACCATAGTATAAAAATGGCTTTTAAGGGGTATTGCGGTAAAAAAATCCACCCGATGTGATGTGCATCGGGTGGTGTATATATTTAAGACAATGTATAAATTGAAATATTATTCTTCAGCAGGCAGATTGCGGACGCCCTTTTCTTCTCTCGGACGGATATCTGCACATTTCACAGCACCTTTGATTGTTTTTTCCATGGCATGTTCGCTGTAAACATCAATCTGCAGCTTGTTTTTAACGCTGTGTGTAAGATTGCCTGCACCGTTGATACAGCCGCCCTGACAGGCCATGCCCTCGATAAAGTTGCCGTTAAGCAGGTTTTTGGAAAGACGTACAAGAGCTGCCTTGCATTCATCTATGCCGCTGCATACAACAGGGTTAAATGCTTTTTCGTCAGCTTCCTTTTCACGGATAGCCTGTTTTACTGCCTCTACAAGACCGCCGCTGCGTGCAAAAATTCTGCCGTACTCGCTGGCGTCGTAAAGCATGGAGGATTCAAGTGCTTTCAGGTCAATATCCTTTGCGTCAAACAAAGCCTGCAGTTCCTCAAATGTGATAACTGTGTCAACAGCACCGTCAACGTGTTCCTGCTTGTATTCCATCTTTTTGGCTGTGCATGGACCTATAAATACAACCCTTGCCAGTGGATCTTTTTCCTTTATATATTTTGCAATTTCAACCATAGGGCTGTTGTTGTGGCTTACATATTTTGTAAGTTCAGGATAATATTTTCTGATGTAATCAACAAAAGCCGGGCAGCAGCTGCTGGTCAGCAGGCCTTTTTCCAGAAATTCCTCTGTCTCGCTGAGAGCTACCATATCAGCACCAAGTGCTGCTTCCACTACACTGTAGAAACCAAGCTTTTTGATGCCTGTAACCACCTGACCAAGCTTTGCCCAGTTGAACTGGCTGGCAATTGCAGGTGCAACAACAGCATATACGTGGCTGCCTGTACGTTTTGACTCCTTAAGCAGACCGATAACATTGAGTATGTAGGATTTCTGTGTAATGGAGCCGAACGGACACATATTAACACAGGCACCGCAGCTTATGCATTTGTCGTTGTCAACCTTAGCTGCTTTGTGTTCGTCCATACTGATAGCATTAACCTTGCAGGCAGATTCGCAGGGACGTTTAAAGTTCTGTATTGCACTGTAAGGGCAAACCTTTGCACACAGGCCGCATTCAATACATTTGCTCTTGTCGATATGTGCCTTTTTATTTTCGTCAAATGTAATTGCACCGCGTTTGCAGATATCCTCGCAGTGGTGGGCAATACAGCCGCGGCAGGCGTTTGTAACCTCATAGCCGCCCTGTGGACATTCGTCACAGGCAATGGAGATAACCTCGATAACGTTTGGATTGGTTTTGTCGCCGCCCATTGCAATTTTTATACGTTCGGAAACAATGGCTCTTTCCTTGTAAACGCAGCAGCGGAATGTGGACTGACCGCGGGGAACAATCATTTTTGGAATTTCGGTAATATTTTCAAGCAAAGTGCCCTCAAAGGCTTCCTTTGCAACAGCTTTAAGTACTCTGTATTTAAGATACTGAACCTGAGTGTCAAATTTTCTCATACTGCACCTTCCTGATAAATTGTTTTTAATCTACATCAATTGTACGTCACTATACACAAAAAATCAATGATATATTTGTAGAAAATAACCCAACATCTGCTTTTTGTATATCTTGTTCAATAAAAGAAATATTATATGTGCAGTTTGAAATGAAAAAGGCAGCAAAGCTGTTTAAAAATAAACAGGACATCCTGCATTATGGCAGAATGTCCTGTGGATAGTATGGTGCTGATTATATCAGCCTTTCTTTTTTCAGCGACAGACGCATTCTGTCGCTTATCATTGCAATAAACTCGCTGTTGGTAGGCTTGCCGCGCATATTGTTTATGGTGTAGCCGAAATAGTCGTTCATAACCTCCACATTGCCTCTGTCCCAGGCAATCTCAATAGCGTGACGTATGGCTCTTTCCACTCTGCTTGCAGTGGTGCTGTTGGCCTTGGCTATATCGGGATACAGCCGTTTGGTAACAAGGCTTATAACATCGGGTTCGTTTATAACCATAATTATGGACTGTCGCAGAAAGCTGTAGCCTTTTACGTGGGCGGGCACACCCATTGTGTGCAGTATTTCGCTTACACGCATCTCAAGGTCGGAATCCTGCACTTTTTTGCCAAAGGCGGCACCCAGCAGCTGTTCGCTTCTGGCAAGCAGCATCTCGTACGAATAAGGTTTGAGCATATAATAGTCAAACCCCGCATCATACATCTGGTTTGCAATCCGCTCGTTGTCGCAGCTGCCACAGGCAAAAAACAGCTTTGGCGAGGTACTCTTGCTTTCGCAGGCGTGCTTTACGCCGATTGCATCCAGGGAGGCTAAAAATACATCAAGTACAACCACCTGCGGAGCAATACGGTCAATCTCCTTTAATACCTCTTTGCCGTCCTTGGCACAAAAGTATGTTTTAATTCCTTTGCTGTCAAAAAAGTGCTTTATCCCTGACTGCTGTTCAGGGTTCTGCTCGCTAAATAAAATTCTCAGTTCTTTGGTAATCATTCAAAGAATCTCCCTAAATGCATCTTATTTAACAGCCTTTTATAAACCATCCTTATGTTAACACGGAAAAATCAGCCTTGCAAACCTTTCGGCAATAAACGACAAAACAATATATAAAAGGGTACAATATCGCTTTTTTTCGCAGTAGAAAATTGTCTGCTGCACAGGCAGAAACGGTTTTATGCGGGCTTTTGCGGTGTGGCGGATGAAAGCAAAGTAAAAGGCGTCAGAAACGGAGCAAGACTGGTAAAATCACCTTTTACTGAGAGTGATGTCTGCGGGCTGTCCTTATGTGTACATACTGCAGGCTGTCATTTCTGCAGCAGCTTTCCGTTTTCCAGCACAAATGCTCTGTCTGCCAGCTCAGGCAGCGACATATCGTGGGTTATCATCACCACCAAGGTACCACTGTTTTTAAGCTGTACAATACTGTCCAGCACCAGCTTTGCACTTTCGGCATCAAGGTTGCCTGTGGGCTCGTCGCAAAACAGTATCTTGGGCCGCAGCACCACCGCCCTTGCCACAGCCACACGCTGCTGCTGTCCGCCCGACAGCTGATGGGGCAGGTAGTCTTCTCTGTGTTCCATACCCACCAAAGCCAGAGCCTTTTTTGCCATAAGCCTGCGGCGGGCACGGGGGATTTTTCTGTACTTAAGCCCAAGCTCCACATTTTCCAGTGCTGTCAGCGAGGATATAAGGTTGTAACCCTGAAAGATAAAGGCAATGTCGTTGCGGCGTATGCTGCACAGATGACGGTGGCTTTGTCCTACAGGTCTGCCGCATATTTCCAGCTGACCGCCGCTTGCGGTATCAAGACAGCTCAGCACGTTAAGCAGGGTGCTTTTTCCGCAGCCGCTGGGGCCTGTGATAATGCACATTTCGCCCTTTCTGCCGTGAAAGCACAGCCTGTCCAGTACTTTGTTTTCTCCCTCTGCAGTGCTGTAAATTTTTGTAATATCCCTTGCTATAAGCATAATTTCCCACTCTTTTCTGACATATAAGCTATATAACTGCACATAATAGTTTTATCTGCAGGGAGGTATCTTATGCTGAAAAAAACCGTAAAAATTGCACTTGCCGCAGCGGCACTTACAGCCGCTTTTTCTATATATGTCGCAGGGCTTGTACCCGATAATATCTATCTTTCCAACGGGGAAAATCCATCCATAAAAAGTCTGCCCATGATTAAGCTGTCGGCACAGCATGGCGGTGCGGAGTATGTGTCTGGAAACAAAAGCAGCCCTCTTGTATATACTGCAAAGCTGTTTGGCGTACTGCCTGTAAAAGAGGTCAATGTTCAGGCACAGTCTGTACGCACTGTGTCGGTGGCAGGTACTCCTTTTGGCATAAAGATGTTCAGCAACGGAGTTATGGTGGTGGGATTTTCCGACATACAGACTGCAGCCGGTACAAGGTGCCCTGCAAAAGCGGCACAGCTTAAGCTTGGGGATGTTATAATAAAGCTGAACGGATATAGTGTGCAGAGCAACAGCGAGGTGGAGGATTTCATAACACAAAACGGTGACAGGCCTGTAACCGTTACATTTCTGCGGGACGGTGTGCAGATGCAGGTACAGCTTGTTCCTGTAACAGACAGCACCGCCAATGTATACCGCACAGGTATGTGGGTGCGGGACTCCTCTGCGGGTGTTGGCACAATGACTTTTTACGATGTACAGCAGGGAATGTTTGCAGGGCTGGGCCACGGCATAAGGGACACCGATACACAAAAGGATATTCCTCTGCTGTCGGGGGAGATTGTGCCGGTAAGAATAACGGGATGTACACCGTCTTCAAACGGGGAGGCAGGGGAACTTAAAGGAGTGTTTACATCGGAATTTCCAATGGGCAGGGTGTGGGCAAACAGCACCAACGGTGTCTATGGCAGCATATTTTCTGCTCCGTGTAACAATATGATGCAGGTGGCTTCCCCTGCACAGGTGCAGACAGGCCCTGCCACTATACTGACAACAATCAGCGGCACAAAGCCAAAAGAATACGAAATTGTCATTGAAAAGGTGGCACTTACCAGTTCAAATCAGAACAAGAATATGGTCGTGCGTATAACCGACCCGGAACTGCTGGAAAATACAGGAGGCATAGTGCAGGGAATGTCGGGCAGCCCCATAATCCAGAACGGCAGGCTGGTGGGGGCGGTAACCCATGTGTTTGTAAATCAGGTCACACGGGGATATGCCGTGTTTGCACAGAATATGCTGTTCAGTATGGACAATGCAGCAAGGGTGTATGGTGCAGCGGGATAAATATTGACAGAGGTTCTGTTTTACCTCTGTCTTTTTTTCTTATATATGATACAATTAAAAAAAGCGTAAAAGTTAAACGGCATAATCAGCAGGTGATAATATGAGCTATTTCGGGAAATTTTATCTGGATAAGGAAAAGGATATTGCAGTGCTGTTGGATATGGAAAATTCTGTCCTCAGCTACACAATTATGGCGGCGGAGCATCTGTCCCACAACCTTATAAATAATTTTGCGGCAATTTCAGGACAGCGGACAGATATGCAGGATGGACGTCCTGTAATCAAAGGCCAGATACCATGCTATATAAAGGGCGACGGCAAAAAGGTATACATACTGCGTCTGGGCGGTACAAAGCTGGCCAACATCTATCCCGATGGCACAATGGAGGTGAACAGCCTTATTCCTGCCATTGCAAAAACACTGATGAGTCAGACCACAGATTACAAATATTCTTTCCGCGAGACACTGCTTAAAAGTTATGTTCCGCAGGAAGTAAAACTGTCCACCGACCTGCACACCCACGGCAACGCAAACCTTTCTGCCGATATTCTTATTGCCCTTGCAATCAAGCATCAGATACGCTATCCGCTGTACTACATCAAAAAACTGCAGCTGGTTATGACAGAGCAGCAGAAAGCCTTTGTGGCACAGCGCCGTGAACAGGCAGAAAAATCCCTTGACCTTACAGGCCTTTCGGGCAAGCACAGAGACAGAAGGATTGATGACAATACATTTATCAATTTTGCAGATTTCATTCTTAACAACCTTGAAAATTCTTCGGAAAATATAAACAAAATCCGTGGTTCTCTCTCGCTGCTCAAGGGTGCACAGGCGGTTTTTACAAACCTTGAAAAGCTGTATCTTTACCGTTATGTATTTACCAAAGGGGCACCGTCTGACTATACAATTGACCTGCCGGATTTTTCCCGGCTTGAGGATAAAGATATCTGCGGATATCTTGGACAGATGCTTGAGGATATGAATACCCCGGGTTATGCACAGAATACCCTGTACGAGGACACGCTGCTGTGGATTGGCAGGGAATATCAGAAGCGGCATATAAAATATGTGGAAATCAGCGACACCACACTGGTTAAAAAGGATGCTTCCAACGCCCGTATGCTGCAGCAGATACACCGCATAATGCCGCTTGTAAAGGCAGAGACAGGGGTAGACATCCGCTTTCTTGCGGCAATCCGCCGTATACCGCTGACACTGGTAAAGCAGAATATCACCACGGGCAACTACCTTACTGACGCTATAAGCGCTTTGCGTGTGGTCTGCACAGACCCTTACGTTGTGGGCAGCGACTTTGTGGGCGAGGAGATAAACGACATTGCCGAACTTAAGGCGGTTATAAAAGAAATTGTAACCCGTATTGCCAGCCGCGACCGCAACTGGACAATCCGTGTCCATGCAGGGGAAAACGACTCGCTCAAAAGCAATATGGCAAAAGCTGTCAGCCTTGTGGAGGATTCTTTGCTGCCGGGTCAGCCGTTCCCGTATATGCGTATAGGCCATGGCCTGTACTGTGCAAGCCTCAAAAGCCGTCAGGGTAAAGAGATGATGGATAAAATCCGTGAGCACGATATTGTTCTGGAATTCCAGCTTACCAGCAATGTGCGTCTTAACAATATTATTGACCTTCGTGTTCATCCGCTTAAAAGCTATCTTGCCCACGGGATTTCCTGTGTAATGGGTACGGACGGTTACGGCCTTTACGGCACCGACAGCATAGATGAACAGCTGGCACTTACAAACTTTATCAAAATTACCGACAGCGAGTTTGCTGCAATGAAAAAGGCAGAGGACGCTGTAATTGCACGACAGACAGAAAATTTTGCCGAAAAAAGTGCAGCTTTTGCAAAAACTGCCGGTACAGAAAGTGTGCTGGAATACTATACCCGCAAGCTTACACAGTGCGATGATGAGATTTCTGATGTCAAATTTGAAATAGACAAAAAACCGTCTTATCCTGTGTTTAAGCATAAAGTTAGCGAACTTCCATGGGACAAGTATCCTGTGGTTATTGCAGGTGGCAGCTTTACAACAGCAAAATCTGCAGGCGGTATTTCCGGAAGTGATAAAATGCTGCTGGACACTCTGCTGGAAAATCTTGACCCCGGTAAGGTGTTCTTTGTGGTGGGGCACAGCCTGCGTGGCCACGAGGGATACATTGTAAAAAACAACAAGGGCTTTGATGTGTACAGCATCGTCCCTGCCCTTATGGACCAAAAGCAGATGAACCGTCTGCAGAAAGCACAGATAAAGGGCATCCGTATCTCTACCGAAAGCCAGGAGATGGGCATATACAAATCCTTCAACTACGAAATTTTCGAGCGAAGAAACTGCGTGCTGATTGCTTTTGACGGCAACTCCTCCATTGCAAATCTGGTGCAGGAGGCCAGAAACGGCAAGGGAAAAGCCTGGATATTTACCTATCCTAAATCTGCAATGCTCAGGGCAAAGGCAGAGTCTCTGGAGGGGTATATTTCCATTAATTCGCCTGCAGAAAAGGTACTTGGCAAAATCTGCAAGGTACAGAGTGACATAGGCACAAAGCTGTAAAAGAAATAATAAATACACATTAAAAGCAGTACATAAAAAATATAGGGACATACAACCGACCGGTTGTATGTCCTTTTTTGCTTGTAAGAAATAAAAGAGAGCGGGATACCTGCCTTGCTGTGACAAAATGCCTGTACAAATAAAAACCACGCAGTAGTATGCTGCGTGGTTTGCTGTATGTAATAAATTTTAGTACAGTGCTCTGTAAATTTCCATCATTTCTTCAATGCTGAATTTTACATAGCTCTGGTTCAAAAGTCTCTGCTGTGTTTTTTCAACACTTATTGCAAAGCTTTCAATTTCGCTTTCCTTCATGCCGTATTCGTGCAGAGGTTTTTTTGCAATAACGCCTGCAAGCAGTTTTTCAATTTCAGGGTATACATCATCAGCATTGCAGCCAAGGATGCCGCCGAGAAATTCGTTAAGCTCTGTGATAAAGCCTGTTGGGTTTGCAGCCTGATAATGTTTGAATACTTCGGTAAGGAACTGATAGTTTGCTTCCCCGTGGGTTACATGGTAAGCACCGCTTAAAGGATAGCTCATTGCGTGTACAGCACCTGTGCCTGCGTTTGCAAAGGATATGCCTGCAAGGTCGGAAGCAACAAGGAAGTCTTCAAGCATTGTAAATCTGCTTTCAGGACCTTCTGCAACAATTTTCTTAAAGCCTTTAAGCAAAATTTCCATTGCTTTCATAGCAAACATTCTTGTGTAAAGGTTTGCTCTTGGAGAAACGTAGCTTTCAATTGCGTGGATAAGTGCATCAATTGCACTTGTTGCAAAGAAGTCGTATGGAAGCTCTGTTAAAAGTTCAGGAATAATGATTGCATAGTCGGGAAAGATGGACGGGTCGGCAAGGCCAACCTTTGTACCCATATCCACAAATTCTGCAATGGAAACACTGCTCACTTCGCTGCCTGCACCGCAGGTTGTTGGCACAGCGATAATAGGCAGAACCTTTTCGAGAGGTATTTTTCTCTGATAGTAGTCTGCGGCATCTCCGTTTCCGCCCAGAACAAGAATTTTAGCCATATCGATAACAGCACCGCCGCCGATAGCAATAACACGGTTACAGTCTGTCTTGCGGAAATCTGCCAGCATAGCATTTACCATACCGTCGGTAGGTTCGCCTTTGCCGTAGTCAGATTTAAAGAAAACCTTTGCCTTTAAATCCATGCCTGCAAAGTATTTGTTGTATATTGTTTTTGTTGCAAGAATAAAGTCTTTTTCGCCGATATTAAATTCTTTTACAAACTCTGCACAGTCAGCGTACTGGTGTACCTGAGTTGTGTTCTGGAACATTTTCATATTGCATTTCTCCTTTGTGGTGTAAATGTTTTATAGCTGTCTTTAAGTTTATCACAATATAATGGCTTTTTCCATATGGCAAAAAGGATTATTTTTGTGAAACCCCAATATTTTTCAACATTTGGAAATAATTATGTGATAATATATTGATAAATTAAAAGGTTAAAAGGAGGGGACATATGCAGTTTCTGAAATTCCGCACACCGCTTCAGAAAGAGTGGGACAAACTGATAAAGCAGGAGGCCGCTTTTCTTTCTAAAAAGGCACAGAAGCAGCAGTCAAAGCTTAATGCTCTGCTGGAAAGCAAGGTGCCAGAAAATCTGCAGTCCACACTGGACAAGGCGTTTGCAAAAGCTTTCGGCCTGGTGTTTGAAAAGGGCACAGGTGTTATCGAAAAAACCTACAGAAAGGACAAAGCGGAGGAAAAATTTGCCGTAAACAGTGTTCTTGCGGCAAAGAAAAAGCCAAGCCGCAAGTCCCTTAAAAATTTTGATAAAGAAGCGGGTAAATCCTCAGGATTGAATCTTGCGGTGTCCACAGCGGCAGGGGTTGGCCTTGGTGTGCTGGGCATAGGTATCCCTGATATTGTGCTGTTTGTATCTCTGCAGCTTAAAAGTTTATATCAGATTGCTGCAAGTTATGGCAAAAACTACCGTTTTGATGAGGAACGCAAGTTTATTCTTTTGCTTATTCAGGGTGCTGTTACCTTTGGCGAGGAACAGCGTGCCATTGATGAGGAAATTGATTTTTATATAGAAAACAACGAATTCCGCAAGGAAAAAACTCTGGAACAGCTTATAGCCGAAACCTCAAAATGCCTTTCCGCAGAACTTCTGTACATGAAATTTCTGCAGGGTGTGCCTATTGTAGGCGCAGTGGGCGGTGCATACGACTTTGTGTATATGAACCAGATAAACACCTATGCAAAGCTGAAATATTATAAACGGTTTCTTACAGATAAAATGTGCGGTCTGTAATATGGGTTGATTTCTGTCCGAAAGCGGAAAAGCAGCATTTGTCTTTTGCGTTGTTATATAGTAAAATAGACCCATAAAATCCAACCTGTGAAAATATGGGAGGTATATATGTATCTTGATAAAAAAGTTTTTGCCATAATCGTTGCTGCAGGTAAAGGCACACGGATAGGCTTTGATAAAATGCTGTACAAGCTGGAGGGGATTTCAGTGGTGGAACGCTCGGCAATGGCATTCCAGAATAACTCTCTTATTGACAGCATTGTGGTTGTGGCAGGGGATAATATTGAATCTATAAAAGAAATTACATCAGCTTACAGCAAGGTTACAGCGGTTGTGCGCGGCGGCAGTCAGCGTGCCGAAAGTGTGGCAAACGGTCTTGCTGCCATAGAGGGCGATGGCCTTGTGGCAGTACACGACGGTGCACGTCCCTTTGTAAGTGATGAAATAATAAACGAAACCATTGCCGCTGCATCAAAGACAAAGGCGGCTATTCCCTGTGTGCCTGTAAAGGATACCATCAAAATGGCGGCTGGCAATGTGGTGGCACAGTCTCTGCCAAGGGAAAAACTGTATATAACACAGACACCGCAGGTGTTTGAAATTGCAGATTATAAAAAACTGCTTGAGGAAAATACGGACTTTTCCATCACCGACGATGCCCAGCTGTTTGAAAAGGCAGGCTATGATGTGGCAATCTGCAAAGGCAGCTACGAAAACTTTAAAATCACAACAATTGAAGATATAAAAAAGGAGAAAACAATGAGAATAGGTCACGGCTATGATGTTCACAAGCTGGTGGAAAACCGAAAACTGATACTTGGCGGCGTGGAAATTCCGTACGAAAAGGGCCTGCTTGGACACTCCGATGCTGACGTGCTTGCCCATGCAGTAAGCGATGCACTGCTTGGGGCTATGGCTCTTGGAGATATCGGCAAGCATTTTCCTGACACCGACCCTCAGTACAAAGGTGCGGACAGCCTTTATCTTATGTCATGTGTAAAGAAGCTGCTGGACGAAAAAGGTGCAAAAATCGAAAACGTGGATGCAACAATCCTCTGTCAGAAGCCTAAGCTGGCACCGCATATTGTCACAATGAGAGAAAACATTGCACGCACACTGGGGCTGGATGTTGAATGTGTGTCGGTAAAAGCCACAACCGAGGAAGGCCTTGGCTTTACAGGCAGCGGCGAGGGTATTGCTGTACATTCCGTATGTCTGCTTAACGTATAAATTTTATATTTACGCATAATTTCTGCAGAAGACAGACTGTGCATTGGCAAAGTATGATGTTTGTCGGTTCTTGTCGAAAAATTGAACAATGCCTGTGCAGATGTTATCATATGTATAAAATAAACATCAGACAAACCAAAATGATAAAAGAGGGTAATATATGGAAGCCAGAAGGCTGAAAATTCTGTTTTGCGAAAAAAGCCAGCAGCAGGCAAAAGCACTGCAGAGCTTTTTTGAAGACAAAAACATAGATGTGTATTTTTCTGAATTTGACGGCAGAAAGATGCTTTGGAATATAGAGCAAATCTGCCCTGATATAGCAGTTATGGAAATATATATGCCGCATTACAATGCGGTGGAAGTGAAAAAACTGTGCTGTGATAAGTCATACAGTCCAAAGCTGTTTGTGGTTCAGGGAAGTTTTGACGATGAAGACATAATAGAAAGTGCAATGGAGGCAGGGTTTGACAGATATCTGCTGCGTCCGTTCGATTTCAGGCTGCTGCTTGATATATCCGACAAAGTTATTGCACAAAGCAGAGACAGAATGTCTGAATTTGAATATCTTGAAGACTATGCCGGCAGGATGCTGCAGCATATGGCTGCACCAATGCACGTTGCAGGATACGGATATCTGCGGCAAAGCATAGCACTTGCGGTTTGTCAGCCGGAACTTATGAACAGAATTACAAAAGGTTTGTACAGATATATTGCAGATATTAACGGCACTACCGTAAGCAGAGTGGAACGCTCTATGCGTACTGCCATTAACCTTATATGGGAACGCGGTAATCTGGCAGTAGTCGATGAGTATTTCTGCTGTGGCATAAATGATGTGTGCGGCAAGCCTACAAACTCGGAGTTTATCACCATAGTTGCCGACCGTCTGAAAAGACAGATGGAAAAAGAAAAAACAGCTCTTTGAGCAGGAGCAATAAAAAATGCAGATGCGTGTTGCATCTGCATTTTGTTTGCAATATTTTAATCTGCCCAGTTCATACTTCTGCCCACGGCCTTCTGCCAGCCACGGAAAAGCTTTTCCCGCTTTTCGCTTTCCATACAAGGCTCAAAGTTGCCGTCGTATCTGCGGCTTGCAATCAGCTGCTCTTTATCGGTCCAGAAGCCTGTTGCCAGCCCTGCAAGGTATGCTGCACCAAGCGCGGTGGTTTCCTTTACTTTAGGGCGTTTTACCACCTTGTCCATAATATCAGCCTGAAACTGCATAAGGAAGGCATCACGGCTTGCACCGCCGTCAACATTCAGCACTTTAAGCACAGTGCCGGAGTCTTTTTCCATAGCCTTTACCAGTTCAAGAGACTGGTATGCAATGCTCTCCTGTGCAGCACGGATAATATGTTCTCTTTTTGTACCTCTTGTAATGCCTACAATGCAGCCTCTGGCATACATATCCCAGTATGGTGCGCCAAGTCCTGTAAAGGCAGGCACAAGGTAAACCCCGCCTGTATCCTCTACCTTTGCTGCATAATATTCGGCATCCTTGCTTTCGGCGATAAAACGCATCTCATCACGCAGCCACTGAATGACCGCACCGCCGATAAATACACTGCCTTCAAGGGCATACTGCACCTTGCCGTCAATGCCCACAGCAATTGTGGTAACAAGGCCGGAGTTGGAATAGCAGGGTTTTTCGCCTGTGTTCATCAGCAGAAAACAGCCTGTGCCGTAGGTGTTTTTGGCCTGGCCTGCCTCAAAACAGCCCTGACCGAACAGTGCAGCCTGCTGGTCACCTGCAATGCCTGCAATCGGTATATCCACCCCCTGAATATTCACATGGCCGTAGATATGGCTGCTTGGCAGCACCTGAGGCAGCACGGATTTTGGAATATCCAGTGCACTCAGCAGTCTGTCATCCCATTTAAGAGTATTTATGTTGTAAAGCATTGTTCTGCTTGCGTTTGTATAGTCGGTAATATGTACCTTGCCGCCTGTCAGTTTCCACACCAGCCAGCTGTCAACTGTGCCAAAAAGGATTTCTCCTCTTTCAGCTTTTTCCCGAACACCGTCCACATTGTCCAGAATCCACTTGATTTTGGTTGCGGAAAAATATGCGTCGATAACAAGGCCTGTGCTGTTTTTGATATAGTCTGTCCAGCCCTCTGCCTTTAATTTGTCGCAGATGTCGGCTGTACGGCGGCACTGCCACACAATTGCATTATACACAGGTCTGCCTGTGTTTTTGTCCCACATAATGGTAGTTTCACGCTGGTTGGTAATGCCTATTGCAGAAATTTCTTCAGGAGATACACCGCTTTTGGCAATAACCTCCATCATAACGGAATACTGGCTGGAATAGATTTCCATAGGGTCGTGCTCAACCCATCCGTCACGGGGATAAATCTGTGTAAATTCCCTCTGGCTCATCGCCACAATATTCTGCTCTTTGTCAAAAAGGATTGCACGGGAACTGGTTGTTCCCTGGTCAAGAGAAAGGATGTATTTGGACATAAAACACCTCAATTTTATATTTACAGATACTTTGGGCTGACTGAACGGACATATCCGTCATACAGTAATAATTGTCCTATTTCATAAAAAATGAAATTGCAAAAAATACTGCAAACTGCACAAGACACATTGCAAAAAGTATCAGCTGAAAGCGGAACTTTTTATATTTGTGGCGGAACTGGTACATACCTACATATCCGCCAAAAGGCCCAAGTATGCACCATGTCAGCAGTGTGCGCTCGCTTATACGCATCTTGTTCTTTTTTGCTTTGTATTTGTCTATGCCAAACATTATAAAGGTCACGATGTTGACAATTATAAAGCCCCACAGAACTATATATTTGATATCAAAATTCATAGTTTAAACCTTCTCTGATATTTTTGTTTTCGATAAAAATCATATCTGCAGCGATGTACAGAATATGTTACGGATCACTGCAGAAAACTAATCTTCTCTCGGGTCGATAAAGCCCTCGCCGAACACTTCGTCGGTGTTGGTAATCATTGTAAATGCCTTTTCGTCTGCAAGGTATGCAGCTTTTCTGGCCTTTGGCATTTCGTGGCGACTCATAGCACTGATAATAAGCTGTCTTTCCTTGCCGCTGTATGCACCGCGTACATCCGCAACCGTCACACCGCGTTCGGTGGTTTCAAAAATGGCGTTGGCTACCTCTGTGCCTTTGTCGGTTATAATCATCAGCATCTTGCCCTTGTTGCCGCCGTACATAATCTGGTCAAGTACCTTGGCGGAAACAAACATTGCCACGCAGCCGTAAAGTGCGGCATCCACATTGCCAAGGAACACTATACTTGCACCGAGGATTACATAGTCAATGGTAGATGTGATTGTGCCCACGGACATATGAGGCTTAAGCTTGCGTACAGAAAGGGTGATAAAATCGCTGCCGCCTGTGGAAGAACCGCGCAGATATACAACGCCGAGCCCTGCACCTATGCAAAGACCTGCGCATATTGCCGCAAGCATGGCATCACCTGTATATTTAGGGAAAGGCTGGGTGAGAATGTCTATGCAGAATGTAAGGATTGCAAGGGTTTTTACACTTTTAAGCAGGAAAGTGTGCCCTAAAATTTTAAAGGAGAGTATAATGAGAGGAATGTTGAGTATAAAGGTTATGGTACCGTTCGGCAGTCCTGTCAGGTAGGTTATGATAAGGGCAATACCGCTTACACCGCCCGATGCAAAGTCCTGCGGAATAATAAAGCTGTTGATGCCTACGGCATATAAAATACAGCCGATAAAGTCATACACAAGGTCAATGACCAAAGTTTTGAGAGTATATTTTGATTTCATCAAAAGTTCTCCGTTTCTTAAAATTAAGCTATTCCAATTCTAACATTTGCACCGGATTTTGTATAGTGGCTAAATGTTAAAATTCACAATATTATCTTTATTTATCCCGGAAAGTATGGTACTATAAATGAAGTGGAGTATTGTGTGCTGCAGGTGTTTTGTGATGTGGCACAGCAATACGGATTAAAATATTATCGGTTAATCTGAAAGGAGAAAACCTTATGAGATACTGCAAAAAATGTACAATGCCTGATACACGCCCTGGCATAGTTTTTGACGAAAACGGTGTGTGTACAGCCTGCAACCATTACGAAGCACGCAAAAACATAGACTGGGATGCACGCTGGAAAGAATTTGAAGCCCTGTGCGACAAATACCGCGGATGCAACGGCCCCGGCCAGTACGACTGTGCGGTTGCTGCTTCGGGCGGCAAGGACAGCCACTTCCAGGTTTATATCATGAAGGAAGTTATGAAGATGAACCCTATCCTCTTTACTGTAGAGGACAACTTCCCTATGACAGAGGCAGGCAGACACAACCTTAAAAACATCAGCGAGGAATTCGGCTGCCCTATCATCAGCTGCAAGCCTGATATCAGAACACAGAAAATTCTGATGAAGAATATGTTTGAGAAATACGGTAAGCCTACATGGTACCTTGACAGACATATTTATACATTCCCTCTCCATATGGCACTAAAGTTCAACACAATGCTGCTGGTTTACGGCGAAAATGTAAGCTTTGAATATGGCGGATGCGAAGATGAGGAAACATACTCCGCACGCGGACAGATTGAAAACGGCGTTGCAAGCGGTATGGACGAAGCAGAACTGCTGTCCTGGGGTATCGACCCAGCGGCACTTGCACTGACAAAGGCACCAAGCAAGGAAGACCTTGCACGCCTTGACCCTATGTATCTTTCCTACTTCCTGCCATGGAACAGCTACAAAAACTATCAGCTGGCAAAAAGCCGCGGTTTCCACGACCTTACACACGAATGGGACCGTCAGCATCACGCTGAAAATTTTGACCAGATTGACTCCCGTGCATACCTTGTGCACTCCTGGCTCAAATATCCTAAATTCGGCCACGCAGCAGCAACAGACTATACAGCACGCTATATCCGTTACGGTATGCTTACAAGAGAAGAAGCAATCAGGGTTATAAAGGAACGTGACCATAACCTTGACCCGCTATGTGTGCGTGATTTCTGCGAATTTGTAGGTTACACAGAAACAGAATTCTGGAAGATTATCGACAAGTTCTACAATAGAGATATCTTCTATAAGGACGAAACAGGCACATGGCGTCTTAAGAAACCTATCTGGGAAGAAAACAAATAATTGAAAATATACTGTCATTCTGAGGGGCTTTTGCCCCGAAGAATCTCTCGGGTTAATCAGAGTATCCCTGTGCATAAACAAGAGGTACAGGGCGGGATTCTTCGCTGATGCTCAGAATGACATTTTAATTTGACAAATAAGGGTAAAAGGGGTGGTTTGATTGAAAAGTCAGAGAACCAAAAAGACACTTCTCATTATCGTTGCCGTAATATGTGCGGCAGCGGTGTTTGCCGCGGCACTGGGACTTGGCAAACTGTCGGGCGTAACTGTTACCGATGCAGCAAAACCTGCGGAAAGTTTTGCAATTATAAATGTAATAGGCACAATACAGTCGGGCAACGAGGGCACAGCCAGAATAGGCTACGACCACAATGCAACGCTCAGCTATATTGACGAACTTATGGAGGACGAAACCAACACGGGCATTTTCCTCGATGTGGATTCCGGCGGCGGCACAGTGTACGAAAGTGACGAGATGTATTTAAAGCTTATGGAGTACAAGGAAAAAACAGGCAGACCTGTCCACGCATATTTCAATTCCACAGCGGCATCTGGTGCATACTATATTTCCTGTGCAGCAGACTATATATCCGCAAACAGAAACTGCTGGACAGGCTCTATCGGCGTTATTATCTCCACAACAAATGTAAAAGGACTTTACGATAAGCTTGGTATAGAAGAAATTCTTATCACAAGCGGAGACAACAAGGGCATGGGCTCTGCAGGCAGCGAAATGAAGGAAGAACACGTTGCAATCTATCAGGCTCTGGTAAACGAAAGCTACGACGAGTTTGTACGCATTGTTGCCGAAAGCAGAGGCTATTCCGATGAACGGGCAAGAGAAATTGCCGACGGCAGAATTTACTCTGCAAAGCAGGCACTGGAAATTGACCTTATAGATGAAATAAGCACATACGAACAGGCTGTGGAATATATGGAAGAAACCACATCCAGCGAGGGCTACTACCGCCAGCTGTATACTCCTACAATATGGGAGGAGATGATGGCGGACATCGAGGCTGTCACACCAAAAAGCGACATGGAGGTTGTGGCACAGCTTGCGACAAACAGCCACAGCGGCGAGCCTATGTATATGTATACAGAATAATCAGAAAGGGACGGTGGTGGCAGCCACAGTCCCTTTATATATGGAGACAATATGGAATTTACAGTAAAAAAATACAGTCAGCTTACACTTGACGAACTGTACGCACTGCTGCAGCTGCGCTGTGCTGTTTTTGTAGTGGAACAGAACTGTCCTTATCAGGACCTGGACGGAAAAGACAGGAATGCATACCACGTTTTTGCAAAAGCAGAGGATGGCAGCATAAAAGCTTGTCTGCGTTTTTTTGAAAAGGATGCGGACACAGCTTATATGGGACGTGTAATCACAGTGGACCGTGGCACAGGCATGGGTGCAAAGCTTCTCAAAGCGGGCATAGCGGCAGTGAGGGAAAATACTGACAAAAAGCAGATATATCTGGAAGCACAAAGTTATGCTGTCGGTTTTTATGAAAAAGCAGGCTTTGCTGTTGTCGGGGAAGAATTTGACGAGGACGGCATCCCTCATAAACCGATGATGTGTAATGTTTAAGCAAGGAAATCATCCCTTTATTACAGCCAGGCTGCCGAATGGCATAGCCTGCTTTCTTCTAAGGGGGTGACAGCAGATTTTTTCACGCTGTGTCGTGAAAAAATGCGTCATGCAGGGGGATAATCCCCCTATGAGTTGTGAAAGGAGAATTGTTATGGAAAAACTTAATAAAGACCGCATAATTCTCCATTGCGACTGCAACAGCTTTTTTGCTTCGGTGTCGCTGCTGCCATATCCGGAACTTAAGGATAAACCTGTTGCCGTGGGCGGAAGCAGCGAAAACCGTCACGGTATAGTGCTTGCAAAAAACGAAGCTGCAAAAAAATATGGCATAAAAACTGCACAGACCATTCAGTCTGCAAAAAAGCTGTGTCCCGACCTTATCATTCTGCCGCCGCAGAGAGAAAGATATGAATACTTCAGCAAAATAATAAACGGAATATATAACAAATATACCGACCTCGTGGAGCCTTTCGGCATCGACGAAAGCTGGCTGGATGTAACAAACAGCGTACATCTCTTTGCACCGGACGGCAAAACCCTTGCGGACGAAATCCGTCAGCGTGTTTACTGCGAGACAGGGCTTACCATCTCGGTTGGGGTAAGCTTCAACAAGGTATTTGCAAAACTGGGCAGCGATTACAAAAAGCCTGATGCCATCACCGTTATCTCGCAGGAAAACTATAGGGACATTGTATTTCCACTTAAGGTTGAGGAACTGCTCTATGTGGGCAGAAATACTGCAGAAACGCTGCACAAATTGGGCATACGCACCATTGGTCAGCTTGCAGCAGCAGATATTAAGCTGCTGGAGGACAAGCTGGGCAAGCACGGCACCGACCTGCACATCTACGCCAACGGTCTGGAAAACAGTCCCGTTATGCCTTTTGATGCACAAAGGGAAGTAAAATCGGTGGGCAGCGGCAATACTTTTTACCGTGATATATCAGGACTCGGCGACATAAAGCCTGCCCTTATGGTGTTAAGTGAACAGGTGGGACACCGCCTGCGCAAACACGGGCTGTATGCCAACGGTGTGCAGATAACCATAAAAAATCCTGCACTTGCATCCTTTACCCGACAGTGCAGAATACCCTCTACCAACGTTTCGGACAGTATATACCATACAGCACTGGAGCTGCTTGTGAAAAACTGGAATGTAAAAATGCCGATACGTGCACTTACGGTGACGGCACTGGATTTGTCGGAGGATAAAAAGGCACGGCAGATAAACCTTTTTGATGCACCCGAAACACAGGACGATACCAAAAAGGAAAATCTGCAGAAAGCACTGGACAGCATAAAGCAGAAGTACGGAAAAACAGCGGTGCAGAATGCATCGGTTATGAAAACGGATCTGTTTAAATAGGTAATCCGTTCCCGGCATAAAATGTAAACTTGCCTGTTTTTTTTAACTTGATATGACAACTTGCGCAATAATAAACAAAAAATTACCACGAATTTGGAATTATTTACAATATACTTTGTTATATTTTATGGTAGAATAGAAAGACAGGAGTAAAAATATGACAGTTATTCAGAACGAAATCAGAGAATTGCTTTTGTCCCTCGGAGTAAGCGATGTTGGCTTCTGCCATACAGAAGATGGTGTGGGCGGCCTTTACAATGCCATAAGTATTGCGGTACATCTTTCAGATGCCATTATCGATGAGATAGAGGATAAACCAACCCATACATACTTTAACCACTACCGCAGTGTAAACGCCTTTATTGACCATTGCCTTCTCAGAGTTGGTCTGCTGTTGCAGCAGAGAGGATATAAATATATTACAGTTGCCTCCAGCCAGTCGATAAACGACGAAGGCTGGAACTACCGCGGCAGATACAGCCACAAAAAGGCTGCATGTCTTGCGGGTCTTGGCAATATGGGAAACAACTGTCTGTTTTTACACAAGGATTTTGGTGCACAGGTGCGTCTTGGTACAATTTTCACCGACTGCGAATTTGAAAATCCTGCAGAATATCCACAAAATCCTTGCACACATTGCAATATATGTAAAGAAAAATGCCCAAGTGGTGCGATATCAGGTAAAAACTGGTCAACCGACCGGGAAAACTTTTTCAATCCTGCAAAATGCAGTGAATTTATGAAAAGGGAATACAAAAATATCGGCCGCGGTGCTGTATGCGGTCTGTGCATAAAATACTGCCCATATGGCAAAGGGCAGAAAGCTTATCCTGTCATTGACAGACAAAAGTCTGTTGAAATATAAAAATAAAAAAATGATATACAATCTCCCGGAGGAAAAAATGAAACAGAAAAAAGCGGTTTCTCTTGAAACATTTGTTGTTCTGGTTGTTATTGTTGGCGGCCTTGCTGCACTTGGCAGAGTAATGGGCGTTGGCAATATGTTCAACACAATTATGAACACAGCACACGACCTCTTGCTCAACACATGCTTCTTTATCATGGCTATCTCTGTTGTTACAGGTGCTATCGCTTCCATCTTTGCAGAATTCGGCGTTATTGACCTTCTCAACAAACTTATCAGCCCGCTTATGAGACCAATCTACGGCATGCCTGGTGCAGCTTCCCTTGGTATCGTAACAACATTTGTATCAGACAACGCAGCAATTCTTTCCACAGCAAAAAACGAAAACTTTACAAAATTCTTCAAAGAATACCAGATTCCGGCCCTCTGCAACCTTGGTACTTCTTTTGGCATGGGCCTTATCCTTTGTACATACATGCTTGCACTCCCGCTTGAAGGTGCACTTACAGCATCACTCGTTGGCGTTCTCGGTGCTTGCATCGGTTCTGTAGTATCTGTACGTCTTATGCTCCGTGCAACAAAAAAATACTACAAAGTGACAAAAGAAGAATCCAAAGCAGACAGATCCATCAAAGGCGCACCTAAGATGGAAGAAGAACTCAAAACAGTTAACGGCTCCACACTTGAACGCGTACTCAACGCACTTCTCGAAGGCGGTAAAACAGGTGTAGACATGGGCTTTGCAATTGTTCCTGGTGTTGTTGTTATCTGCACATTTGTTATGATGCTTACATTCAACCCACCTGCAGCAGGCTTTACAGGTGCAGCATACGAAGGTGTTGGACTCCTTCCAAAACTTGGTGCTGTTATCCAGCCTGTAACAGATATCCTCTTCGGTTTCTGTGACCCATCCAACATCGCATTCCCAATCACAGCTCTTGGTGCAACAGGCGCAGCTATGGGCCTTGTTCCAACAATGATTGCGGAAGGTGCTGCAGGACTCAATGAAATCGCAGTATTTACAGCTATGGGTATGTGCTGGTCCGGTTACCTCTCCACACACATCTCCATGATGGATGCTCTTGACAAAAGACAGTTCATCAAGGATGCTCTTTTCAGCCACACAATCGGCGGCCTGTGTGCAGGTGTTGCCGCACACTACCTTTGCATGCTTTTTGGTATGCTGTAATTAATATCAAAAACAATGCCCTTGGGAAAACCCAAGGGCATTTTTGTTTTTATTTATAAATTAATACTTATACTTTACCACGCACCTGACAGAATAAAACCAATTACAAACACAACGCTGATAACAGACGCAAAGATGCTTATAATAAGGCTTGCTCTTGCATAGGATCGTTTGTTCATGTTATCATTTGAAAAAGCAAGTACAATAAGATAGATAAGCCCCACAACAGGAATGCCGGATATAACCATCATCCAGATAAAGTCCACGGTGGAAAGGTTTTCGTTTTTAACTTCCTTTACAGGCTCTGTATAGCTGTAATCTGGCTGTGTATAGTTTGGCTGCGTGCTTTCGGCTGTTTTGTAGCTGTATTTTGTGCTGTCTGCAGTTTTGCTCTGCTGTGCAGAGTGTTCATTTTCGCCTGCGGCATGGTTTACAGTTGTATATTCATTGTATGGCTGTACTTCCGGTTCGGCTTCAGGCTGTTCAGCTTTTGCTTCTTCGGTCTTCTTTGCTTCTTCGGCTATAATTTCCTGCTCTGCAAAGCTTGGCTGTGTGCTTTCCTGCACGGTGTTTGCGGGCTCTGCTTTTGGCATTTCCTGTGCGGGCTGGCTTTCCCAGGATACAGTGCGGGGTTCTGTTTTAGCCTCCGGCTGTGGCTGAGCAGCTTCCGGTTTTGGAACTTCGGTTTTTACAATGTACTTTTCAATTTCGGCTCTGGAAAGGCCGCAGCCTCCGCAGAAATTGCTTGTTTCGCTTACGGCTCTGCCGCATCTCGGACAAAACATAAGTTGTACCTCCCTATACTTTTATGGTACGATTTTAGCACAGATATGTGAAAAAATAAAGATAAACAAAACTATAAATATATAATTACGGTGATTTTATGGCTAATATTATTGACAACACACAGGAAAAAATGCTTACAAAAACCCTTATAGCGGGGGTGGACTGCGGCGAATACGATATTGATGACTCTATGAAAGAGCTGGAAAATCTCTGCGAAGCAGGAGACCTTTCGGTAGTGTGTCAGGTTGTTCAGCGCAAGGATAACCCCGAAAACAAATATTATCTCGGCGAGGGCAAAATGGCGGAGGTAAAAGAGTTGTGCCGCAACAACGAGGTGCAGCTTTGTGTATTCGACTGCGAGCTTACAGGCAGCCAGATAAAGAACATTTCGGATTTTCTTGAGGTAGAGGTAATCGACCGCACAATGCTCATTCTGGAAATATTCTCCAAACGAGCCACCACCAGCGAGGGCAAACTGCAGACAGAGCTTGCCCTGCTCAGGTATCAGCTGCCACGCTTAAGCGGCATGGGCGTAAGTCTCTCCCGTCAGGGCGGCGGCGGTGCAGGCGGAGGCGGTGCACGCCGTGGTGCAGGCGAATCCAAACTGGAATATGACCGCCGTCACATCAATCAGCGCATTGCCCTTATCAAGGAAAAACTGGAGCAGGTGGAAAAACGCCGTGACCTCCTCAGCGAAAAACGCAAGAAAAACGATGTTCCCGTTATCGCCCTTACAGGCTACACCAACGTGGGCAAATCCAGCCTGCTTAACAAAATCACAAACAGCGAAATCTTTGAAAAGGATATGCTGTTTGCCACCCTTGACCCTACAGCACGCAAATTTGTGCTGCCAAGCGGGCAGAATGCCATTCTTGTAGATACAGTAGGCTTTGTAAGCCGCTTGCCGCATAAACTTGTAGAGGCTTTTAAATCCACACTCAAGCAGGCAAAATATGCAGATATTGTTCTCAACGTATGCGACATCTCCAGCGAAGACAGAGACAATCAGCTGGAGATTACCCGCGGTGTTCTGGATGAAATAGGTGTTGATAAGGACAATATCATCACTGTTTACAATAAATGCGACAAGGAGCATCAGCCTTTCCTTATGGAAAATGGTGTCCGTGTCTCTGCAAAAAGCGGCTTTGGTCTGGAAGCACTGCTGGAAAAGATTGACGAAAAACTGTCCGACCGTATGGAACAGCTTGATATTCTGCTGCCGTACAGTCAGACAGGGCTTATCAATACAATACGCGAAAACGGGGTGGTGCACAGTGAGGAATACACAGCCGAGGGCATTGCGGTAAAAGGAATTGTTGATAAAAAATTCGCATATCTTTACAAAAATTATGAAATTTAATATAAATATTTACAAACTTAAAAAATAGTTATATAATTATTATAAAATAAACCTCCAGCACTATAACGTGAGAAAAATAAAGTTGATTTTGAGATTTAATATAAAGACACACTAAACATCGGAGGAAGATTATGGATAGTATCGACAAGAAAATTCTGGAGCTCTTGCAGGACAACGGCAGAATTACAGTAAAGGAAATCACACAGACAATTTCCCTTACAGCACCTGCCGTAAGCGAAAGAATCAAACGCATGGAAAAGGAAGGCATCATTGAAGGCTACACTGCAATTGTAAACCCTAAAAAGATAGGCAGAACAGTGCATGCAATCATCAATGTTTCCATCTCTCCGCAGGATCGTGAAAATCTGCTGGAACTGGTGGAAAATGAGCCTCTGGTTGTAGAATGTTACCATGTAACAGGGGACTACAGCTATCTTGTTAAGGTGGATGCAAAAGAAATTGGGGATCTTGAACGCCTTATCATCAAATTCCAGAAAATGGGCAGAACCAGCACACAGATTATTCTTTCAACACCAATCGAAAGAAAAAAGATGCTGTAATATTTTGTCACGGACAAACAGGGCTTTACCGCCCTGTTTTTTTGTATATATGAGCAGATAGTGTTTAAAATACACCATTTTTATGATAAAATATATAGTATATAAAAACTGGAAATAACTGAGGTGCTGATGAAAACCAAAACAAACAGTTTCAGATATCTTTTATCCCAGCTCAAAGGCAGCTGGGGATATATCTTTATGGCGATAATCTTTATCGTGTTCGGGGCATTTTTTGAATTTCTTGGCCCTAAACTTATAGGGGTAACAGTGGACAGCGTCATCGGCACTGCCCCTTTTGACCTGCCGCAGTTTGCAATAGATTATATAGACTCCCTTGGCGGAAGAAACTTTCTGGTAAAAAACCTTGCCGCACTTATAGCTGTGTTTGCAGTGGTGGCAATACTTACCGCTTTGTGCGAGATGGTACGCCTTTACGCCAGCCACAATCTGGGCGAAAATCTTGGCTACAATATGCGTCAGAGTGTTTTTGACCATCTGCAGATGGCCTCTTTCAGTTATCACAAATCGGTGAGGACAGGGGATATAATTCAGCGCTGCTCATCCGATATTGACCTTGTACGTAACTTTGTGGTGGAGTTTACCCAGCTTGCCCGTGTAATTGCAAAAATTGCTGTGGCATACTGGTTTATGTTCGGTATCAGCCCAAAGCTTGCATGGATAAGCTTTATAAGTGTGCCTGCAATCAGCATATTCTCCGTTTCCTTCAATAAAAAAATCTCACGGGAATTCACCTATGCCGACGAGTCAGAGGGAGACCTGCAGGCTCTTGCACAGGAAAATCTGTCTGCTCCAAGGGTTGTGCGTGCCTTCGGCCGACAGAAGTGGGAGATTGACCGCTTTCAGCAGCAGAATCAGGAGTTTACCGACCGTTGGGTAAAGGTGGGCGATTTGCTGGCTGTATTCTGGGCAGGGGGAGATATCCTCACAGTATTTCAGGTTATTCTTGTGCTGTGTGCCAGCACAGTACTTGCAGTAAACGGCGAGGTTACAACGGGGGATATGGTGTCCTTTATGGCGTTTAACGGAATGTTAAGCTGGCCTATCCGTTCCCTTGGCAGGATTATAGGAGATTTGTCCAAGGCTACCGTTGCCCTTGGACGTATCAGCGAAATTACCGATGCTCCTCTGGAGGATTACAACAGCGGTGCGGAGTTTAAGTTTGAGAAGGACATTGTATTTGAGGATGTTCATTTTGCCTTTGGCGACCATGTTGTATTTGATGGCCTTTCCTTCAGGATAGAAAAAGGTCAGACTATGGCAATGCTTGGGGCATCAGGCAGCGGCAAAAGTGTTATGCTGGCACTGCTGCTGCGTTTTTACAAACCACAGAGCGGCAGAATCCTGATTGATGGTGTGGATATAGAAAATATCAATCTGCACTCACTGCGCCGTAATATGTCTCTTGTAATGCAGGAGCCGTTCCTGTTCAGTAAAACCATAGGCGAAAATATAGCTATAACCGATAAAAAGGCAGATATGGCAAAGGTAGAGTATTCTGCGAAAATTGCCTGCATACACGACAGCATCCTTTCCTTTAAGGACGGCTACAATACCATTGTAGGCGAAAAAGGTGTTACACTTTCCGGCGGTCAGAAACAGCGTGTGGCAATTGCCCGCACCATCTATACAGGTGCAGAGGTGGTAATGTTTGACGATTCCCTCTCCGCAGTTGATGCCGTAACCGACAAGGCCATCCGTGCAAACCTTGCACGCCATACAAAAAATACCACCTGCATCATCATCGGTCAGCGTGTAAATACACTTATGCAGGCGGACAATATCTTTGTGCTGGACAAGGGCAGAATTGTGCAGCAGGGCAGCCACGAATATCTTTCCGGTGTGGAAGGTATTTATCGTGAAATTGTAAAAATCCAGCAGGATATTATAGAAAAAACACAGGCAGAGGCAGGTGAAGATTATGTATGACGAGCACGCTCTTGCCGACAGATTTGATATCAACGAGTGGAAAAAGATTTTTCCTTATTTAAAACCTTATAAAAAAGAACTGGCATGGCTTATGTTCACCTGCGTGTTTACCGCATTTTTTGATGCGTTTTTTCCGCTGATGACCAAATATGCCATCAACACATTCATTGCTCAGCGTACACTGGACGGCATTGTGGCCTTTACAGTGGTGTTTATTCTCCTTGCCGTAATTCAGGGCTGGGGCTCGGTGGTGTATTCACAGAAAGCCATCGTAATCGAGATGGGCATCGGCCGTGATATGCGCTACAATCTGTACAGGCATATTCAGGAACTTTCCATTGAATATTTCAACGTTACACCGGTAGGGTTTATTCTTGCCCGTGTCATGAACGATACAAACAGTATGGGCGGTATGTTCTCCTGGCGTCTTGCTATGATAGTTTTCCAGGGTTCATATCTTATCTTTATCCTTGTCAGTATGATACTGCTGGATGTTAAGCTGGGGCTTATTGTAACAGCGGTTGTTATTGTGCTGGGGGTAATCACTGCTTATGTTCAGCGCCGTCTTATTGTGCTTAACCGTGCGGCAAGAAAGCAGAACAGCAAAATCACTGCTGCATATAACGAGTACATCACAGGGGCACAGACTATCAAGGGCCTTGCAGGCGAAGAACTTATTATGGCGGAATTTGCAGGCGTAAACAATGATATGAAACTGAAAACCATGCGTGTAAGAAATCTGGAACGCACCTTTATGCCGCTTATTGCAGCAGGTGCATCCATGTGTGTGGCAATTGTGGTTTCGGTCAGTGTGCCTATGGTCAATAATCTGGCATTTGATGTGGGCACTCTTGCGGTGTTTATCAGTTATACTTTCTCAATTTTAGGTCCTATTGAACAGCTGTGCCAGTGCCTTAACAACACAGTTTCCCTGCAGGCCAATGTGGAAAGGGTGAACCACCTTATGGAAGCCCCTGTTGCGGTGGACGACAGCGAAAAGGTGAAGAATATCTATGGTGATATCTATGCCCCTAAAACCGAAAACTGGGAGAATATAAAAGGCGATATAGAGTTCTGCAATGTAAGCTTCCGCTATCCCGACAGCAACCGCTATGTGCTGGAAAATTTCAACTTAAAAATCAAGGCGGGCACCTGTGTTGCCATCGTGGGTGCAACAGGTGCGGGCAAATCCACACTGGTAAACCTTGTCTGCCGTTTCTTCGAGCCTACAAGCGGACAGATTTTAATTGACGGTACAGATTACCGCAAACGCAGCCTTTCCTGGCTGGAAAGCAATTTAAGTTATGTGCTGCAGTCGCCACATCTGTTCAGCGGTACGGTGCTGGAGAATATAAAATATGCAAAACCCGATGCCACAATGGAGCAGGTAATATCTGCAGCCAAAAAGGCACAGGCACACGATTTTATCGAAAAACTGCCCGAGGGATACAACACCGATATCGGTCAGGGCGGCGACAAGCTGTCCACAGGCCAGAAGCAGCTTATCAGCATTGCAAGGGCAATCCTTGCCGACGGAAAGATTATGGTTATGGACGAGGCCACAAGCAGTGTGGACACCAAGACAGAACAGCTGATAAATGCCATGACCGCAGATTTGTTAAAGGACAAAACCAGTTTTATCATTGCTCACCGACTGTCCACAGTAAAAAATGCAGACATAATTATCCTTGTAGACGAGGGCAAAATTATCGAGATGGGCACCCACAGAGAGCTGCTGCGTAAAGGCGGTGCCTACTACAGTCTTTACACCAGCCAGTGGGAACAGGACGAACAAGACAAATTCTTTAGAAATCTGGAAAATAAATCCGATAAAATTGAGGAATAATTTAATAAAAAACTGTTTTTAAACACAATTTTGTGATACAATTAAATATAATTAAAAATAAAATGGGGAAATATATTTTTTCAAAGGAATATACTCCCCATTTACGCTATAAAATATTATGTAAACAAGCTGTGCAATGGTGTTGTGTGAAAGGCAGAAACATAACAGCATACAGCCGCACAGCAAAAGACTTTGTAAATAAGGGCAGATATACATGTTTTGCAAAGGAGGTCACATTATGGCAAAAGCATTGGTGCTTGCAGGCGGAGGTGCACGCGGCTCCTACCATATAGGTGCGTGGCAGGCCCTGCGGGAGATGGGGCATAAATTTGATATTGTCACAGGTACTTCTGTGGGCAGTTTAAACGGCACGCTGGTCGCACTGGACGATTTTGACGTGGCAAAAAGCATGTGGCTTTCCATCGGTGACAGAGATGTAATGGATATCCCTCATAAGGTTATCTCCCACGAGACGGTGGACTTTATAAAAAACTTTGCAAAAGAGGGCGGCATCAGCCTTTCGCCTCTGGAAAATATGATAGTCCGCTTTGTAGACGAGGACAAGGTACGTGCTTCTTCCTGCCGTTATGGTCTGGTTACTGTAAATGTCAACACCAAAAAACCGCTGGAACTTTCCATTGACGAAATTCCTCAGGGCAAGCTGGTGGATTATATGCTGGCATCCAGTGCCTGGGTTCCCTTTCTGCAGGCACGCACCATAGATGGGGAAAAGTATATCGACGGTGGATTTTACGACAATCTGCCACGCAACCTTGCCGCCCGAATGGGTGCAGATGAAATTGTGGAGGTGGACCTTGACAGCTTTGGTTTTGAGCGTCCGCTGGCAAAAGAGCACTCACATATAAAAATTACAAGGGTGGAAAGCTGGCACAGCCTTGGTTCTTTCCTGGATTTTGACCCGGAAGCGGCAAAGAGAAATATAGAACTGGGATATCTGGACACCTACAAGGCGTTTGGTAAGCTGGAGGGCAGGGCATATGCCTTCAGAACAGGTGAGCTGGATAAAATCTATGCCGATTTCGGAATGCTTTTAATGGAGAGATGCGAGGAGGTTTATCACCGCCATCCGTCGGTAAAGCTGGCGGCAGAGGTATACAACCGTACCGAACGTAAAAATCCCAAAACAATGACCGACCGTTTTCTTGCGGTGCTGGAGGGTGCAATGGATGCGGCTGATGCCCCTATAGGAGAGGTTTACACGGCAGAAAATATAAAGGATTATCTTGCAAAAGCGCCCGAAACTGCTTTTGGCGGTGTTTTCACTCCTCTTGCAGACAGCAGAACTGCGGCAAAAATACTTTCAAAGCTGGAAGCAGCTGACATAAAAAACGTCTATCTGCGTCTGGCAAAAAATATCATTCTTTAAATGCAGAACACAGCCTGCGGGTATAGTATAACCCTGCGGCATAATATACATCCGACAACAAAGTTTACAACACACATCTGTGGAGGTAACAATGGTAAAATATGTAGGCACACCGGCATCCGGCGGTCTCACACTGGCAAAAATCAAAATTGTAAACCGACGCATAGCAGGTTTCAAGCGTGTGGTACTTGCACCCCATCGCGAAAAAGCTCTGTTCAATGCGGCTGTCATTCTGGCAAAGGACGAGATTAAAACCCTTATGGAGCATGCCTCTGCCCAGCATCAGGACATACTTAACTTTCAGGTTGTTATGCTGGATGACGAAGGTTTGCGTAATCTTATTTTAAGTCAGATAGAAGAGCAGGTGGGTGCTGCCCGTGCAGTAGAACTGGCAATGGAAGAATACTGCGACCGAATGAAAAATGTGGGGGATGAATATCTGGCTCAGCGTGCCAGCGATATCCGCGATGCACTCACCCGTGTTATCGATATTCTGGACGGCAGAAACCGCGAGCGTTTTGTTCTTACCGAGCCTTGCATTATAGTTGCCGACGAGATTTTGCCAAGTGACCTTGCAGTTATTGACCGCAAATTTGCGATGGGCTTTATCACCGAGGGCGGCAGTTACCATAACCACGCAAATATAATTGCCCGCACAACGGGTACTCCATCAGTGTGCGGTGTGGACAGCGAGATTTTAAATCCGCTCAATGACGGCAAAATGGTGGCTATGGACGGCTATACAGGCGAGGTTTTTGTTGCACCTACCGAGGAAATCACTGCAATCTTTCACCATAAAATGAGCCTTGAACACCGTCAGAGCGTAAAACAGCAGCAGCTGCGGGATGCAGTTGTACGCACAGCAAAGGGCGAGGAGATTGCAATCTACGCCAACTGCAATGACCCAAAGGATATTGCACTGGCAATCAACAACGGTGCACAGGGCATCGGCCTTGTACGCAGCGAAATCCTATTTATGAGCACTACATACAACCTTACACTGCCAAGCCAGATACGCTTTTATACCGAGTGTATCCGTGCGGCAAAGGGGCACGAAATTACAATCCGCACCTTTGATATAGGTGCTGACAAACCGCTTGAAAACCTCAATCTGGAAAAGGAACCTAATCCTGCACTGGGCATGCGCGGCGTACGTCTTATGTACAGCCAGCCACAGCTGTTTGAAACACAGATTGAGGCCTTGCTGGTATCTGCTGACCGCTGCGGAAAAATCAATGTTATGATACCTATGGTATGTGTGGAAAACGATATTGCCGATTATTTTGAAATGGTGGAAAGGGTAAAGGAACGCCTTTTCAAAGAGGGTACTATCAGCCGTGACAACATCTGCTGGGGGATTATGATAGAAACCCCGTCGGCTGCTCTTATCAGTGAAGAACTTGCAAAGTATGTAAACTTCTTCTCCATCGGCACCAACGACCTTACACAGTATGTGCTTGCGGCAGACCGCATCAACACAAATGCGGCACGCTATTACAATCCTGCACATCCTGCTGTGGTAAAGCTTATTGAGATGACTGTGGCAAGTGCCGAAAAATACGGCCTCAAGGTAAGTGTATGCGGCGAAAGTGCGGCGGATTTTGAAAGTGCAAAAATCTACATAGATAAAGGCGTACGCTGTCTGTCTATGGCACAGAATGCCATGCTGGCAATCAAGGAACGTCTGATAGACGAATTTTCTGCACTCTGACACAATTTTATGGTGGAAATTTAATCGCAAAAGTGATAATATAAAAACAGAAAGAACAGTATTGTTCTGTGTTAATATGCGGAAAAGGCAGATTATAACAGGCGCAATGCTGAAAAATACAAAACCGCAAATGGTTTGCAAAGGAGGTAAGTGTATGAAACTTATTCTTGCTATTATCAACAAGGAAGACTCTCAGGAAGTTTCCCATTCTCTCACAAAGGAAAGATACTCTGTTACAAAGCTTGCAACACAGGGCGGCTTTCTTATGAGCGGCAACATCACACTCATCATCGGTACAGAGGATGAAAAGGTAGACCGTGCCATCGAAATCATCAAGGAACACTCCCGTCAGCGCAAGGAAATTGTGCCATCCACAGCTACATACGGCATAGGTGTAACAACATCCTTCCCACTGGAAGTAACAGTTGGCGGTGCAACAATTTTTGTTCTCGACGTTGACAGATTTGAGAAAGCATAATGTTTATAAACAGCTTTACAGGCAATAGAAATACTGTGCTGAGTCTGGCGGAAAGCATAAAATCCTCCGGGCTCAGCCATGCTATGCTTATTTTTGCCAAAGAAGGCTGCGGTGCAAACTTTTTTGCGAAATTGCTGGCAGCAGATATTATAAATGGCAACGAAGCTGACCTGCGGCTTATAAACGAGGAAGCACATCAACAGGTGCAGATTATCAAAGGCAGCGGTGCATCGGGACAGATAAAGGTAGACAGCGTCCGTGCCATCAACGAAAATGTCAACTTTTCTTCCCTCGGCGGCGAAAAAAGGGTGGTTATCATCCAGAACTGCGAAAACTTCAACACCAGCAGTGCCAATGCCCTGCTTAAAAATCTTGAGGAGCCAAAGGACGACATCACCTATATTCTTACCACCACAGATACCTCAAAAATTCTTTCCACCATACGTTCCCGCTGTCAGATGTACTCTCTCTCCCAGCCAACAATGGAGCAGGCAAGAGAATATTTTGCGGATTTTGACAGTGCCGAAAAAGAGGAGATTATATCCATATATAACGGCAATATAGGTATGGTTAAGGACGCACTGGAAAGTCCAAAACGTTTTGAAATTCTGCAAAGGGCGCTTAAGGCACAGAAATGTATACAGAATGGCGACGACTATGCACTGGCAAAACTTATGTATTCCTTCAACAAGAAAAAGGACGAGCTGGTGTTGTTCTTTAAGGATATGGAGTATATCTGTGCCGCAAATCTTTCTCCGTCCGCTATTGCTGTGCTTAACGCGGTCACATCAGCCAAAAATGCAATGGAACGCAATGCAAACCTTGCACTTGTAATGCAGAATTTTATAATTGCAGTAAGCTGAAAGGCGTATTGCTGCAATCCGTTTTGCAACAGTTTGACACAGAGCACAATCTGCGGTATATTGTTGTAGAATTTTATAATAAAGAAAAATAAACCTATAGGAGTTTTTATGATAAAAGTTGTAGGCGTACGCTTTAAAACAGGCGGTAAAGTTTACTTTTTTGACCCACAGGAATTTGATATAAAAAAAGGTGACTATGTAATTGTGGACACTGCACGCGGTCTGGAATGCGGTCTCTGCGTTCAGGGTGTTCACGAGGAAAGCACAGACAAGATTGTCCGTCCTCTCAAGGCGGTTAACCGCATTGCATCCCCACAGGATGTGGAAAAGATGCAGCAGAACCGCAAGGATGAGAAAAAAGCCTTTGACATCTGTCTGGAAAAAATTGCAAAGCATAAACTGGAGATGAAGCTTATTGACGTAGAGTATACCTTTGACAGAAGCAAGGTGTTGTTCTACTTTACAGCCGACGGCCGTGTGGACTTTCGCGAGCTGGTAAAGGAGCTTGCACAGGTATTCCGCACAAGAATCGAGCTGCGTCAGATTGGTGTGCGAGACGAAAGCAAGATGATGGGCGGCGTAGGTGTATGCGGTCAGCAGTTCTGCTGTTCCCGTTTTCTTTCTGACTTCACACCTGTAAGTATCAAAATGGCAAAGGAACAGGGACTCAGCCTTAATCCAAGCAAAATAAGCGGCAGCTGCGGCAGACTTATGTGCTGCTTAAGCTACGAACAGCCTGCATACGAACACCTCAACAGCATTACACCGGGTGTGGGCAGCCTGGTAAAGACAAGCGAGGGCAATGGCATTGTAACCGAGGTAAGCCTGCTCAGAAGCATGCTCAAGGTTCGCCTTGATAAAAATAAAGAGGGCATCCCAAAGGAATTTGCTCTTAAGGACGTTACAGTGCTCAAGCGTGTAAACGGCAATAAAAAATCCAGTTCTGCAGATCAGGCAAGCGAAAAAGAACTGCGTGCACTGGAAGATTAAAAATTATAAATCGGATATTCCTGACGGAGACAGCTGCGGTCTGTCTCCGTTTTTTGCACAATGAAAAGCTGCATCAAGCTTAAATGCTGTTATTGCAGTGCGAAGTAATATTGCCTTTCACAGCAAAAAACGCAGACTTTATGCTGAAAAAGGTGTAGAAAGCAGAGATTATACTGTTGCGCAAACGGGCTGTATGCAGAGAAAATACAGCCGTCCGTAAACCTTACAAAATGAGCATTTTGACGGATTTTAGTCACTTTCATTTGTTTCTTTATACAATTAGCACAAGCTAACTTTAGAAAAATTAGTGAAAATGTATAGAAAAGGCTTGATAATATTTTGATTATGTGCTATATTAAATCCATAATAATCACACCAGTGATTAAAGTACGTACTTTTATAGGAGGAAAATATTATGGCATACAAAATTACTGATGCTTGCATCGCATGTGGTGTTTGTGCAGGTGAATGTCCAGTAGGTGCTATCGCTGAAGGTGATGGCAAATACGAAATCGACGCAGGTGCTTGCCTCGACTGTGGCGCATGTGAAGCTGCTTGCCCAACAGGTGCTATCGAAGCATAATTATTGAGATTATAATTAAATATCGATAAAAAGTATCTCCCCAACAGGGGAGATATTTTTTTGTATATATCGGTACATTGAAAAGCAGATATATATTTTTAATTGTAAACTGTACTGAAAAATGATATCATAATATAAATAAGAAAATACACATAACAGTACCGCTGTACATTGCGTACAGAAATATAAAAATTAATTGCGAAAGGCAGAGCTATGGCAGGTGTTATATATGTAGTTGCCACACCAATCGGCAACCTTAACGATTTGACCCCACGTATGAAGGAGGCGTTTGAAACTGCGGATTTTATTGCGGCAGAGGACACCCGTGTTACAGTAAAGCTGCTTAACCATCTGGACATAAAAAAGCCGATGATAAGCTATTACGAGCATAACCTTAAGGATAAGGGCGAATATATAATTTCCCGTGTGCTTGCAGGGGAAAGCTGTGCAGTATGCAGCGACGCAGGCACTCCATGCATCAGCGATCCGGGCGAAATTCTGGTAAAACAGGCCCACGCACACGGCATACGGGTAATCCCTGTAACAGGGCCAAGTGCGGTTATAACAGCACTTTCGGTCAGCGGACAGAACACAGGCCGTTTCTGTTTTGAAGGCTTTCTTTCCACAGCAAAAAAACAGCGACTGGAGCATCTGGAACAGGTTAAAGGCGAAACACGCACAATGATATTTTACGAAGCACCACATAAACTGCTCAACACCCTTAAAGATTTTAAGGAATATTTCGGTGCTGACCGCAGCCTTACAGTTGCAAGGGAGCTGACCAAGCTGCACGAGCAGATATGGCTTACCACAGTGGGCGAGGCACTGGATTTCTATACTGAAAACAGCCCGAAAGGCGAGTTCGTGCTCATTGTTGCAGGCGGTGTTTTTGAAACTGCCGAGGCCGAGCTTACACTGGAGCAGGTGGCAGAAAAATGTATTGCAATAATGGAAAGCGAAAATCTTCCGCTTAAAGAGGCTGCAAAGCAGGCCTGTGCAAAGACAAAATTCTCCAAAAGCGAGGTTTATAAGGCAGCCCAGAGTTTAAGGGGGTAACAACCTATGAAATGGCTTATAATCAGCGACACCCACGGCTATTATGCCGAACTTAGCACCATTCTGGAAACGGAAAAAGAGATAAAAGATGTTATCTTTCTGGGTGATGGTCTTTCCGATATTGACCGTGCAAAGCTGGAATATCCCGACCGCAGCTTTATCTGTGTAAAAGGCAACTGCGATTTGTTCAGCAAGGCTCCATCTATGGATATCCTAACACTCGACGGTTACAAGGTGCTTATCACCCACGGGGACGGGTTTGATGTAAAAAGCAGCAAGCTGGGTCTGCGCCGTGCCGCAATAGGTATGGGTGCCGATATTGTACTTTACGGGCACACCCACCGACAGTACTACGAGTATCTGGAGGGGCTGTACATCTTCTGCCCGGGCAGTGTAAAGCCCGAGGCTGCAACGGGTTACATTCCCAGCTATGGAATACTGGATACATCTGAGGGCTATCCCGATATTTACAACTGCGAAATTATATAGTAAAAAAGGTCAGCGAAAGCTGACCTTTTCCTGCGTATTGCTGATACTGAAAATATTTATATTATCCATTTAGCGAGACCTAAATAAAAAACACAACTTATAATATTTATAATAAAATAATAGCACAGATACCACTAAATATAGTGTGTACTGTGCTATTTTTATGTTTTTTCTCGTTGTGAAAATGGAAATATATTGAAATTAGACTATTCGACATATTGGAATTTATCGTTTATTGTTTCTTATAACTCTAAAGAATCCTATTGCAAAAAAGACGGCACTAACAAACAAAAATGATAATAACACTATGAGTTGAACATTTCCGTTTAAGCATTGTTCCCAGTTGTGGAAATCTACCTGATAGGAACTGCTGGAAGATGGGCCAAACAAGACTGTTGCCACATGATTTGCACAATAAAGCGTGATTCCACTGACGGCGGTACAGATTCCTGCTTTAAGGAATGCATGAAGACGAAAGGCACATACTGCCGTACAAATAATAACAGGTACAAAGCCGTATACAGCCATTAGAATTGCATTACCGAGCATAAACGACTGCCAGATACGGATGTGTATCATCATCAAAACTGTCAATACAAGTGTGACTGTAAAGGAAA
>JAFSFT010000026.1 GCA_017435045.1 Oscillospiraceae bacterium
ACGCTAACTTTTTTGCGTTCGCGGCCGTATCTTTCGAATTTAACTGTGCCGTCGATAAGAGCAAAAAGTGTGTCGTCGCTGCCGCGGCCAACATTTTCACCTGGGTGAATATGTGTGCCTCTCTGACGAACGATGATGTTACCAGCTTTTACAGCCTGGCCGTCTGCTCTTTTAGCGCCGAGTCTTTTGGATTCGGAATCACGACCGTTTTTTGTGGAACCTACGCCCTTCTTATGTGCCATGTCTATATCCTCCCTTAAATATTAACCAACAATGTTTGTGATTTCAACTTTTGTGTAAGGCTGTCTGTGACCCATTCTTCTTGCAGAACCTTTTTTAGGTTTGTAAGTGATGATGTTGATCTTTTTGCCTTTGCCGTTTTTGATAACTTTAGCTTCAACTTTTGCGCCTTCAACTACTGGTGTGCCGAATTTTGCATCTGCACCTTCGCCTACGAGCAAAACCTGATCAAAAACAACTGTTTCTTCTGCTTCTGCATTAAGTTTTTCGATGAACAATACATCGCCAACTGTAGCTGTGTACTGTTTACCGCCAGTAACAAATACTGCTTTCATGTTTATATTCCTCTCATTAAATAAGTCTCGCTGAACCTGGCGTGTACCCGACGGATACAACTTAGTGGCCGTTTACATGCGGCTTTAATATATTACTACAACTGACATAAAATGTCAATAGGAAAATATTAATTTTCCTTTATTTTTCTGCATTTTCTGCAGCTTTTACTGTATTCTTAAGCAGGTTTACCCTTGTCATAAGGCCCACGCCGCCCGGAACAGGTGTAATTTTGCTTACCTTGCCGATAAGGCCGTCAAAATCCGCGTCTCCGCACAGCTTGCCCATGCTGTTGCGGTTGATGCCCACGTCAATAACCACAGCACCCTCTTTTACCATATCTGCTGTGAGGAATTTTTCTCTGCCCACCGCAACGATAACAACATCCGCAAGCCTTGTTTTTTCGGCAATGTTTTTGGTTTTGGAATGGCAGATTGTAACTGTGGCACTTTTCTGCAGTGCAAGCACAGATACAGGCTTGCCCACAATGTTGCTGCGGCCTATAACCACAACGTCCTTGCCGCAGATGTCCACACCTGCATAGTCCAGCATATCCATACAGCCCTGTGGTGTGCAGGGTGCAAAGCAGTCCTTGCCGATGTTCATATTGCCAACGTTTACCGCTGTAAAGCCGTCCACGTCCTTGGCAGGGTCAATTGCGTTGATAACCGCATATTCCTCGATGTGCTTTGGCAGAGGAAGCTGCACAAGAATGCCGTGTACAGATTTATCCCTGTTGAGCTTTTCGATTATTTCCAGCAGCTCCGCCTGTGTTGTGCTTTCCGGCAGGGCAATATTGTCGGAGATGATGTTGCATTCCGCACAGTCCTTGTGCTTGCCCTTTACATAGGTAAGGCTGGCAGGGTTTTCGCCCACGATGATAACGGAAAGCTTTGGATGGACACCCCTTGCCTTAAGCTGTGCCACCTTCTGTGATATTTCCACCTTTAAAACAGCGGAAACTTCCTTGCCGCTGATAAGTTTTTCTTCGTACATCTGTATTCCCCCTTACCTTTTGCCGCGTCTCTGTCTGCTGTCGTACATACGGCCTATTTCACCTGCCGTTTTTGCTTTGCCTTTAAAGTCAGAGCGGTTGTATACAATTATTATAACACCTGCAACTACAGATACAAGTGCCACAAGCTGGCTGGTACGCAGACCTGCCACAATTTCAAGGCTGTCGGTACGCAGACCCTCGATGAAAAATCTGCCAACGCCGTACCAGATAAGGTAAAGGCAGGCGATTTCGCCCCTGAATTTACGGCGGTTAAAGTAAAGCTGCAGCAGGATATATCCAAGCAGGCACCACGCAGATTCGTACAAAAATGTTGGGTGCACAGGCATTGCAGGGTCCACCATTATGCCCTGTGCGGCAAGGGTTGGCTGCACCTTTTCCAGATATGCGGTTGTGCCCTCGCTTATCATGCCGAAAAGCCCGTCGGTATTGGTGCCGAAGGCCTCCTGATTCATAAAATTGCCCCAGCGGCCCACAGCCTGCCCGATAAGGGTTGCACCAAGGATAATGTCGCAGTAGTCAAGGATGTTGATTTTACGCAGTCTGCAGGCAAGCATACCCACCAGCAGACCGCCGATTACGCCGCCGTAGATGGCAAGGCCGCCATCACGGATGTTAATCATATCCAGAAAACTTTCGTACTCGAAAGGTGCAAACGCCACATAGTAGGCACGGGCACCCACCACCGCACCGATGGTTGTGCCGAGGATTGCGTCTATAAAATGGTCGGTATTGATGCCCAGCTTTGGTGTGCGGTAAAAAACCGTAAGCAGCATAATTGCCACACCTATGCCGATAAGCAGGCCGTACCAGTATACGTCGTAGCCAAAGGGAGAAAAAGCCACACGGCTTATCTGAAATTCAAGCCCAAGCTTCGGAAACTGTACATTGAACATATATTAAGCCTCCATAGGATAAGCTGTAAACACTGTGCATCTGTCCTTATTGAACATTGTTTTAAGCTGACTGTTTACATCTTCCAGAGTTATTTCTTTAAAGATTTCCAGCGAGTTGTACACTGTGTTGCCCTTGAAATACTGGTTTACGATGCTTGTGGCAACCTCCTCCACATTTTCAAAGTCCACAACCATACTGCCGTACATTGCGTTTTTGCTTATGTCAAATTCTTCCTGTGTAATGCCGTTTTCCTTTATTTTGTCAATTGCCTGCCAGATTTCGCTTACAAGCAGCTGAGGGTCGGCACTTTCGCCCGAGATGATGGAGGAATAGTAGTCCTCCCCTGCAAAGATTTCGCCCTCAAAGGTGCCGTTTACCACGTTGGAGTCGTAGAGCTTGTTGAACAGCTCGCTTGTGGAGCCTGTGAGGATATCTATGATGATATCGCCTATGATGCCCTGTTTTGCGGTAACTGTGCCGTCCACCTTTTCCTTGAAGCCAACCGCCACCAGCGGCAGGGAAATTGGCATTTTAATGCTTTTTTCGGAGTATACAATATCTTCGGGCTCCTCTGTCTGTTCACGCACAACGTGGTGTTTTTCGGCTGTAAAGCCCGCCCTTTCCACTGCGTCAACAAGCTGCTGTTCGGTGATGTTGCCTGCAACGGAAAGTATCATCTCGCCTGGAGAATAGAACGCCTCGGCACATTTGTAGAGCATTTCGGGAGTAATTTCTGCAATGCTTTCCACACTGCCTGCAATGTCGTCCTTTACTGTGTGGTTGTGGTACAGCCCCTCCAGTACGCCGAAAAGCACACGCCAGGATGCACTGTCGTCGTACATTTTGATTTCCTGTCCGATGATGCCCTGCTCTTTTTCCACAGTTTCCTTTGTGAAATAAGGCTGTGTTACAAAGGAGAGGAGAATGTCGAGAGATGCGTCGATATTGCTGGTTGCGGAGAAGATGTAGCAGGTTTTGTCAAAGCTGGTGAATGCGTTGGCATTTGCACCTGTCTTTGCAAACTTTTCAAAGGCGTCGCCGTCCTCGTTTTCAAACATTTTGTGCTCGAGAAAGTGTGCAACACCTGCAGGAATTTCGTATTTTTCGCCGTCCACTGTAAAGCGGCGGTTGATGGAGCCGAACTTTGTGGCAAAAACTGCGTGTATGCCGTTGTGCCTTGGCATTGGATAGCAGGCAATTGTAAGGCCGCAGTCGGTTTTTATAAGGCTGTACTGTTCCTTTAAAATATCGCTTTTTATAATCTGTTTTTCCATAGGTTTTCCCTTTTACTTTGTAAGTTTATATACAACATTGAGGTGCAGCAGGCCGAGAACATTGCGTATCTGCTGTTCTGTAACTGCCTCTACCTTTGCCTTTACCTGTTCAGGAGAGGTCCATGTGCCGCGGATAGCCTCGTTGAGATACCAGGCTTCCAGACCGTGCAGACCGTCGTGCACAGCGTCAAGGCTGTTTAAAAGCACCAGCTTTGTCTCGTTTATTTCCTGCTGTGTTATTGTGCCGCCGATAAGGTCTGCAAGCTCTTTCTGCACAGCTTCAATAACCTTTTCGCAGTTGTGGTGTTCCACGCCCGAATCCACACGCATACTGCCGCTGAAGCCGTTGTAGGCCGCTGCACAGTAGTAGCACAGGCTCTGCTTTTCACGCACGTTTTTAAACAGACGGCTGCTTGCTGTGCCGCCGTAGATGGCACTTGCCACCAGCATTGCGTATCTTTCGTCCTCGGTAAGAGGTCTTTTTACTGTGTAGAAAAGGCACACCTTGCCCTGCACGATATCCATGCTTTCGCTGTAGGTCTGCACCTGTGTCTGCGGCATAATTTCCACAGGCAGCACAGGGTGGGATGCCGCTTTTCTGCCTGCAAAGGCTGCTGCAAATTTGTCCTTTATTGTTTCGTCCTCTTCAGCGGTAACCATAATTTCCACTATGCTGTCGCTGATAAGCTGTCTGTAGCAGTCGTAAAGTGCTGTGGGTGTGATGGTGTCGATATCCTCAAGATAGCCAAGGCGTTCAACGCCGTTTTTGCTGCTGCCAAAGAATTTACGCTGTGCGTTTTTGATGCAGTAGCCGCGTTTTTCGTTGATTTCGCCCTCTATTTCCTCGCGGAGCTTTACCTTTTCCACCTCCATCCAGTCGGCTATAAAGCCGCCGTCTTCGGTGCATGGGCGGAAGATAACCCCAAGCATAACGTCCACCATCTCCGCAAGGAGGTTTTCGCCGTTTATGCAGTACTGGTTTTTGATGCCCTGCATTGTAAAACGCAGCACGCGGTTCTGGCCTACCACGCTTGTGGTTGCGGAAAAGTCTGCCCCGTACATTGCGTTGAGCTTGCGGGAGAAGGTGCACATATCGGGATAGTCCTCGTAGCCGCGTTCCATAAGTGTTGGCAGCACTGCGTACATTGTTGCCTTTTCCTTTTCGTTTGGCACGATAAAGCTTATGCTTATGCGGTTGCGTTTGAATTTGTCAGAGGGCAAAAATGTAAGTGAAACATTGTTCTGTATTGTCTGTCTTTCCATAATTTCTCCGTATATATCAATCTTTTTTATAACAGATAATTTTATATATTGCTAAATTAATATTATAGCAAGTATTTGTGTTAAATTCCAGTATATTGTCCATAAAAACAGCAAAAACCCATAATAAATATGGGTTTTCGTATTTTAAGCTGTAATATGTGCGTTTTTCCAAAACCTTAAACCGCAAAAAACCAATGGGCACGCCCCAACGCCTGTATAGTGCATAGCTGCCCCGCTGCGGCACAGAGGCAGTTTTCTATCCGCTGATAAGCTTTTTGTGTATTGCACGGATGGCTTTGTCCGCCTGTGTTTTATCTATAATGACGGAAATTTTTACCTCGCTGGTAAAGATTGTCATTATATTTATGTCGTTTTCGTACAGCACCTCCAGCAGACGTGTTGCAATGCCCTTTTGTGTGTGGAAGCCTGCACCCATAACGGAAATTTTTGCCACATTGTCATTGATTATTATATCCTTGAACTGCAGGCTGTCCCTGTGGGCAAGCAGCAGATCGCTGACCGTCTTTGCGTCGCCGCCCTTTATGCAGAAGCTGATGTCCTGCTGGCTATGGTTTGCCGCAGGCAGCATAATGGAATCCACATATATGTCTTTGTCGCTGAGCACCTTGAATATGTGGTATGTAATGCCCTTTTTGTCGGGAATTTCCGTAAGAGTAACAATGTTTATGTCGGTGTCCTTGGACATACTTTTGATTATCTTTTCACCCACGCCCGAAACCTCCTTTATAACCGTTGGTTCGCTGTCGGAAAGGCTTAACACCTCCAGACGCACGCTGTTGCGTTTTGCAAGGTCAAAAACCTCGTACATTATGCCGTTGAAGCCGTTTACCGAAAGCTCCTGTGCTTCCTCGTAGTCCAGCTCCCGTATCTTTTCGGCAAAGTCGTATTCGCGGGGGTCTACGGAGTAGATTGCACGCTTTAAGTAAATCTGGCATTTTTCCGCATAGCAGGCTTTTGCCGCCTTTACCGCCTGCTCCATAGGCTTATCCACATATTCAAAGGTAACGTTTTCCATGCTGATACCGCACCGCTTTTTGGGCGAAGCAAACACCTTTACCCTGTAGCCAAGGGCAACGTCCTTTGCACAGGCGGCCTTTATCTTTTCGTGGTCTGTAAATTCCTTTATGTACTTAACTATATAGGCCATTATTTTATAACTTCCTTTGCAGCGATAACAAAGCTCTGCGCGTTGATATCCTTAAGCAGAGTTTCCATACTTTCGGTCATTTCGCTTACACGCAAATCAAGAGACACAGACGCCGCACCGTCGCTTGGGGCAGACTGTGTGATGGTTATAACATTGATATGGTAGCTTGCGATAAGCTTTAAAAGGCTTTGCAGTGCACCCAGCACGTCCTTGAGCACAACTGAGACTGTAACCACCGATTTTTTGGTTTCGATAGCTTCAAAAACCTTGTCCTTGTATTTGTAAAGGGCACTGCGGGAGATGCCCACCGCCTGTGCCGCTGCGGAAAGGTTTTTAACCTCTCCCGATGCCAAGAGCTGCTTTGCTTCGATTGTTTTGAGGAATACTTCCGGCAGCACGTCGCTGTCCACAAGCAAGAATTTACCTGACATATTTTCCTCCTTTGTTATACTTTCCAGGGGGTATGCAATGTATATAAAATGTTTCAACTTAATAAGTGGATATTTATATTATTATACATAATTCTGTAAAATGTTGCAACAGTTAATTTTTATAAAGCGGTGCGGCTTTGCGTATATGGCAGGCAGAGAGATTATCCGCAGATATTCAGAATGGCACTACCTAACCTTTCATTCCGATGGAATATAATTACCGAAGAATCTTTATACGGCCGGTTAAAAGTGAGCAGAAAATATATCCCTGCACTTAAAAGCAAGTCTGTTTTTGCGAAGCAAAATGAACAAATGTGTCTGAGGATGAGCAAAGCGTAAGCTTTGGTGTATCCGAGTTATTTGTTCAAAGACCTTGCGGCTGTGAAAAGGAGGCGGGGCCGCTGCCTGCCTCAGCGGCGG
>JAFSFT010000027.1 GCA_017435045.1 Oscillospiraceae bacterium
GAGGATATCAGGACAGGCAATGCAACGGTATCCACAGCAAAGGCAGTATCAGTATCACTTACTCATACAAAGGCAAAGGTTACACAGAGTGTCAGAGAGGTTAAGCTGTATCAGAACGACAGATACAGCAGAGGATTAATCAGACTGACAATCAGTGACAAGGCAATGCCAAAGACAGGAGCAGTGGAACTGGCAGAAGGCACAGTCAGCGAATACTACGAACTGATAAGCCTTGGCAACGGCTGGTATGCAGTTGAGTACAAAGACAACACAGTTGCACCGAAGATTAAAAACGGAACATTAAAGCTGAATGTATACCTTAAAGGCAACAATACAAAGCACAAAAACCCTAATGCAACAGTAAGTGTAAAGGTTACAAATGTTAAGTTTAAAAGTAGTCTGAGATAAACCTGAAAACGAATACTAAACCAAAAACCGGGCCCGATTATCTGTCGGACCCGGTTTTTTATCTGAAAACTGTTGAATTTTAAACACTTTTATGTATAATTATTGTGGCTGTTTATAAAATAGCAAGTGTTGACAATATTACATATTGGTGTCATAAATGCCGGTATTATTGTAAAGATTTTGCTTTTGTGGTATAATCACGTTGTGATAAATATATCGTATAAAATTAAATAATTAAAAATGTTTGGGCAAAACTTATCGTGTACACTTCAACCGCTTTTCAAATTTTCTGCAGACAGCAGCGTTGCAAAGCTGTTTGACAATTTGTGTGGTACAGCTGATTTGCCCTGACTTTAATAATATGGAGATATTTGATGTCTGATTGTATTTTTTGCGAAAGACAATTGAATAACGAAGATAAATGTGTCTGGTGCGGATTTCCACAGCAAGCAAGGGAACCCATATCAGGCACCCTTTCCTATGGCACAAAAATAAAGGACTATGTTATCGGCAATGTTCTTTCTGTAGACGGCGAAAGCACCACATATCTGGCTTTTGACAAGACAATTCAGCAGAAGGTTATTGTAAAGGAATTTCTGCCCGTTACCCTGGTAGCACCAAGAAATGGGGCAGAGGTTGCGGTACAGCCTGCAAAACAGGTGCTTTTTAAAAACCTGCTCTACGATTTTGTGGATATGTATCAGACCTTGCAGAAGATAAAAAGTCCTGCAATGCCAAAAATTCACGAAGTGTTTATAGAAAATAAAACAGCCTATGCTGTGCTGGATTATGTAAAGGGTATGCCGCTTAAGGATTATCTTATCAGCAGAGGCAAGCCTTTTACCTTTAAGGAAGCACGCTGGATGTTTGAGGCTGTGTTTAATCTGCTTGATGAAATGTCAAAGATGAACATCCATCATGGCGGCATAAGCGATGAAACCGTTATTGTAACACCTGATGGCTCTGTTGTGCTTACGGGTTTTGCAATACAGGACCTGCGCACAAAGAACGATCATGTGGCATACAAGCTCTATCAGGGATTTTCTGCACCGGAGCAGTATTATTCTGATGGTTTTCAGGGAATGTATACCGACATTTATGCCCTTGCAAGCCTTATGTACTACACTGTAACGGGTAAAATTCTGGAAAAAGCCGCACTTGAAAGCAAGGATATATACCGCATTTTTCCTAAATATGCGGTGGAAGCACTGAAATATGCCACAAAGAGCAACTTTAAAGAGAGAATAGACAGCATTGAAGATTTTGTTATGATGCTGGACGACAAGGGCACTGTTATAAAGCCGCAGACAAAGCAGGAAGATAAAAAAGACAGCAAAAAGCTGGTGCAGTACGGAATAATTGCCGCTGCACTTATTGTTGTGCTTGTGCTGGCTTTCAGCATTATCGGCGGCAACAGCGAACCTGCCGGGAGCGAAAGCAACCCTGTGGAGTCCTCTCAGCCTGTGCAGGAAACACGCCTGCCAAACTTTGTTGGCTACGCTTATTCGGATGTAATTGCAGATTCCAGCTTCCAGAAGGATTACACCTTTGTAAAGCTGGAGGCCTACAGCAGCGAATATTCCAAGGGCAGAATCTGCAAACAGTCTCCCGAAGTCGGCACTGCTATTGCTCCGGGTACAACGGTATATCTTACAGTCAGCCTTGGTCCGCAGTCTGTAAAGGTGCCTGACATTATAGGCATAAGCTATGACGATGCAGTTGAAAAACTGGACAGACTGGGGATTGCATACCGCAAGGAATATGTGGACCAGACCAGAAAATATGTGGCAGGCATGGTTGCAGACCTTAGCATAGACGAAGGCGAAGAAATCATGGTAAACGACGAGGTGCTGGTTGTGTACGTTGCAAACGACAAGCCTCTTGCAACTCCAACACCGGAACCAACCCCAACACCAACCCCTACACCGGAACCAACTCCGGAACCGGAAGCAACGGAAGAACCCTCCGGTGATGAATAATATAATAGTATAAACTTAAGCCTTGTGCACTGTTGGGATGCACAAGGCTTTTTTTGCCGCTGGTATAATAATCGGAGTATTGTTTGCTTAAATATTCAGGTAATGTATTTAGGGGACATACACAAAAATGTGTTTGTGGAAAATACGGGGATATGTTTATGCAAAATAATGAGTCTGAAACGGACGTTATGGGCGTATAAAACGAACGCTGTAATAGCAGATGATTTTATAATACAAAAACAAAAGGGTGAGGAAATCCTCACCCTTTAAATTGCTTTTTCAGCAAAAGACTCTATTAGTTGTTTGTGTATGGCAGCAAAGCAACGTGACGAGCTCTTTTGATAGCTGTTGTAAGATGTCTCTGGTGCTGTGCACATGTACCTGTTACACGTCTTGGAACAATCTTACCTCTTTCAGAGATGTATTTTCTGAGTTTTGCTGTATCTTTGTAGTCGATAGTTTCTGCTTTTTCCATGCAGAAGCTGCAAACTTTTTTACGGCTGCGTCTTACTGGACGGCCGCCTTTAAATTCTCTATCATTTCTTTCCATGGTAGATAAGCCTCCTTTTTCAAATTTTAAAACGGTAAGTCTCCGTCATCGCTTGCGATGCTGGAGAAGTCATCCAACTCGCCTGTGGAGAAGGATGAAGTAAAACCTGCTGGTTTAGAAGTTTCCTGGTAGCTGTTAGCTGGAGCAGGGGAATAACCTGTGCTCTGGCTGGAGCCTTTGCTTTCAACGAAGTAAGCGTTGTTGATAACAACTTCAAATGCTGTGCGGTTTTTGCCTGTGTCTTTATCCTGATATGTTCTTGTCTGGATTGTGCCGTTAAGACCGATGTTCTGGCCTTTTCTGAAATATCTTGAGATAAATTCAGCAGTCTGGCGCCATGCCACACAGTTGATAAAGTCTGCCTGTCTTTCACCGTTTGCATTTGCAAAAGCACGGTTTACTGCAACGGAAAAGCTGCATACGTTTGTGCCGTTTGGTGTCTGACGAAGTTCAGGGTCAGCAGTAAGTCGGCCAACTAAACATACAACATTCATTTTACGCCTCCTTGATTAAAGAGCAATTGTCATGTAACGCATAACGCCTTCAGAAATTCTAGCTCTGCGTTCGAATTCAGCAGGGAATACAGTGTTAGCTTCGTATGTGTAAAGCACATAGTAGCCTTCTGTTTCTTTGTTAATCATGTAAGCAAGTCTTTTCTTGCCCCATTCGTCAACAGAAACGAGAGTACCGTTTTCTTCGATAAGGCTTTTGAATTTTTCAACAAGACCTTTGATAACATCTTCTTCCTGTTTAGTGCTGATAACAATCATAGATTCGTATTTCTGCATCGTGTGCACCTCCTTTTGGACTGTGGCCCTGCCTTTAATACAGGGCAAGGATTTTGTTTGTCTGACCTATGTCGGTCAGAAATAAATTATATCAGCAAATGCTGTATAAGTCAAGAAAAAATTTAAGATTTTTTACAAAATCTGCAGCGAAAATTCGTTATAATATACAAAGATAAGTATTGCCTCTGTACATGGCAGTACAGAGACAATAAAAGCTGTTTTACATAAAGAAATAAAGTGCTATGGCAAACACAGCAATGTAAAGCACAGGTTTTACAGGGCCGGATTTTTTCAGAAGTGTCTGATAAAAATCGTTTAATGTGGCACTTCTGGCTTTTATGCGTTTTATATCCTTTACCACCTTTTTTCTGTACTGGGGAATAGCCCAGTAACCAAGGAATACCTTAAAGGCAAGGGATAAAACGGAGGTTATGGTAATAAACATATCAAGATGTGCAATGCCGTTTACCACAGCCATATCAATTGCACCCATCTCTGCAGCCATCAGAAGCAGGCTTGGTGCAGACAGTATACCTGTAACAAAGATGATAAAAAGTGCTTCCAGCCACATTTTGCGGTAGAGGAAATAAAAACCGTCAAAAAGGCAGGCAGACCAGCTGAATGGTCTGAAATGCTTTATGTTTTTATCAAGGTTTCTGAAATGATAGATGTAGTATGGTGCACTTTCGCCCATATAGATTGCCATATCCTTGTAGCTTACGCCGTCGTATTCTTCCTGCAGCACTCTTTCGTAGTTGCCAGGCTCTGCTTTGCCGAATACAGGCGGAACTTCAAAGGTGGCGTTGCGGTTTTCTCTGCCGACAGATGACGGATTTACTTTAACCTCTTTCTGATTGCCGTGCTGCAGTGATATACCGCAGTTTTCGCAGAAGGCGGCATCCCTTGGATTTTCACTGTGGCATCTTGGACAGATGTTTGCGGCGGTGTTCTGTACAGCAATTCTTTCGGGAGCATTCCATACAAAACCATCGCTGTGCCTTGCTTCGTTTACACAGTGACCAAGTTCCTTATAGCAGTGGCGGTGATGTGGTGTGCCGCATTCAGGGCATACAACAACATCACTTTCAGGGGTGAAAGCCTGTTTGCACACATCGCATACGCAGCCATTATAGTTAAACATAGTAATAAAACTCCAATCTATGTATATATCTGTTTAATATTATACATTATAAGATAAATTTTACATTTGTAAAGTACAAAAAACTTTACTACAAAATATTATTATGATATTATATGTTAGTATATATTTGTGAAAACTTATTGTGAAAATACGAGGAAATATATGATTATAGTAGATGATTACAAAAAGATAGCAGCTGATGCAAAGGCACAGATTGATGACCTTAAGGATGCTGTTTCCTATAACCAGATACTTATGGAGATTGAAAAGCTGGAGGTAGACACACAGAACCCGGATTTCTGGGCAAATCCCGAAAAGCAGGCAAAGGTGTTCAGCCAGATAAAGACACTCAAGGATAAAAAGCAGTCGGTTGATGATATAATCACAGCGGTGGATGATATTGAAGCTATGATTGAGCTGTACGAAGAACTGGAGGATGAAAGCCTTGAGGGCGATATAGTTTCCACCAGCGAAAGCCTTACAGAACAGATAGAAATGCTGCGTCTGCGCAATCTGCTTACAGGCGAGTACGACAAGAATAATGCCATTATCACCCTCCACGCAGGTGCAGGCGGCACAGAAAGCCAGGACTGGTGCGAAATGCTGTTCCGTATGTACGGCAAATACTGTGCAAAGGCGGGCTATAAAACCACAACTATTGATTATCTTGAAGGTGACGAAGCAGGCATAAAAAGCGTTTCTTTCTCCATTGAGGGCGAAAATGCCTATGGCTTCCTCAAGGGAGAACACGGCGTTCACCGCCTTGTACGCGTTTCTCCGTTTGATGCTTCGGGCAGACGCCACACATCCTTTGCATCCTGCGAGGTTATGCCTGAAATCGAAAACGATGAGGAAATTGTAATCCGCGAAGAAGATATCAAGATGGACGTATACCGTGCCTCCGGTGCAGGCGGTCAGCATGTTAACAAAACCTCCTCTGCTGTTCGCCTTACACATATTCCTACAGGCATTGTTGTTGCCTGCCAGAACGAGCGCAGCCAGTTTCAGAACAAGGACATGTGTATGAAGATGCTCCGTGCAAAGCTTGCACAGATTAAGGAACAGGAGCATCTTGACAAAATTGAGGATATCAAAGGCGTTCAGAAGGAGATTGCATGGGGCAGCCAGATACGCAGTTATGTATTTATGCCTTACACCCTTGTAAAAGACCACAGAACAGGTTTTGAAGACGGCAGGGTGGACTCTGTAATGGATGGAGAAATTCAGGGATTCCTCAATGCCTATCTTAAGGCACTCAGCAAAAATGAATTTCTCAGATAAGTTTTATTAATATACAATCTGATTGAATTTAATTTATTTATAAAAATGGACAATTGTTGTGCTTTGCAACAATTGTCCATTACTTTTTTGTAACAATTCAAAGCTTTGTAAGCTTGGAGAGAATAAAGATTATTAAATGTTAAATTTATAAAAGTTAAGCTGTTTGTTAATTATATAAGAAAAATATGGCGTTGCTATAAGTAGATATCTAATTAAATTAAGTTTTAGACTGTGGTCGAAAGGTTGCAAAATGGTAACAAAACCCCTTAATTTATTGACTATTTGGTTAAATATTTATATACTTAATTCATCATTTCACTTTGCATATTATTTATATTAATATACAGTGAATAAATAATAAGGAGGAAAAACTTATGAAAAAATTATTAGCAATGCTTCTCGCAGGCGCTATGGCTCTTTCTCTGGTAGCTTGCGGCGGCAGTGAACCAGCACCAGAAGCAGGCGGCGAAGATGCTGCACCAGCAGGTAAAGTTGCTATCGTTACCAACACTGTTTCCCAGAACGAAGAAGAATACCGTTCCGCAGAACAGATGGTAGAAAAATACGGCGACAGAATCGTTCACGTAACATGGCCAGATAACTTTATGACAGAACAGGAACAGATGATCACAACAGTTTCCAAACTTGCAGCTGATCCTGATATCAAAGCTATCGTAATCAACCAGGCAGTTCCTGGTACAAACCCATCCATCGACAAATTGCTCGAAACACGTGATGATATGCTTATCATCTACGCAACACCACAGGAAAACCCAGAAGACGTAGCAGTTCGTGCTGATATCATCATGCAGCCAAACGAACTTGACATGGGTCCTGCAATGGTTGAAGTAGCACACGAAATGGGCGCAAAAACATTTGTTCACTACTCTTTCCCAAGACATATGGCACAGGTTCTCCTTTCCGGCAGACGTGACCTTATTATGGCAAAATGTGAAGAACTCGGTATCCAGTTTGTTGACGCAACAGCTCCAGACCCAACAGGCGACTCCGGTACAGCTGGCGCACAGCAGTTCATCCTTGAAGACGTGCCAAAAATGGTTGCACAGTACGGCAAAGACACAGCATTCTTCTCCACAAACTGCGCAATGCAGGTTCCACTTATCAAAGCTTGCGTAGAACAGGGTGCTATGTATCCACAGCCATGCTGCCCATCTCCATACCATGGTTACCCAACAGCTCTTGGTCTTGTTGCTGAAGGCGACTCCGCAGCAGCAGTTACAATCGAAGAAATCGTTGCTCAGACAACAGCAGCTCTCGAAGAAGCTGGCGTTCTCGGCAGATTTGGTACATGGCCAGTTCCAACATCTATGATGATGACAATCGCAGGCGTTGAATACGCATTTGAATGGATGGAAGGCAACACAGAAGGCGATCTTGACCTTGCAGTTCTCACAGAAAAAATGGGCGAATACGCTGGTCTCGAATGTGAAGTTGCTCCATACACAGACGAAGCAGGCACAACATATGACAACTACCTGCTCATCATGATGGACTACCTCATCTACGAATAATATTAAAGCTAAGTTAATATTATAAGTCTCATACGAATAAAGGCACGGAGGGATTTTCCTTCCGTGCCATTATTGCTAATTATATGCAAAATCAAAACAGTTAGGAGGAGCGACTCTTGAGCGAAAAACTGTTGGAATTTAAAAATATCTCTAAGTCCTTCTATGGAAACCAGGTGCTTAAAGATGTTAGTATGACAGTTAAAAAGGGCGAGGTTCACGCTCTTATCGGCGAAAATGGTGCCGGTAAATCCACATTGATGAATATTCTCTTTGGTATGTCTGCAATTCACGAAACAGGCGGCTTTGAAGGCAGCGTTATGATTGAAGGCAAAGAGATAAAAATCAAGTCCCCACACGAAGCTATGGACCACGGTATCGGTATGGTTCATCAGGAATTTATGCTTATTCCGGGCTTTACAGTTACAGAAAATATCAAGCTCAACCGTGAAATCACAACAGATAATGCTGTAAGTAAAGTGCTTGGCGGCCGCCTTAAAGGTCTTGACTACGAAAAAATGAACCACGACGCATCCAAGGCACTCAATACACTTGATATGGATATCGAAAGCTATGCACAGGTTGCAGGTCTGCCTGTTGGCCATATGCAGTTTATTGAGATTGCACGTGAAATCGATAAGGATGGCATAAAAATCCTTGTATTTGATGAACCTACAGCTGTTCTTGCAGACGCAGAAGCAGAAAACCTCTTAAAGGCTATCCGCCGTCTTGCAGACAAAGGCATTGGTATCATCTTTATCAGCCACCGTCTTGATGAAATTGTAAGTGTTGCAGATACAGTTACAATCCTCCGTGACGGTCAGCATATTGCTACAAAACCAATCAGCGAAACAAGTGCAGCAGACATTGCAAATATGATGATCGGCCGTGCTGTTACAATTGACCGTGAAGAAAGTGCAGACAGACAGATTTCTGATGAAGTTGCTCTCAAAATTGAAAATCTTCACGTAAATATGCCTGGTGAACGCGTTAAAGGTGTAGACCTTGAAGTTCGCAAAGGCGAAATCCTTGGTATCGGCGGTCTTGCAGGTCAGGGTAAACTTGGCATTGCAAACGGTATCATGGGCATCTATCCTGCAAAAGGTAAAGTTACATTCAACGGCAAGGAACTGCCTCTCAACAATGCAAAACAGGTTCTCAGGAATGGTGTTGCATTTGTTAGTGAAGACAGAAAGGGCATTGGTCTGCTCCTTGACGAGCCAATCGAACTTAACATCGCTTTTACAGCAATGCAGGTTGAGGACAAATTCCTCAAGAATTTCGGCATCATTAAAATGCAGGATACAAGAGCTATCAAAGAACATGCCAACAAGATGATCAAAGACCTTGACATCCGTTGCACATCTTCCATGCAGAAGGCAGGCAGCCTCTCCGGTGGTAACCAGCAGAAAGTTTGTGTTGCACGTGCACTTACACAGGAACCACAGCTTCTTCTCGTTTCCGAACCTACACGCGGTATCGACATCGGCGCCAAAAAGCTTATCCTTGACCTTCTCAAACAGCTTAATGAAGAAATGGGTATGACAATTGTTATGACATCTTCAGAACTTGCAGAACTGCGCAGCATCTGCGACAGAATTGCAATCGTTTGCGACGGTACAGTTGCAGGCATCCTTTCACCTACAGACAGCGACACCAAATTCGGTCTTATGATGTCAGGTGTTACAGAATTCGAAGAAGGAGGAAATGAATAATGCTTACAGAACGTAAAAAACTTTCTTTTAAAGACATTATCAATGGCATTGGTATTCCAACACTTATCATCGCCGCTTTCTTCGCACTTATCCTTGTTATCGCACATTTCTATGACCTTTCTGTTGTTACACTTCTCAGTGACACAGTAAAACGTGCAGGTATGAACGGTCTTCTCGTTCTTGCAATGCTTCCATCCATCCAGTCCGGTACAGGTCCTAACTTTGCACTTCCAATCGGTGTAGAATGTGGCCTTTTTGCAATGGTTCTGGCTATAGAATGGGGCTTTACAGGCTGGGGCTGGTTTGGCGTTTCCGTTGCTCTTTCCATCGTATTTGCTATCCTTGTTGGCTGGGCATACGGCAAGCTTCTCAACGCTGTTAAAGGCTCTGAAATGACAATTGCTACATATGCAGGTTTTGCAATCTGCTCCTTTATGTGTATCTTCTGGCTGATGCTTCCATTCAAATCTCCTAACATGGGTTGGTTTATCGGTCAGGGCCTGCGCGAAACTATCCAGCTTGACGCTGTTGGTGCAGATATGATTCTCAACAACCTTCTCGGCTTCTGGATTGGCGAAGAATTCTACGTACCAACAGGTATGCTGCTGTTCTTCTTCCTCTGCTGCTTCCTTGTATGGTTGTTCTTCCGCTCCAAATCCGGTATTGCAATCTCTGCAGTAGGTTCCAGCAATGCATTTGCTGAAGCAAGCGGCCTCAATGTAAACAAGAACCGTGTTCTTGCAAACATTATCTCTACAATTCTTGGTGCTATCGGTATTATCGTGTTCTCACAGAGCTACGGTTATCTCCAGATTTATACAGCACATCTTAATATCGCATTTGCAGCTGTTGCAGGTATCCTCATCGGTGGTGCTACAGCTTCCCGTGCTAAAGTTAGCCATGTTATCATCGGCGTATTCCTTTTCCAGGGCCTTCTTACATCTGCACTTCCTGTTGCAAACCAGATTTTTGCAGGTACAGACCTTTCCGAAATTATGCGTATGATTATCCAGAACGGCTTTATCCTTTATGCACTTACACAGGTTAAGAAAGGAGGCAAATAATTATGGGTGAAAGACTTGGTTCCAGAAAGGCTCTCACATGGGCAGGCAACAATGCAGTAACCCTGGTTTTCGTTGCCTTCACAGTGTTTGGATTTATGGCATCCAACCTTTCTGTAGGTTGGTTCCTTGGCGAACTTATGGGTCGTCTTTACCGTAACGCATTCCTTGTTATCTCCCTTATCATTCCTGTTGTTGCAGGTCTGGGTCTTAACTTTGGTATCGTTGTTGGTGCTATGGCAGGTCAGATTGCTGTTGTTGCTGTTCGTTTTCTTGATATTGGCGGTCTTGGCGGTCTTATGCTTGCATTACTGCTTGCAGCACCAATCGCAGTTCTCTTTGGCTGGCTTACGGGCTTGCTTTACAACAAAACACGCGGTCAGGAAATGATTGCTTCCCTTATCGTTGGCTTCTTTGCAAACGGTATCTATCAGTTCCTGTTCCTCTTTGTAATGGGTGTTATCATCAAGGTTCCATCCACACATCCGCTTATCATCCCAAGTGCTGTCGGCGGCGAATACGGTGTTGGTATCCGTGTTACAGTTGACCTTGGTGCAGCTGATAAGGGTGGTCTTAAATACGCATTGGACAACATTGCAAAGGTTCCTTTCCTTTATGCCGTAATCGGCATTGCAGCACTTATCCTTGTGCTTCAGATTGTTCGCTTTATCCGCAGCAAAAAGACAGCAGGTGCACAGGTTAACAAGATGAGCACAATATTCAATATGGTTCTCTGCCTTGTTGTTATTGCTATTGCTGTTTACTCCAAAATTACAAGAAACAGCCTTTCCATGGTTGCTAAAGTTCCTGTTGTTACCGTTCTTCTTATTATCGCTCTGTGCATCTTTACAGAATGGATTCTCAAGACTAAACTTGGTCAGGATTTCAAAGCTGTTGGACAGAGCCAGAAAATTGCTGAAGTATCCGGTATCAACGTTGACAAAACACGTATCATCGCTGTTATCATCTCCACAGTGCTTGCTGCATGGGGCCAGATTATCACACTGCAGAACATCGGTACTCTGAACACTTACACAGCACACTCTCAGGTGGGTATGTTTGCGGTTGCTTCCATCCTTGTTGGCGGTGCTTCCACAAGCAAAGCTACAGTTAAACAGGCTCTTATCGGTACAATCCTCTTTAATGCTATGTTTATCATGTCACCTGAAATTGGTCAGGCTGTATTTGGTCAGGCTCTCCTGGGCGAATATTTCCGTACATTCATGGTTTACGGTGTTATCGGTTTTGCACTTGGCCTCTATGTTTGGAAAGCAAACAAAGCTACAAAGCTTACAATCGAATAATTTATTCGGTTTATATACAAGGAGCTCCGCAATAGCGGAGCTTTTTGTTTGCATAAAACATGGAAAATGCATTGAAAACAAGGTGCTCAATTTAAAGAAAAGCGGACTGCAACTTCAGATTGCAGTCCGCTTTTTATGAGGAGGTTTGGATTATTAAAGGTTATCTGCCGACAGCACACAGCATTGTGGCAGGAAAGCTAACAGTTAATGGCGTTGATAAGCTTAATCAGCACAGGTTCAAATTTTGCACCATACCAGTGGTTTTCTTCTTCTGCGGTTGCCTTTATGCATTCTACAGTATAGTCTGCAGCAATTTTTGCCGCGTCAAAAGCAGTTTTGCCTCTTACAAGGGCACCCACAAAAGCGGAGGCATAGATATCGCCTGTGCCGTGACAGCTGTTTGGCAGCTTGTCGTGTTCGTAATAGCTGTATACACCGTTTTCGCACACTACAATGCCTGTTTTGCCCTGTATATAGGAAACACCGCTGAGAATAATATTTCTGCAGCCAAGTGCAGAAAGTTTTTCCAGAAGGCTGTCTATATATTCTCTGTCATATTCCTCTCTGTATTCCATATCGGTAAGAAAAGCCGCTTCGGTGATATTAGGGATAATATAGTCAGCCTTGGCGCAAAGCTTTTTCATAGCGGCAACAAATTCTGTGTCAAAGCCAGGGTATAATCTGCCGTTGTCTGCCATGGCAGGGTCTACTATTTTTGTGCAGTTTTCTGCACTGTTTGCGGCAAAAATATCAGCCACATATTCAATCTGCTTTGTGCTGCCAAGATAGCCTGTGTAAATTGCATCAAACTTTATATTTTCCTTTACCCAATGGTCTTTTATGGCTGGCATATCATCGGTTAAATCACGGAAGGTATAGCCTTTAAAGCCTGCTGTATGGGTAGAGAGCACAGCGGATCGAAGCACGCAGGTTTCGATGCCGCAGGCAGAGATAATAGGTAAAGCAACGGTAAGGGAACACTGTCCCACGCAGGAGATATCCTGTATTGTAAGTATTTTTGGGTATGCCATATATCAAAGCTCCTTTGTTCTGGTTTCTATGATTATAATATACAATAAAACTGATAATATAAAATGACCAAAATTGTAATATATTATATAACCAAAAACTGCTGTCAGAATATACCGAATGGTATTCTGACAGCAGCCGTTTTGTTTTTATCTGATTATTTGTCGCCGATGATGCCTGCACGTTTAAAGGCAGGTTCAATCATATAGTAAAGGATAACCGAAACCACCATTGCAAGCAGTGCATTGATCAGGCTGGCAGTGCCCTTTGTTATAAGCACGCCCACAACTGTCTGCCATGGGTTGCCCATAATAAGGTATTCCACAACAAAAGTTTTGCCAAGATAGAGGATGACGTAGCTTACAGAACCGATAACAGCCGCAAGTACAACCTTTATTTTGTTCTTTTTGCCGCTTGCTATAAGCCCTGCAACAAATGCCATGGCAAATTTAAGGATAAATGTAATCCAGAATTCCTTGGCGTAGAACGGGTTCATCAGGTCATATATAGCACCGCCTATACCTGCGGCAAGGCCGCCCGGCACAGCACCGAACAGCAATCCGCCCAGTATGCACATTACATTGCCAAGATGTATTCTTGTAGGGCCAAGGGGAGTTGGTATTGGAGGCAGCTGAATCTGGTTGCCAACAAATACAACAGCAGCCATAACGCCAATCATTGTCAGGTCTTTTACGGTAAACTTCTTTTTTCTCATATATATAATACACTCCTGTGTCTGTTTGCAGATACAGTATACTATTAAGCTGGTAGTAAGTTAATAACCAAAGTGATAGTGAATTATATGACCAGATTGGACGATGTGTAAAGAGCATATACAGAGGAAGAAAAAGCCGGTAAAAGATATAAAATGGGGACTCCGTTTTATTTCAACAGGAAAACACTGCAGAAGCACAGCGGCTATTTGTTCTTTCTTCTCTGTCTTCGCACACGGTTGATATTACGCTCAAAATCACCATTATTTATAAGCTCTGCCAGTACATACTGCTCAAATACAGGCACGGTGCAGGAGTAAAAACCAAGCTTGTTTTCAAATTCCTCAACCAGCTGTTTTGGCAGCACCATATAGCCTACACGGAAGGATGGAGCAATAGTGCGGGAAAAGGTGTTTATATAGATAACCTTGTTATTCTTGGCAAGGGAAAAAACGGTGTCTTCTGCCTTGGTGGATACCGTCAGCTCCGAGTCATAGTTGTCCTCAATAATATATCCGTTGCGTTTTTCTGCCCAGTTTATGTATTCATACCGCTTGGAGGCCCTTGCGGTTACACCGCTTGGGAAGCTGTTGAAAGGGGTTATATGCAGCACGCTGGCCTCAGTGCGTTCCAAAGCGTCTGTGCGTATGCCGTCGCTGCCCATTTTAAGCAGGTCACATTCAACACCGTTGGCACGGTAAACGCGGACAATCTGCTCGTAGGATGGGTTTTCCAGTGCAAATATGCGGTTTTTGCCCAGCAGCTGAACAATAAGGCTGTAAAGGTATTCCGCACCAGAACCTATAACAATCTGCTGTGGGGTGACATTTATACCGTTACTGCGCGCAAGATAGCTGGAGATTGCTCCACGCAGCTCCACACAGCCCTGATTTGGGGATTTTACAAGAATATTTTCGCCATAATCCAGCAGCACTTTCCGCATGGTTTTAGACAGAACAGAAAATGGAAACTGGCTGTCGCCGGAAGCTGTGGCAATGCTGTGTGCGGTTTCGGTATATGATGTGTCGGCGGTGGATATAAAATCGCTTTCCTTATATATTACAAAGTAGCCGCTGCGCTGGCGTGCCTCTACATAACCTTCGTCGCAGAGGATGGAGTAGGCGTGCTCAACAGTTATAACACTTACTTCGCTTTCTTCGGCAAGCAGGCGTTTGGAGGGCAGCTTGGTGCCATATGGAAAAACACCGCTTACAATGTCCTTGCGCAGCTGTACATACAGCTGCATATATGCACTTTTACTGCTTGAGCTATCTATGGAATATTTCATCTGGATATATGCTCCTTTTTATGAAATGAAAAAAATATATTATCAGTATATATCCAAACGGATATAAAGTAAATATTCAGTGCAAAAATAAAAACTCTGTGGCTGAAATGGAAATATACCATTTGGACCACAGAGGTTAAATTATATAAAAGAGAACTTATTCAGGAATGTAATGCCAACCCTCTGATGCAAGGGTAAAGCTTATTATTTTTATTCTATGGCACCGTTTTTGAGGTACAGTATTTCTGCACCCAGTGCCTTTGCTTCTTCAATCTGATGGGTAACCATAATCACGGTCAGCCCTTTTGTATTTTCCAGCAGATAATTCTGCACGCAGTTCAGCGTTTCTTCGTCAAGGCCTTTAAAGGGTTCGTCCAGAAACAGAATTTCCTTATGTGCCAGTATCGCACGCACCAGTGCAACACGCCTTTTCATACCGCCGCTCAAGGTGGAAACTTTGTGCTTTGCTTCCTTTTCCAGCCCCACAGCCGCAAGATGCTGCATAATAACACCATCGGTCAGGCTGTCGTTTGCCATACGGATATTGGTTATAACCGAAAAACTTTCGCACAGGCGGTTTTCCTGAAAAACTGCAGATTTAAGCCGCGGAAGATTTAAAATTTCTCCGCTGTCAGCTGTTACAAAGCCCATCATTATATTAAGCAAAGTGGTTTTGCCCACACCGCTTTGCCCCATAAGACAGGTGGTCTCTCCGTGTCTGATAACAGCGTTTATATTGTCCAGCACCTGTTTTTCGCCAAAGGATTTGCACAGATTTTTTACGATAATATCCATTATAAACCCTCCATTGTGCTGAACAGTATGTTGATTACACACATTACAGCCTTTTCAAACAGCACACTTACAAGAATAATTGTAACCGTCCAGCTGAACAGGTCTGCCGTTGCCAGATACAGCTTTGCCTGATACAGCATTTCGCCCATACTGCCGTCAGGTATGCCGATAATTTCTGCGGCAATGCCTGCTTTCCAGCTTAAGCCCAGAGAAACACTGCAGGCCGAGACAAAATGGCTTTTAACCTGTGGAAAATAGATGTAAAGCAGCCTTTTGCCAAAGGAAAAACGGAAGATTTCTGCCATTTCCAGCAGCTTTCTGTCGGTGCTTTTAAAGCCGCCCAGCATATTGGTGTAGATGATGGGAACAGCCATAAGAAATGCTATAAAAATAGGCAGCTGGGAGGAGGACAGCCATATAAGACACAAAATTACAAAGCTTGCAACAGGCGTTGCCTTGATAATTGAGATATACGGCCACAGGAAAATCTCCACTATTCTGAAGCGGTAGGACAGTATTGCCAAAGCTGTGCCCGCAGCCAAAGCAATAAAAAAGCCAAGTGTTATCCTTTTAAAGGAAAATAATATTGTGCCCCAGAACTCTGCCTCAAAAATCAGCTCCGACAAACGAAGTACAACCTTTAAAGGGGAAACCAGCAGAACTTCTTCGCCGATTGCGACAGCAGCAAGCTGCCACAGCAAAACTGCTGCGGCAACTGCCAGTATTTTTTCAAATCGGTTTCGGTTCATAGCAGATTATCCTGTCTGAATTTTTGTACTGTCAAATGTGTGTATTTGTATAATGAAATTATCTTGCAAAGTAGAATTCGTCTGTTGGCATTGCACCGCCTACAGCTTTAGGGTTTTGGTCGTAAAGTGTCTGGAGATAGCCGCTTACAACTGTTTTCATTTCTTCGCCTTCCATAAACTGGATGTTGCAGTTTGGGATAGCTTTTTTGGCAACAGCAGCTTTTACAATGCCGAGGCTTTCAACAAGTGCAGCACCTTCTTCAACATTTGTGTTGATAAATTCTGTAGATGCCTTGAATTCGTCAAGGAAAGCGGAAACCTGTGCAGGATTTTCTTCTACAAATGCTTTTCGTGCAACGATAACGCCTGTTACAAGGCTGGAACCGTTACCAAGTGCGTTCCATTCATCATTGAAGCTGAGAGCAACCTTAAGACCTTCAACCTGTGTCTGTGCAACTGTTACAAATGGCTGTGGAAGCACAGCGATTGCTGTAGGGTCCTGTTTGAGTACTGCCACAATTTCTGCAGCTTCGCTTTTCCATTCAATTGTTACATCTTTTTCAGGGTCAAGACCGTTCTGTGCCAGCAGATAGTTAAGTGCGTATTCAGGTGTTGTGCCTTTGCCTGTGGAGTAGATTGTTTTGCCTTTAAGGTCTGCAAAGCTTGTAACAGCTTCGCCCTGTTCAACAACGTAAAGAACACCAAGATTGTTTATGGCAAGAATCTGAATTTTGCCCTCTGTGTTGTTAAAGAGAACAGATGCAAGGTTTGCAGGAACAGCAGCAATGTCAAGCTCGCCTTTTACAAGGAGAGGTGTAATTTCGTCAGCAGCACCGGCAAGTGTAAAGTTATAGTTGTTTACTGTTTCGCCTTTAGCAGATTTGTCCAGCATAGAAACAAGTCCCATGGATGTAGGTCCGCTCATACCTGCAATGTTGATGTCAATGCCTTCCACAACTTCAGGCGCAGGTGTAGGCTCTGCTTCTGCAGATGGTGTTTCAGGTGCACTGCAGCCTGTAAAAACAGCTGTTGCAAGCACAGCGGAAAGAATAAGGGATAATAATTTTTTCATATTAATTTGCCTTTCTCACTTTTGATTTTGCCATTATATATGGCATTGTGTGATTTTATCCTCAGAGATATCTGAAAAACAAAAAATCCATGCACAAAGGCATGGAAACAACTGACAATTATAACTGTATTGAATATAATTGTGCAAAAATCTGTTTACTTCGCCTTTAGTGTCGGGAAAACCCTTCATTTCAGTACGTGTGAATTTTTTGTTCCTTATCTCAGATATACTTTGAATTCGGACACTGTTATTTTATCATAATGCGGCATTTTTTGCAATAAAAAAGACGGCATAAGCCGTCTTTAAGTGATAATATCACATACTGTTGGTGTGTATATCAGTACAGATAGTGGTCTGCTGCTGCATTTTTTGTTTTGTTGAATGCCACAAGAAAAAGAGCACAGCATACAAAATATGCCAGCACAGCAATGATGTTTAGTAATGGAATAAACACTGTAACGGTAGAGGCACAAAGTGCAATTATGGAGATTTTCCACATACGGCGAAGATCGCTTCCCAATATATTTACATTTTTGTTCTCCTCAAGCCAGAGAATGCCCTCTGTTATGTTGAAGGAAGTGTAGATGTTTGCAGCCATCATAACAACACTTACAACAAAGTACATTGCACCGATATTGACAGCAAGAAAGTCCATTATATATATAACGATGCTTACGGCAATCATAATTTTTGAAAAATTTTCTATCTTTGCAAAGGCGGGAACCTTGCCTTCAAATTCGTTTATACCCCTTTTAACAAATATGTAGCCTACAAAGGTCGGGATAAGGCCCACAACATGGTTGCTTACAGTAAAGTTGAAATTTAAAAATATAAATATCATACCTATAAAAAAGTTTTCCATAAAAACCTCCTCACAGAAAACATCTGAATTTAAACATATAATATATTTATCACAATTGTGTGTGAAAAGCAAGTTGAAGTGCAGTATTGTTGATAAAATTAACGTATAACAGGTGCACAAAAAAGCGAAACTTTGGCGAATTTTATTTAGCTAAAATTGGCAATAAAGATAAATTATTATAATCTTTGATTATGGTAATATTTTATATACTGGAAATTATATCCGGGGACGGATTAAATATTACAGCTTTAACTTTTAACCAAAAAGGAGCGATGCTTTTATGGAACAAAGCACACTTGCTTTGATTATTATTGCGGTTATAATTGTTATGTACATAACCGAGGTGTTCTCGGTGGCGGTTACAAGCCTTATCGGTATGTTTGCACTTATTTATACAAATGTGCTTTCTTTTAATGATGCTTTTGCCTGTATGGTCAGCACACCTGCACTGCTTACAATTGGTATGATTATTGTGGCAGATGCCATACTGGAAAGCGGTGTGGGCAACGAAATAGGCGTTCTGCTCACCAAAGTGGTGGGACACAGGGAAAAGCTGTTTGTTATTGTTGCAAACCCTGTTGCACTTGTTACAATCTTTATGCTTACCGGATTTATTCTGTCTCAGTTTATGTCCAACGGTTCACTGGTTTCCATGCTGGCGGCAATAGGTGTACCGCTGGCAATACAGATTGGCCGCAATCCAATGCCTGTGGCACTGGCTTGCGTATATGGCTGTTCGCTGGCTATGGCAACACCTGTTGCAACAACATCCATCACAATTGTTCAGGTTGCGGGCTACCGCTTCAAGGATTATCTGCGTATCGGCGGTCTGGTTGGACTTATCGGTGCAATATCTGCCTGGCTGTCAATTGTGATTATCTACGGACTTATATAATCAGATAAAATAAAGGCTTATCGGCATTTGCCGATAAGCCTTTTGTGCTGTAATGGTTATTCTGTTGCTTTTTCAAAGGCACAGAACAGTGCTTTTGCCATATCCTGCATTGATTTTTCTTCGGTTTTTACAACCTTGCGGTCGTATGTGACAAGTCCGTTGGTTTCGTCCTCAACGTCACTCAGCTGGGTAAGGACAGTGGCATTGAGACCATTTTTTATTGCAGGCACAATTTCGTCAAGGTACATATTGCAAAGTCCCTCTGTAAGCTTTCCGGCACTGTCAAAGGTTTTGTATCCATAGGTTTCGTCAAGGTTAAAGCTGTGTCCATCCACCTTGTATACATATCCGCCAAATTCGCTGAGCACCAGCGGCCTGTCAGCTTTTGCTTTAAGTTTAACCTTGCGAAAGTAGATATGTTCGCTGTCAACATCGCTGTCTTTTTCAAAAAACCAGCCGCTTGTGGCGTCCCACACTCTTGTAGCATCATATGTTTTCAGCTCTCTGTAAATTCTGTCCGCATCATACTGCCCCCAGCCCTCGTTGAAGATGGTGTAGTAGCATACGGAAGGGTGGTTGTACAAAAGGTCACACAGCTGTCTGCATTCACGCTCAAAAAATTCCTTTCTGCGTGGGGTAGGCTTGTGGGTAACACCTTTTTTCATGCCGATTGTAGGCAGCACAGTGTCGATTATATAGTTGTATGGCCCTGCGTTCATCATATCCTGAAAAACCACCATACCATATTTATCGCAGTAATAGTAGAACAGGTCAGACTCGATTTTAATGTGCTTCCGCAGCATATTGAAGCCCAGCTTTTTCATTGTGAGGATATCGTATGCAAAGCCCTCGGGGGTGGCAGGGGTGTATATGCCGTCGCTGTAATAGCCCTGGTCCAGCAGCCCGTGGAAAAAGTATGGCTTGCCGTTAAGACAGATGTAGCTTTGACCCTTTACCTTTTCAATTGTCACGGTACGCAATGCAAAATAACTTTCAACACTGTCTTCACCGCTTATAAGGGTAAAAGTGTAAAGGTGCGGATTTTCGGGTGTCCAGTTTATCGGGTTTTCAATGGTGATTGTGGTTTTGTCACCGATGTATGTGTGGCTAACTTCTCCGCAAGGGGTGTTTATCACAACAGTTTTTTCGGTTTTTCCGCCGACAGTTTCAATGGTTATGCTGTCAGCGGACGGGGTAAGCCGCAGGCAGGCAATATGGTCTGCAGGTACAGACTCCAGCCACACACTTTGCCATATGCCGCTTATCGGTGTGTACCACATACCGCCGCGGTTTTTACGCTGTTTGCCAAAGGCAAGGTCGGTTTCAAGATTGTCGGTAACCTCAACAAGCACCTTGTTTTCGCCTGCGGTAATAAACTCTGTAATATCAAGGCTGAAAGGCAGATATCCGCCGATATGTTCGCCAACAAACTGATTGTTTATCCACACTTTTGCAAGCTGGTCAACTGCACCGAAATGGATAAAAACCCTGTCCCTGATAAAGCTTTTTTCAATATTGAAAACCTTTTTGTACAGATATTTTTCGCCATTGCCGAGAGGACGTCCTATGCCCGAAATCCGGCTTTCGGGAGGGTAGGGGACAGTTATACTGCCTACAAGCCCTGTGGTGTTGTCTTTTTTCAGCGAAAGCTGCCATTCTCCGCACAGGGATATGTAGCTGTTGCGTTTGAGCTGTGGACGTGGGTATTCCTGCCAGGAAAATTCTGAATTTTTTTCAAAGGGAGTTTCAAGCTGACAGGTGCGGACTGTTTTCTTTGCCATTGTAAACCTCGCAATATACATTGATAAGATAATTATATCATTAATGTAAAAACAAAACCACCCTTATCTGTGAACAAGGGTGGCAGAAAAAGATATAACTGAACAAGTTGTTGTATCAAGATTTTTTATGTGTATCCTTAGAAAGAAAACCGCACAGCCATAGCACAGCTCCCACTGCAAGAAATACGGAAAAAACAGCTTCAGAGTGCATCATAAGAAAAAGGATTACAGACGGTATTAAATAAGAGTAATTATTCAAAAAGGCAGTACCCGGCCTTTTTGTAATATAAATTAAATCCTCGGTTGCTGCAGGAGCAAAATTTACAAAAATATATATAACATACACTGATATAAGACATAAAAGCACACGGAGTATATACACAGTCCACGCAGGGCGGGTAATTTTAATCCGGAAAACGGTGCCAAAACTCTGCATAACAGTCCAGCCAAGAACAGTGTTTGCAGCAGGGACAAAGGTGAAAGTCCAGAATGCATATAAGGAACCTATATACATATTTCGTTTGATTTCAGACAACTTGAGCAGGACGAGATGATTGATAATAAACAATGCTATGCATACAACCACCGCTGCGGCAGTTTTTATATATTCGCTTTTTCTGCAGGTTGTTTCATTGCCGTACAGAATGGTATTTATATCGCAATCCAGTGCAATGCTTATTGTTTCCAGCATATCTATATCAGGACGGCTTTTTCCTGTCTCGTAATTGGAAACTGTCTGTCTGGTAACAAAAAGTTTTTCTGCCAGCTGGTCCTGTGTCATATTTTTTGATATGCGTAAATCTCTTATATTTTTGCCGATATCCCGCATAAAATCACCTCTTTTGCTGGCTTTATTGTAGCAAAATAGCATATAAAAGTCACGCAAATAACCTTTGCAGACAAATTTCTTTAATAAAATACAAAATTTTTAAATTTTTTTGATTTTGCTATTGACATTTCTGAATTTGTGTTATATACTAATTAAGCTGTCGAACACGGAGAGATGTCTGAGTGGTCGAAGGTGCTCGCCTGGAACGCGGGTGTGCGGTAACACGCACCGAGGGTTCGAATCCCTCTCTCTCCGCCATCAAGAAGCCGTCCAATAGGACGGCTTTTTTGTTATGCACAGAAAAATCAGAGAGGGATTCGAACCCGTGAGGGTTTTGGCGTAAAGAAAACAGTGTGGTACACTGTTTTCAGCCAAAAGAGCCGAGCGCACCAAGCGAGGCCAGATAGTATGCAAGGCATATCCGCAGCAGACGGCGACCCTCTCTCTCCGCCATCAAAGGGCTACAAAAAAGATATAGCCACAGAAAAACTCTGATTTTATCAGGGTTTTTTCTGTTTTTATAGGCGAAATTTTACTTTTCGGTTTGCACGTACAAAAAAGATATTTTTTCAGACCAGATTTGAACCCTCGCAATATCACCATATTTAAGGAGCATAGAGCACTATGTTCCTTTTTCTTTTAAAAAAGGATTGATTTTCTTTTCGGGTTTTGATATCATTATATCAAGATATTATGATATCAAAACGGAGGTGGGATTGTGAACAAAACGACGACCCCGACATACGAGAAAATAATGATCCCTCTGCGCCTGCCACCGGAGATTTACAACCGTATGATGGACGAGGTGCAAAAAAAGAAAAAGGACGAACGTGGATATAGCGTCAATCAGTATTTGACTGATATTCTGACAAAAGATTTGGAGGGCAAAAAGAAATGATTAGAGCAAGCGAAGAAAAAACCAAAGGTTTTGTCGCAGAAAAATTAAAAAATATACCGAGTTATCCTTCATCGCAGAATACCGAAGTTGATGGTGTAACTTGGTTTAAAGAAGACAGTTATAAAGGCACTTCATATGATTGGTTAAGCGGAGTTTTTGCAACTGCATCTAAAAAGCAGACTCGCAAATCAAAAGGTACCCCCGATTTTATGGTTGTTAAAAATGAATCCAATGTCATTGTTGTTATAGAATGCAAAGGCAGTTCTGAGAATCATTCTTCTCTTGACAACATAGAAGATTTTGCAATGCATGGTTTTGGAACTCCCGAAGAAACCGAGGGGTATGCCGTCAATGGAGCTTTGTGGTATGCGTCGTTTTTATCCGATAATTACGATGTTATTGCAATTGCTGTTTCGGGACAGATGTATGCTACTGCGAAAGTTACTTCATTTGTGTGGCCAAAAGGCGGCAATGTTGCTGACATAGAAATTATCGAAGATGGCATTTTATCTACTCAGTTAGTATCTATTCATAACTATGAAAAGGATGCAGATATTGTGTTAGGAAGGTTGGCTGCTACCGAAGCAGAAATCAGAAAAGAATTAAGAAGATATACACTTCAATGCGCCAATTTTCTTCGTTCTAACGGAATTGAGGATAATTCAAAGGCTGGCTTTGTTTCTGCTATAATTTTGGGATTGACGAACCATGAATCAAAGCTTTATTCCGATACAAAAACGGCAATAGAGAGAAAAAGAGCGGCAAAATCGAGAAAATTACTGAATGATCCTTTAGCCAAGAATTCTATAAAGATGCTCAAAGCAGCATTATATGGTGATGGAAATGAATACGATCCCGATTATGTTAGAGGCATATGGGACATTGACGAAATTCCAAAGGGCAAGCGCACTTCGTTAAAGAGGTTTTACGATGGTTTATTATCTAAGACAGAGTTAAGCGAATTTCCCAAGGGAAAAGATGTGAAGTATTTTATTGATGGAGATACAGTTCTCTCTTGTTGTATTTATTCTTTGTATGAAAATGTTATTGAAGTATTAGAAAAATACAGCGGTATAGATGTTATGGGAGAATTCTACACAACTTTTTTGCGTTTTACTAAAGGAAATGCAAAAGAAAAAGGAATTGTTCTTACTCCCAAGCATATAACGGATTTGTTCTGCGACATTGCCGAATATTACTCTGACAAAAAATTTGATGAAACCACCAAAATCATTGATATTTGTTGCGGAAGTGGAGCATTCTTGATTTCCGCTTTGGATCGGATTAAAAGAAATATTTATAGCGAAACTATATCAGAAAGTGAAAAATCCTCACGTTATGGAACAGCACAGAGGAATAGTTTGATTGGCGTAGAAAGAGATTCTTCTATGTATGCTTTAGCTTACGCTAATATGAGATTTCACGGCGATGGAAAATCAAATCTCTTCAACTGCTCTTCTTTGCTAATGGATTCGTATGCTCCGGTAGACGATAGTGGAAAAACGTATTTGAACGAGCAAAAAATCCCTCTTCATGTTGCATTAAGAAGTTTTGGTGGCATTGATATCGGTATGATTAATCCCCCATATTCCTTGGATAAAAAGGATAATTCTGTTGTCCGTGAATATGCTGATGTTCAAAAAATCCGCGAACTTGAAGATAAAAATTCCAAGTTAACAAAAGCATTAAAAGATTTGAAGAAAAAAGATCCTACCCTCTATAAATCTGAAATTACTGCAACAGAAAAAGAAATCGCAAAAAACAGCAAAGAAATTGAAGAAATAAATGAGTATTTAGCCAAAAATGGTTTAGAAGAAGTGGTTATCCAAAAGGGACAGGACGAACTTGACTTTATTGCATCTATGCTGCACTATTTAAAAGAAGGTGGCATAGGAATAGCCATTGTTCCGATGTCATGTGCGGGAAGTAGTGGAGCGCAATTAAGATCAGAATTATTGAAATACCACACGTTATTAGCTTGTATGACTATGCCAAATCAATTGTTTTTCGATAGTCATGTGGGAGCAGCCACATGTATAATGGTTTTCAAGGCACATATTCCTCATAATTTCTCCAAAGCAGTGTTTTTTGGCATTTGGAAGAATGACGGATTTTCTGTCATCCCTCACAACGGGCGCAAAGATACAGGAGCATGGAATGGAATTAGACAGAAATGGATTAGTCAATTGGATGGAACCGATGCTATCGATGAAACTATTTGGATTAAACAAAAAATTAACGAACAAGGTGAAGCACTACCCGAAGCGTACGTAAAAACTAATTACCAAATGCTTGGTGATGAAGATTTTAAAAACTGTGTCAGAAAATATTCATTATACAAATATATGGATAAAATGTCTGCCTTGGATTTAAAAGATTCTCAAAAATTTCTATGGTTGTTAGATAATTACACTGTGTTTGAGCAGGAATATAAACCTATATTGGAAAATAACAACATAAAGCTAACAGACAGAAAGTGGGATTGGTTTATATTTGGAGATATAATCAGCAGTATACATAATGGCAAATCTTATAATAATTCAGATTTAATTGTTTCCGATACCGAAGACTATGTTTTTTATATTACAAGAACCGAGCAAAACAACGGTGTTTCAATGTGTGCGCAAAAACAAGATTATATAGGTTTGGAAAAAGCTAATGCAATTACCATTGGAGATACTACTGCTACAATATTTTTCCAAGAGCATGAGTTTATCACAGGTCCTCACATGATTGTCATTCGTGCTGATTGGTTGAATGTTTATACCGCCAACTTTATAATTACAATTCTCAATCAAGAAAAATATAGATATCCGGTATTCGGTCGTGCGTTTACTAAAGATTTAATTAGGCAGACAAAAGTATATCTCCCTGTTGGTAGAGATGGGAAACCTGACTTTAAATTTATGGAAGATTATATTAAGTCGTTACCATTTAGTAAGAAAATATAGTCTTTTGTATGGGTTCAAACCTATACGGCTTGCGTAGACAAAATATCTTTTTTGTAGCCCATAGACATCAAAAAGCCGTCCAATAGGACGGCTTTTTTGTTATCTATGCATACTTAAAGCCACCTAAATAGGTTTATCTGACCTTTTTGGGTGGCTTTTTGTGTTTGAAATTTTCAGGCTTTTTGCAGGGGTTGCGGGGGTGAATTGACACAGTATTGACACAGTAAATACCAGAAATTCTGCTTACTGCATACAATTAATCAGTAAAATGCAGACAGATGTGTAATTTATTGACGATAAAGGGCGTTTTATTGTATAATTAATAAAATGTAAAACGAAGGATTATAAGGGAGGGGATTTTTATATGCTACTGAAAAAGGAATACAGAGATAATCTCCCAAAAGATACACTTTACCGGCACGAGTTCAAATATCTGGTGGATGCCTGTCAGGTGGAACTGCTGCGGCATCGCCTGCCCGAGATTATTGCGGCGGACAGCCATACCGACAAAAGCGGTGTGTACGAGGTACGCAGTCTTTATTTCGACGACTATGACAACAGTTGCTACTACGACAACGAAAACGGCACCGACCCAAGAGAAAAGTTCCGTATCCGCATCTACAATGGTTCGGACAAAAAAATTTCCCTTGAACTCAAGCGCAAGCAGTGCGGCAAAACCCACAAGCGTTCCTGCCCGCTGACAAGAGAGCAGACAGAGCTGCTTATTGCAGGTCAGATGCTGCCATGGGATGACAGCTACGACCCGCTGCTTAAAAAGTTTTTTATCTGGCAGCAGACACGTTATGCACAGCCAAGGGTGATTGTAAATTATCAGCGTACTCCGTTTGTATATCCTGACGGCAACGTAAGAATTACACTGGATACCGATATTACGGCATCGGTCAATTTTGACAGATTTTTCAGCAAAGATGTATTGGGACGCCCTGTTATGCCTTTGGGCCGGCACCTGCTGGAGGTAAAGTACGATGAATTTATCCCCGACCATATCTTTGATTCAATACAGACAAACAAGCTTACAAGAACAACCTTTTCAAAATATTATCTGTGCAGAAAATTCGGAGGTTTAGTATAATATGAACAACTTTTCAGATATCTTCAAAAAATCATTTCTCAATGAACTTTCAACGGTGGACATAAGCCTTAAATTTGTAGTGTTTTCCATAGGTCTGTGCTGTGTGTTTGCCGCATACATCTTTATCGTGTATCAGCTCACTACAAGAAAAACATTCTACGACAAAGCAACCAGCATCTCCATTGCACTCAGCTCTGTAGTGGTTTGCGGCATTATCCTTACCATTCAGAGCAGCCTTGTGGTTTCTCTGGGTATGGTTGGTGCGTTGTCCATCGTGCGTTTCAGGACAGCCATTAAAAATCCGCTGGATTTAGTGTTTATGTTCTGGTCAATTGCCATAGGCATTATCTGTGGTGTTGGTATGCCTATGATTGCGGTGGTTTTGTCTTTTGCAATGACAGGCGGCATTCTGATTTTCTGTATGGTTCCAATGGCAACAGCACCAATGCTGCTTATTGTAAATGCTGCGGACTTTTCTGCAAGGGATAAAATTCTGGAAGAGGTTAAAAGCAATGCTTCGTTCTATACCATAAAGTCTCAGGTAAGCGAAGAACACCGCCTCAGCATGGTTGTAGAGGTGCGTGTTAAAAAGAACAGCAATCTGGTGCAGGCGGTTTCTTCTGTGGAAGGCGTAACAAGGGCTGCACTGCTCAGCCACGACGGCGAGGTTACATTTTAACCGTAACTAAGGAGTGTCTTATATGACAAATGCTTTTAAATACAGGCGGCTTATACCCGTTGCGGTGCTGGCTGTGCTTGGCGTTGTTTTGTGGTTTGTGTCCATGCGCCACTATATAGAGGAGCCTGCCCTTTCCCACAAAAGCGGTTTTTACAAGGGCGAAATTCTGCTTAAGATGTCCGCATCAAATGCGGAAAAAATCTACTATACACTGGACGGCTCCACACCGGATGCATCTTCGCTTTGCTACACAGAGCCGATAAGAATTGCCGATGCCACACAAAATCCAAATAACTATTCCATGCTTACAAATGTATCGGCAGGGTTTATGACCGACCTTCTGGAAAAATATCAGACCATAGACGGCATCCCGGGTTATGTTGCACCTGATTTTCCCGTAGACAAGTGCACGGTGGTCAGGGCAGTTGCCGTAAACTCAAGCGGAGATGTCAGCGAGGTTGTAACAGCATCATATTTTGTGGATATTGACCCGCAGAAATACAGCAGCAAAATTATATCGCTGGTAACCGACCCCGAAAATCTTTTTGATGAAAAAAACGGCATATATGTAACGGGCGAAACAATGTCCAACTACATTGAAAAGTACGAGGTTTACAAAGAGTGGAAGTTCTGGAATGCAAACTACCGCAACCGCGGTGCTGGCTGGGAAAGACCTGTAAATCTTGAATTTTTTGATGAAAACGGCACACTGCAGCATTCTCAGACGGCAGGTACCCGTGTACACGGCGGTGTAAGCCGTGCTACTTTGCCACGCAGCCTTAACCTGTATGCACGGCAGGATTACGATAACTTCAGCAATTTCTGCATTCCATTGTTTCAGTCGGATTTTATCCCCAAAAGGATAACCCTCAACTCCGGCGGCAATCAGCTTATCACCCAGTTTTCTGACTATATGATGACCGATAGGGTGCGTCACCTCAATTTTGCCACAATGCTGTATCAGCCGTATGTGCTGTTCATTAACGGCGAATACTGGGGCTTTTACTGGCTGTCCGAGAAATTTGACGAAAATTATCTTGAACATTATTACAATGTGGACAAGGATAATGTTATCGTAATAAAAAATGACGAGCTGGAAATAGGAGCTCCGGAGGACATTGCACTTTTTCACAATATGCAGCAGTTCATAAGCGAAAATGATATGTCTGTGGAAAAAAACTATCAGAGTGCATGTGAACTTATTGATATGGAAAGCTATCTTGACTATTATGCCACTATGATATACGTGGGACGTATGAAGGACTGGCCGGGCACAAACTTTGCACTTTGGCGTACAAAGGAAACCTCCGCATCGGGTGAATATGCCGACGGAAAATGGAGATGGATGCTGTTTGACTCCAACAGTACAGGTATGAGCGAGGCAATGGGGCTTACAACCTTTAATACACTGGAATATGTTATAGAGGAGGATGCGGTTTTCCGCTCTCTCTGGGCAAGCGAAACCTTCAGAACAGACTTTGAACAGCGAATACTGGATATCGGTGCAAGCTGTTTTGACAGCGGAGAAATGAGCAGTTTTATAGACCGCTATAAAGAGGATATGGAGCCTGTGCTGGAAAAAAGCTGGGCAAGATTTTACGGCAGGAATAACGATAAAGCTGTCGAGTTTGACGATATGATGGAAAGCCACCGTGCGTTCTTTACAGGCCGCTATGAAGCTGTAAAAAACTGGTTTCAATAATGCTCAAAAACAATATAAACTGAAAACACAGACAGCTTACCTTTTTAATGAAATAATTATGCATAAAAATATACAGCCATAAACGTAACTGTTTATGGCTGTACTGATTTTTGCTATAATGCTGTTTTGTCATACGCAGCTGCCGGCTATTTCAGGGACAATTCGGGTCTGCGGTTAAATTTTAATCTGTGACCATTTTCCGCTTTTAAAGCGTGTGGCGTTAAGCACATTGCGGCACAGCTGGTCGCAAAGAGTGCCTATCCACGCACCGATAAGCCCCCAGCCCAAAGGATAACAGAAAACAAAGGAGGACAGCGGACGGATAATTGCAACGCTGATAAATGCCACCTTGGCAACATATTTTGTATCGCCTGCACCTTTAAGACAGCCGGAGGTGATAACCTGGTCAATCTGGAAGAACAGTATGATGATAAGTATGCCGATTATTATTGTGCCAAGGTTTATTATTTCCATATCATCGGTGAAAAGGTAGTAGATATGCCTGCCGAAAAATACGAAGAACAGCCCAAGCATAATGGCAAAAATTCTGCCAAGACGCTTGCAGGCGATGCCGTAGATTTTGGCAAGGTCACTGCGTTTTGCACCAAGGTTCATACCCACCAGCGAAACTGCTGCCACCGAGAATCCGTCGCCAAAAGCAAAGGACATATGCATACAGTTCATGGCAATCTGGTGTGTGGCATAGGCGGTTGTACCAAGGTTTGCAACAATCATTGCAAACATCAGAAAACCAAAGCGGAAGCACAGCTGTTCGCTTAAAGTACCGCCTGTAAGCTTTGCAAGGCTTTTTACTGTTTCTTTGTCAAACGCTTTACCCTTCATCATAAGTCCTGTGTTGAGATATGCATCAGGGGAAAGAATGGAGGCAACGGAAATTGCACAGGCAGCCGCACTGCCCAGCACTGTAGCAATTGCGGCACCCCTGATGCCCAAGGCGGGGAAACCCATATTGCCGTTTATAAGCAGCCAGTTGAAGATAACGTTTACCACATTGGAAACAATGTTGGTGCGCATGGCAATCTTTGTTCTGCCCACACCGCGCTGTGCGGCGTTAAGCACCATGGAAAACAGCTGGAAAAAGCTGAATGCCATTATTATTCTGTAATATTCGGCTGCGGGGTCAATGGTATCGCTCTGTGCACCGCAGAACAAAAGCAGCGGTCGGGCAAACACTGTGGATACAACCGAGATAATGGCAATTAAAATAAGAGCAATCACAATTGCCTGCTTTAAAACACGGTTTGCACCTTCGCGGTCGTTTTCGCCACGGCGGCGTGCAACAAGGGCAGACAAAGCCACATTCATGGATATAATAAGTGCAAAAAACAAAAATTTAGGCTGGGTGGTCAGCCCCACAGCCGCAATGGCGTATGTGCCCAGAGAGGATACCATTATGTTGTCTATCATGGCAACAATGCTGATAAGGAAGGACTCCACAACGGCAGGCCAGGCGATATTTACAGTTTTGCGGAATATTGTCTGTGCGTCGGGCAGGTCGCTGAGCTGTTCGGTTTTTCCCAGCAGCTTATAAGGGTTAAAAATTTTACTTATCACGATATTTCCTCATAAAATTATTGAAAAAAGATTGCTTATAATAAAATTATACTCCCGCAAAAAGTTATTATCAATACACTATAACAATAAAAAGAACGGCTTGCACAGGATTATGTGCAGACCGTCCTTTGTATCTGTGGGTGAATATTTATCTGTTGAGAAAATACTTTTTCATATATCCGCAGCTCTGGCACAGCGGCTCCACAGCTTTCTGGTTGGTAAAGCCGTCATAAATTGCTCTGCTGCGATCATTTTGTATTACATCCTGTAATTTTGTGTCGAAAATATTACCTAACGGAATATTACCATCCGAGTCAAGGCAGCAGGGAACAACCGTTCCGTCTGCCAGAATGGCAATCTGATTACGCAGTCCGTAGCAGAAGCCTTTACATATTTCATTTGGCGAATTTTCAATGCAGGGCCATTCAAACCGTTCTGACATACCAAGAAAAATATTTTCTTTAAGGCGGAAATTTTTTTTGCGGTTTTTTTCCATAGAGAAAAATGTGGTTTCAATCTGCTGCCATATATTGCAGTCCGGCTGCAGAGCACTGTCCAGAAACTGTACAATCTTAAAGTTCAGACTGTCCTTGTCCAGCAGGCTTTCGCGGCTCATATTCCACAGCCGCAGCTCAACCACAGTTTTTCTGCCAAGAGCCTTTTTGCAGAAAGCAGCAATGTCATCAAGATATTTCTGCAGCGATATGTTAAGGCTGTTTGCCTCGAAGCTGTGCAGGGAAATGCTGACATTGCGTATCTGTTTTTCCAGCACATGGTGTCCTACCTTATCAAGCAAAGTGCCGTTGGTGGTGATGTTGGTCTTTACATTGTATCTGTTGCAGATATCAAGTATCTCACAAAGCTGCGGATGGCTCAGAGGCTCGCCCATAAGGTGCAGATAAAAATTTTCTCCCATATGGTGAACTTCGGCCATAATCTGCTCAAATTCATCGGCACTCATTGTGTGCAGAGGGCGTTTGTGCTTTGGGCAGAAGGAGCAGCTGAGGTTGCAGATGTTTGTAATTTCTATATATATTTTTTTAAACTTTTTCATACTATAACTGTGGTCTTATATCCTTGCCTGCAAACACAAGGGTGTCGCAGCTGCCCATAAGACGTGATGTTATTTTTTCGCCGTACTTTCTCAGGAATTCCTTTTCGTGGATGATGTTGGAGGTGTATATGCAAGGAGAATTGTTTATCATCCTTGTGTTGATTATGTTGTACAGTATGGACTGTCCGTAAAAGGTCAGATACTCTGTGCCAAGGTCATCCAGTATAAACAGGTCACAGTTGATAATGTCATTCAGAATATGGTGGGCATTGTGCTTGTTCTGCTCAATCTGCTCAAAAAGGCTCTGGCTGCTGGCGTACATAACCACAAAGCCTTTTTTTAGGCATTCGTCTGCAATTGCACAGGACAGATGTGTTTTGCCAAGCCCGGAGGAACCAAGCATAAGCACGCTTTTACGGCTGCGGGAAAATTTTTCGGCATACTTTTTGCAGTAGTTCAGTATGTTGCCCATAATTTCACGCGGGTTGTCACCGTATTCATCTGTCTTGTCAGAATAGTATTCAAGGGAAAAATCGTCAAAGGTTGTCTTTGGTGCAGGGGAAAGTGCAGTAAGAGAGTTCTGTCGCTGCTTTATAATCTCCTGTCTGAGACAGGTACATATTCTGCCGTTTACAAAGCCCTTGTCCTCGCATTCGCGGCAGGTGTAAATCGGTTCCAGATAGTCTGCGGCAAAACCGTTTTCCACCAGCATATCCTGCTGCTTTTGTTTAAGCATAGCCATCTCTGCCTTTATCTCTGCTGCCTTGTCTGCATTTTTTGCAAGGGTTGCCATTGTGTACTTTGCCCCAAGGCTGGTTATCTCGTAACCCATTTCCTCAATCTGCGGCACAAGGTCAAAAACCTCTTTCTGGCGGTGTATAAGTGTGGCACTGTTACGCTGTCTGCGGCGTGCAAGTGTATCGTTGGCAAGGGATATATTTTCGGTATTTACTGCCATAATATTCTCCGTTTAATCGTCGATTGTTGGTATGTTCTTTCTCGCTCTGGCTACAAAGTCGTCCTGAGAATCTATATTGCGTCTGCTCTGGGTGATGTGTGTAATTTCGTCTGCAAGGTCCTTTGGTGTTTTGTAACCTTTGCGGCTCCAGCTTTTCAGCATACCGTCGCAGTATTTTATATCTGCTTTTTCGCCTGCACGCTCAAAGCTTTCTTCAATCATCTCAAAGCTCATATTGTATTTTTCTTTCCAGCGGTCGATAACTGTTTTTTCGCTGGTGGTCAGCTTATCGGGGCTTATGGTAAAAATTTCGCCTACCTTTGCATAAACCTTTTCTCGCTCTGCCAGCAGAGCAAGGAAAACGTCCACGTCGCTGCCGTTTGTAAATTTGTGCTTTTTCTGCCAGGAACGGATAATTTTTATAATATACGCAGGGTTGTCCACACCTGTTCTGGTTACATTGTGCTGTGCCAGCGGCAGAATAACATCCACAGGGATGCAATCCTCAAGGTAAAGGGACATAAACTGGTTTGTATGCCTTTCGCTGAGGGAGGAACCAAAGATAAGCTGCAGATTTTTGCTGAGTGCCTGAACACCGGGGTCGCTGCTCATTGTGGCGACAACCTCGCTGGTTATGGCAGGTTTTCTGCGGTGTTTTCTTTCGCTTTCTTCCTGACAGTACATCAGCCCCTTGTCTGTCCAGTAAAGCATGGAGGAAACCGCAGCGGAATGGCTGATATCAAGGTCGGCGGATATTTTAAGAGGGTCACAGCAGCCTGTCTTTATAATGTACAGGATAACCTTAAGGTCGTTGCTGCGGGCATCTGTAAGACAATCAAAAACCACCGATGGTACAAATGTACCCTTCAGCTCTGACTTTAAATATGTGAACTGCAAAAAAACGCCCCCTCTGATAATGTGGTACTAAATATTTTATATGTTTTTGGGATAAGTGTCAATTGTGATAAAGTTGCATTTGCTGTTGATTTTTACTTTTGTTTTTGATAATATATGTACATTAAAATAATGGGGGATTATGTAATGGAATATACAAGAAAAAACAAAGGCGTTTGCTCTGCAAGCACAAGGGTTGTTATCGAAGACGGCATCGTTAAGGATGTGGAAATGCTGGGCGGCTGCAACGGCAACATCAAAGGTGTTATCGCACTTGTAAAAGGTATGAAGGCAGAAGAAGCTATCGAAAGACTCAGCGGCATCAGATGCGGCTTTAAAACAACAAGCTGTCCTGACCAGCTTGCAATCACACTTAAAGAAGCACTTGGTCAGTAATCTGATAAACAGGCACGTCAGTTTTGGGGGTATGCCAATGCTTTTTGGCAGCTTATCCACCGAAACTGTAATGCAGAAACTGCGTTTGTCTTTGCGGAATACCCTTTGAGGACAAGCGGTTTTCTGCAATATTCACAACTGAAAAAATTACCATAAATAAGCCGGTATCTGCCGGCTTATTTTTTTTGTATTGCAGCATAATCTTTATAGGCACCTTTGTGTGCCTTATTAAGCTGCAAGGAAGTAATTATGTACAGATTTAAAAATTTTCAGGAAAGTGCCAACCGCAGTGTCAGTGCAGGAATAGATATTGCCGAAAAGATGGGACATATAACAGTGGGCACTGAGCATATTCTGCTGGGTATCCTTTCGCAGGGAAAAAACGATGCCAACGACCTGCTGGAAAAAGAAGGGGTATCCTTTGCCATAATCAACAAGGCGGTGGCAGCAGTTATGGGCACAGGCCCTCACAGCACCTTAAGCCACGAGGATTTGTCCATAAATGCGGTTATGGTGCTTAAAAATGCAAATCTTATAGCACAGTCAAACCTTAAGTGGTCGGTGGATGTAAACGAAATTCTGCTTGCCGTTATGAAAAACGAAAACTGTATGGCAAGGCAGATTTTATCCATATATATAAAGGACGAGGCTGCGTTTACCGCAGAGCTGCAGAAAATCTGCCGCAAGTTCGGCACACTGCAGTTTCAGAACAGTGAAAAGAAGGAAGAACCGAAAAAAGAGTTAAAAAACCTTGAAAAGTATGCCAAAAACCTTATAAAGCAGGCACAGTTAAAGGAGTTTGACCCCTGCCTTGAACGGGATGGGGAAATAAGCCGCATCATCGAGGTGCTTATGCGCCGCCAGAAAAACAATCCCTGCATTGTGGGGCCTGCAGGGGTGGGTAAAACCGCTATTGTGGAAGGTGTGGCAAATATGATTGCCAACAAGACCGCCCCAAAAGAAATATGGAACAAGGTTATCTACTCGCTGGATATAACCCAGCTTATTGCAGGTACAAAATACCGCGGTGATTTTGAGGACAGGCTTAAAAATATAATCGAGGAGGTATCGGGAGACAGGGATATAATTCTGTTTATAGACGAGATACACATAATCGCCACAGCAGGTGCTGCTGAAGGTGCCATAGATGCTGCCAGCATCTTGAAACCTGCCCTTGCCAGGGGAAAGGTGCAGGTGATAGGTGCCACAACCCAGGACGAATACCGCAGGATTATCGAAAAGGACTCCGCCCTTGAACGCCGTTTTTCCAAGGTATCGGTAACCGAGCCTGACACCGACACAGCCATCAAAATTCTGTCGGGCATAAAGGAACGGTACGAGGAGCATCACAGCATAAAAATTGAAAGCGAGGCGGTTACTGCGGCGGTAAAGCTGTCCCAAAGGTATATTCAGGGGCGTTTTCTGCCCGACAAGGCGGTGGACCTGTTGGATGAAAGCTGTGCAAGGGCAAAATTGCTTGAAAGGGAACTGCTTACTGCAGATGTGGTGGAAAAGGTGGTAAGCGACCAGACAAAAATTCCCGTAGAGCAGCTGACAGAGCAGGAAAAGGACAACTTTGCAAATCTGGAGCAGCGGCTTAAAAGCAGCATAATCGGGCAGGAAAAAGCGGTAAAGGCGGTTGCCGATGCCATGAAAAAATGGCGTGTGGGCCTTACCGACAGCAACAGGCCCATTGCGTCCTTTCTATTTCTCGGTCCTACCGGTGTGGGCAAAACACAGACCTGCAAGGTGTTAAGCCACTGTATATACGGGGACGAAAAAGCAATTGTCCGTATAGACTGTTCCGAATACGGCGAAAAGAACGATGTAAACAAGCTTATCGGTTCACCTCCCGGCTATGTGGGTTACGAGGACGGCGGCAAGTTTGAAAAGGAGCTGCTGCCCCGACCCTACAGCGTGGTGTTGTTTGACGAGATTGAAAAGGCACATCCTGACCTGTGCAATCTGCTGCTGCAGATACTGGATGACGGCTATGTTACAACCTCTGGCGGCAAAAGCATAAGTTTTAAAAACGCAATAATAATTATGACCAGCAACGTGGGAGCAAGGGGGACAGAGTCTGTTTCCTGCGAGGTTGGTTTTTCCCGCAGAAAGCTTACAAGGGAGGAACAGACAAAAAAACGTATATTAAACGAGCTTAAATCTAAATTTTCTCCTGAATTTATCGGCAGAATTGACGAAATTATAACCTTTGACAGTCTTTCACCGCAGAATGTGGAACAGATTGCCTCCCTTATGGTGGAACAGCTTAAGGAACGGCTGAGCAATCTGCACATAAAGCTGGATTGCAGTACTGACCTGCTTAAACATATATCCCACAGGGGATACAGCCCAAGCTACGGGGCACGGCCGCTGCGCAGGGAAATAAGTGATACAATAGAAAATTTCTTGTCACAGGGCATATTTGATGGTAAAATAAAAGCTGATGACACAATCTATCTGGATATAGAAGACGGACAGGTAGTTATGAAATAATATAAAGCGAGGTTTTACTATGAGAACTTTAACAAAATCCTATGTTGTAACAGAAGATATGACAGCTTCAAAATTTGCAAGCGGCACACTGGATGTTTTTGGCACACCTGCACTTATCGGATGCATGGAAGACACAGCAAAAACACTTATGGACGCAGACCTTAAAGAGGGCGAAAGCAGCGTTGGCACAAAGGTTGGCACAACACACCTCAAGGCAACAAAGGTTGGCGCAACTGTTACTGTTGAAGCTACTCTTGTAAAACAGGAAGGCAGAATGTATGACTTTGTTATCAAAGCATACGAAGAAGGCGTGCTTATCGGCGAAGGCGAACACACAAGAGCAGTTATCAATGTGGAACGCTTCCTTGCCAAACTGAACAAATAATATGGGCAATAAAAAAGCAAATAGAAAAACAAACGCACTGCTTAACATTCTTCTTGTGGCGGCACTGGCAGTGTTTGCTTTTTCTGCCTGGAAATTTTTTGGCGAAATAAATCAGAAGCAGAAAGAGCAGGATGCCTTTGAAAATCTGGCACAGCAGGTAACTGTGGAACAGACAGAGTTTGAAGATGTGGACATAGAACAGCTCAAGCTGGAACGCTATGCGCAGCTTAAAGAAAAAAATCCTCATTTTGCAGGCTGGATAAGGATAGAGGGCACAAAGCTGGACTACCCTGTGGTGCACACCCCCGACGAGCCGGAGTACTACCTGCGCCGTGCATTTGACGGCAGCTATGCGGTAAGCGGCACACCTTTTGTGGGCGAGGGCAGCACTGTGGACAGCACCAATGTGCTTATCTATGGTCACCGTATGAACAACGACACAATGTTTACGGCACTGCTGGACTATGCGGAAAAATCTTTCTGGGAGAAACACAGGGAGATTCAGTTTGACACCACAGAACGTCTGGGTATCTACGAAATTGTATCGGCATTTTATATAGATATCCCTCTGGCGGATGACGAAGATGCCTTTCACTGGTACCGTTACGGCGGCGATATTGCAGGCGAAGACTTTGAATATTACGCACAGCAGGTAAAGGCACACGCATACTACGACACAGGCATCGAAATTGCCGAAGGCGACAGACTGCTTACCCTTACAACCTGTGCCTATGACAGCGATGCACGCAGATTTGTGGTTGTGGCAAGGCTTAAATAACAGAAACGGAATTTATTATATGAAACTTACTGTGCTGGTGGACAACAACACCTATATCGACCAATACTATTTTGGCGAGCCCGCCCTCTGTTTTTACATTGAAAACGGGGATAAAACAGTTCTTCTGGACACGGGCTACAGCGATATATTTATCAAAAATGCAGCCGCGCTTGGCAAAAACCTGGCAGAAGCAGATTACATTGTCTTTTCTCACGGACACGACGACCACACAAAAGGTCTGAAGTACCTTGAAAAAGCCCAGGTACCAAAGGCAGAGGTGGTTGCACATCCCGAATGTTTTGTGCCAAAATATGTGGGAGACCTTTTTGTGGGCTCGCCTTACAGCAAGGAACAGATTGCGGAAAAATTCGGCTGCAATGCAACAGCACAGCCTTTGCAACTGGGCGAAAATCTGTGGTATCTCGGGCATATCCCAAGGGTATTTGACCACGAAATTTCCTCCATTGGTTACAAGGAGAAAGACGGTGTGCGTGCAGATGACTATCTGGATGACGACACAGCACTGGTATACAAAAGCAAAAAAGGTCTGTTTATAATAACAGGCTGTTCCCACAGCGGCATATGCAACATCTGCGAATATGCCAAAAGTGTGTGCGGTGAGCAAAAGATATACGGTATAATCGGCGGATTCCATCTGTTTGAGGACGATGAAAAACTGGCAAAAACGGTGGATTATTTTGTGGCAAACAAAATAGAAAAGCTGTATCCATGCCACTGTGTTTCCCTTAAGGCAAAGCACAGGATGATGGAAAAGCTGGATGTTACCGAGGTTGGCGTAGGACTTTCTGTAGAAATTGAATAAAAATATAAGCAGACTGTAAGGTGTTGCAATAAAGCAATACACGGTCTGCTTTTTATTTTTAGAACAGGAACAGAGATTGCATGCAAAATATGTCTGTATACAGTTTTGTGTAAGGCAAAAGGGACTGTACCAGCGATACAGTCCCTTTTGCACAAGGTTAGATTAATTTATGTATGAAGAATGATATGCAGAAAAATTATATCAGATAAGCTTTTTAGTCTTTCTCCTTGCTGATAGTTGCAACAACCTTGCTCAATGCCAGCAGGGCAAGCAGGTTTGGAAGAACCATAAGACCGTTGAACATATCGGTCATGTTCCATACAAGGTCAACTTTAAGGCAGGAGCCTACGGCGATAAGCACACAAACGATAACGGAATAAAGTTTTACCCATTTTTCGCCAAGAAGGCTCTTTACGTTTGTTTCGCCAAAGAAGTACCAGCCAATGATTGTGGAGAATGCAAAGAACAGCATACAGATTGCAATAAAGATGTTGCCGAAGCTGCCGAATACGGAGCAGAAAGCACTCTGTGCAAGTTCAGCACCTGTAAGGCCGGAGTTCCATACACCTGTGGAGATGATAACAAGGGCTGTAAGTGTAAGGATGATGAAAGTGTCGATAAACACACCGATCATAGCAACAACGCCCTGATCTGCAGGGTGGTCAACCTTTGCAATAGCGTGTGCATGTGGTGTGGAACCCATACCTGCTTCGTTGGAGAAAAGACCTCTTGCAACGCCGAAACGGATAGCGGATTTAACTGTAACACCTGCGATACCGCCTGCAACGGACTGTGGAGCAAATGCCATTGTGAAGATAAGACGGAAGCTTTCGATGATAGCATCGTGACAGCAGATAACCACAACGGAACAGCCAACGATGTAGAGCAAAGCCATAACAGGAACGATTTTTTCTGTCATAGCAGCAATTCTTGCACGGCCGCCCATAAAGATGAATGTGCTGAATACTGCGCAGGCGATACCAACGATAAGAGGGTTGATGCCGAAAGCGGTTTTAAAGGAAGCGCCGATAGAGTTGGACTGTACCATATTGCCCATAAAGCCGAGGGCAAGGATAATTGCTACAGAGAAGAATACAGCAAGGAATTTGCCGAAGCCGCCTTTGAAAGCTGCTTTGATGTAAAATACAGGACCGCCGGTAACGTTGCCGTTTTCGTCAACCTGTTTGTATTTCTGTGCAAGGATTGCTTCTGCATATATTGTAGCCATACCAAAGAAAGCACTCATCCACATCCAGAAGATAGCACCAGGGCCACCAGAAGCAATGGCAGTTGCAGCACCTGCAATGTTGCCTGTACCAACCTGTGCAGCAATAGCAGTTGTCAAAGCCTGAAAGCTGCTCATACCGCCTTTGTCGGCTTTTTCGCCGCTAAGGCTAAAGCAGGAGAATACTCGCTTTATGCCCTCGCCAAATTTGCGTATCTGCACAAATTTAAGCCTGAATGTAAAGAATATACCTGTGCCGCAAAGAAGAAAAAGCAGGGCGTAGTCCCACAGGACGGTGTTGACGGTGTTTACAATGGTTTCGATGATTTGCATTTTGTTTACCTCTCGTAATAAAAAATTAAATAAATAAAATTTTACAAACGAAAAAAGAGCCGACCAACAAAGATCAGCTCCGGAGTAACAACAGAAAAACAATACAAATAAAATTGCATAGGCGTATGTAAAAATACATACACAGCAATAACATTTATAAAGTTGCTGGCTCTGTCCTTTTGCCTGAGAGATTCAGGGCGTTGCCCCTTGCACCTTCGGCACTCACTCGCGGTGAGATTCTCCAGAGTTCCCTCGGGTTTTAGTCCTTTTTCTCCTGAGAGTGCAACTCCTTCGGCAGACATTTGCTGTCACTTTCCTAAAACTTTCAAAGGGAATATTCATTTGATGTGGATATCATAGCACTGTAAAATGTTAAAGTCAACATATTTTTGTGTTTTGCGGATGGACTTTTGTATCTTTGGCGAAAACACTCTTTGTGTCGGATAAAAAAGGCTGTTTTTGTGCAATATGACAAAAACAGAATTCTTTTTTTAAGGCAGGGTGCATATGGAAATAAAAAAGGGTATCCGCAAAGGATACCCATAAAAATTATCTTTCTTCGATTGTGTATGTAAATTCGTATTCAGCCTGCAGAGCTTTTACCTTTTCTTCGTTATCTTCGATAAATGTTTTTGTGTAAACGGATTTGCCCTGTTTTTTGTATTCGTCCATAATTTCCTGAAGTTTAGCCCAGCATTCTTCCTGTTTTTCGTAATCTTCAGCAAACTGGATAATAAATTCTCTGTGTTTTGGAATTCTAGCTTTCATTTTTTAAGTCTCCTAATCTGAAAATAATATTTCCTTAGCTGTATTGTAAACGCAAATATTTTTTTAGTCAACGATTTTTTTGATTTTATGCCGTATATGTGATAATATTAGCTACAGTGAGAATACTACTTACAAAAAGCGAGGTAATATATATGGAACAGAAAATGCTGCGAAAATATGCCGAAATGGCAGTTAAGACAGGCATCAACATTCAGCCAAACCAGACACTTGTAATCCGCTGTCCTATCCACGGGGCAGAGTTTGCAAGGGAATGTGCAAAAGTTGCTTACGAAGCAGGCACAAAGGAAGCTGTGGTTTTTTATAATGACGAACAGTTTTCCCGCATCAGAATGGACAAGACCAGCAGGGAAGTGCTGTGCGATATAAAGGAATATCAGAAAATACAGATGCTCAACTACATCAATACCGAAGGCGGTGCGGCATTTTTGTCCATCGGCGGCAGCGACCCGGAAATTTACAAGGGCCTTGATATGGCAAAGATTGACGAAGCTGCAAAGGCTGCATCAAAAGCACAGGAGGATTTTCGCGACTATACAATGAACAGCCGTGTGCAGTGGTGCGTGGTGGCAATTCCGTCAGAAGCATGGGCAACAAAGGTGTTCCCTGAACTTCCTGCCGAAGAAGCTGTGGAAAAACTGTGGCAGACAATTTTTAAGGTAAGCCGTCTTGATGGTGACCCTGCACAGAACTGGAAGGAATATACCGACAAGCAGATGGCACGCAGAGAAAAGCTTAACAGCTTAAACCTTAAAACAGTGCATCTTACAAGCAAAAACGGCACAGACCTTTATGTAGGCCTTGCGGAAGACTGCGTATGGGGCGGCGGCAAGGATATAACCACAGGCGGCAGACCATACACTGTGGCAGGCACACCATTTATTGCCAATATGCCTACAGAAGAAATCTTTACAGCACCGCACAAAGACCATGTGGACGGCATTGTTTACGGCACAAAACCTTATGTATACAATGGCAATCTTATTAAGGACTTTGTGGTTACCTTTAAAGACGGCAGGGTTGTGGATTACGATGCAAAAGAGGGCAGGGAACTGCTGGGTCAGCTGCTGGACAGCGACGAAAACGCACGCAGCATAGGCGAAATTGCCTTTGTGCCTGCATCCAGCCCTATAAACCGCGAAAACGTGCTGTTCTACAACACACTCTTTGACGAAAACGCAGCCTGCCACATTGCATTTGGCGCGGCATATCCCGATACTGTAAAAGGCGGCAGTGAAATGAGCCGTGAACAGCTTATGGCAAAGGGTGCAAACCACTCGGTTATCCACGAGGATGTTATGGTTGGCAGCGAGGATATGAACATTGTCGGCATTACAGCTGACGGCACCGAAGTGCAGATTTTTGTGGATGGTGAATGGGTATTTTAACATATTATATGTATATATTTATATAAAACATAGAAATACTTCAAAAATTTTACAAAAACTGTTGCAATCTCAAAAAGTTTGTGATACATTATATATATAATACTTTGAAAGAAGGAGAGTGGGAAGTTCCCACTCTCTTGTTTTTAGAAAAATTTTTAAGGAGGCTATCATTTTGGCAAAAGGCAGAAAAGCTACTGACATTGTTGAAGAAATTGTAAAACCTGTGTGTGACCAGATGGGTTTAATCCTCTGGGACGTTCGCTTTGAAAAAGAAGGTCCGGACTGGTTTCTCAGAATTTTTATTGACAAAGAGGGCGGCGTATTTATCGAGGACTGCGAAAATCTTTCCCGTACAGTTGACCCTATGATTGACGAAGCTGATCCTATCAGTCAGGGCTACTGGCTGGAAGTTTCTTCCGCAGGCCTTGGCAGAAAGATGACAAAAGAATTCCACTTTGAAGCCAAAAAGGGCGAAGAAGCACTGGCTAAAATGATCAGACCTACAGAAGACGGCCTGCGTGAAATCCGCGGCACAATCGTTGGCTGCACAGATGGTGTTGTTACACTGGAATGTGAGGACGGTCAGCGTCAGATTAACATAAAAGACACATCGTTTATAAAACTTACAGACGACGAAAACTTATTTTAGGAGGATACAGAAAAAATGAATAAAGAATTTTTTGAGGCATTAAATATTATTGAAAAAGAAAAAGGCATCAAAAAAGAAGTTCTGATTGAAAAAATCACAAAGGCAATGGAAGTTGCTGTTGAAAAAGACCTTGGTCTTGAAGGCAACGTTATAGTGCTTATCGACCCTGACAAACAGAAGTTCGGTGTTTCTGTTGTAAAGACAGTTGTGGAAACTGTAGAAGACCCAGACACAGAAATCTCTCTTGAAGATGCAAGAAAAATCCGTTCCCGCACAAAGCTTGGTGCAGAAATGGCACTTCCTCTTAAAACAAAGGATTTTGGCTACATTGCAATCGGTGCAGCTAAAAACGTTATTAAACAGGGTATCAAAGAAGCTGAAAAAGCACAGCTTTTTGAAGATATGCAGAGCAAAACACAGGAAATCGTTACAGGCGTTGTTCTCCGCCAGAATGCAAAGAGCGGTGCTCTGGTTCTGCAGGTTGGCAACAACGAATTTATCCTCCCTAAAGACGAACAGATTCCTGGCGAAGAATACGAAGTTGGCGACCACGTAAAAGTTTACGTTGTAGATGTGCTCAGCGGCGAAAGAGGTCCAAAAATCATGCTCAGCCGTACACATCCGGGCTTTGTAAAAAGAATGTTCGAACTTGAAGTTCCTGAAATCTTCGACGGCACAGTAGAAATCAAAGCTATCAGCCGTGAAGCAGGCGCAAGAACAAAAATTGCCGTATGGTCCAAAGACGAAAATGTTGATGCAATCGGTGCCTGCATCGGTGCAAAACGTGCAAGAATCGACAACATCATCGCAGGCCTCGGCGGCGAAAAAATCGACATTGTAAAATACAGCGAAGACCCTGCAGAATTTATCTCCGCAGCACTCTCTCCATCCAGTGTTTCCAGTGTTGAAATCCTTTCTGACAATCCAAAATCCTGCAAGGTTTGTGTTCCTGATGAACAGCTTTCCCTTGCAATCGGCAACAAAGGCCAGAACGCACGTCTTGCAGCACGCCTTACAGGCTTTAACATCGATATCCACCCACAGAGCGGATACTTTGGTGAATAATCGGGAAAAGAGGATTACAATATGGCTATAAGAAAAATCCCTCAGAGAAAATGTGTTGGCTGCAACACATCAAAGGACAAGAAGGAACTTATTCGTGTTGTAAGAAATGCCGAGGGCGAAATTTCTGTTGACCTGACAGGCAAGAAAAACGGCAGAGGCGCTTATATCTGTCACGATGTAAACTGTCTCAGAATGGCAAAAAAAGCAGGCCGTCTTGAAAAAAACTTTGAATGTCAGATTTCAGAAGAAATTTACGAAAGACTTATGCAGGAGATTATGGCAGATGAATAAAATTATGTTTGCCTTGTCCCTGGCTAAAAAATCAGGAAAACTTATATACGGCTTTGACCCTGTAAAGCAGGCTGTGGCAGACAAAACCGCAAAGATGGTGTTTGTAACAGGCGACACCAGCGAAAAGACACTCAAGCGTGTACAGCAGTTCTGTCAGGGCATAATAGATGTAAATGTTACATCTCTCACACAGTTTGAAGTTTCACAGATAACAAACAAACTTACAGGGGTTTTTGCAGTGGTGGACGAAAACATCGCAGTCCTCTGCAGAAACGCAATCAGCAGCGAAAAAGGAGAGTAATTGATGGTAATTAAATATAAAGCAAGCAATCTTATTGAGGACTTTAACCTCAATGCTAAAACAACTCTGACAGAGCTTACAGAGCTGTTGGGCACAGAAATCAAAAAGGGTACAGTGCTTACAGAAGCACAGTGCAACATCGCTTTTGAACATTACACAAAGATGGCAAAAGCAGATGACTTTGCAAACTACCTTACAAAAAAAGCAGAAAAACCTACAGTTAAAGAAGAAGCTAAAAAAGCTCCAAAAGCAGAAAAGGCACCTGTAAAGGATGCAAAACCTGCACAGAAAACAGACAAAAAGCCTGCTGCACCTGCACCAAAGCAGGAAAGACCTGCTGCAAAACCACAGGAAAAACAGCAGCCTAAAGCAGACAAAAAACCTGCTGCACCTGCACCAAAACAGGAACAGCCAAAGCAGCAGCCTGCTAAAAACAACGAACCTCTCAAACGTGCAGACGGTTCTATCGTGGAAGCAAAACAGCCAAAACAGAAAACAGAAAAACAGGCTCCTGCAGCAAAACAGGAATTTGTAACTGTTACAGTTGATACACGCCAGACAAACGTTAACCTTGACAAGTTCAACGAAAGATACGACGAACTTGCAGGCACAAAAAACTTTGGCGGCGGCAACCGCAAAAATGCAAATATGGGCGGCGGCAAACAGAAGTTCAATAAGAACAACAAAAAACAGCAGCAGAACCCATTTGCAAAGAAAAAACAGGAAACAGAAGCAGAACGTCTTGAACGTATGCATCTTGAAAAAGCAAGAAAAGCACAGCTTAAAGTTCAGATTCCTGACGAAATTACAGTTGGCGAACTTGCAACAAGACTTAAAGTTACAGCAAGCGAAGTTATCAAACGTCTTATGATGCTGGGTGTTATGGCTTCCATCAGCCAGGTTATCGACTTTGACACAGCTTCCATCGTTGCAGAAGAACTTGGTGCAAAGGTAGAAAAAGAAGTTATCGTAACTATCGAAGAAAGACTCTTTGAAGAAGTTGAAGACACAGCAGAAAACACAGAAAAACGTCCTCCGGTTGTAGTTGTTATGGGTCACGTTGACCACGGTAAAACTTCTCTCCTTGACGCTATCAGAAAAACAAACGTAACAAGCGGCGAAGCAGGCGGTATCACACAGCATATCGGTGCTTATCAGGTTGTTGCAGGCGGCGAAACAATCACATTCCTGGATACACCTGGCCACGAGGCATTTACATCCATGCGTCAGCGCGGTGCTATGGTAACAGACATTGCAATCCTTGTTGTTGCAGCTGACGACGGCATCATGCCACAGACAATCGAATCCATCAACCATGCAAAAGCAGCAAACATCCCAATCATTGTTGCTATCAACAAAATCGACAAGCCAACAGCTAACCCTGAAAGAGTAAAACAGGAACTTACAGAACACGGCCTTGTTCCGGAAGAATGGGGCGGCGACACAATCTGTGTGCCTGTTTCCGCAAAAATGGGTATGGGTATCGACGACCTGCTTGAAATGGTTAACCTTACAAGCGAAGTTAACGAATACAAGGCAAACCCTAACCGCCGTGCAAAAGGGGCTGTTATCGAAGCAAGACTTGACAAAGGCCTTGGCCCTGTTGCAACAATCCTTGTACAGAACGGTACACTCCACAAAGGCGACGTTCTCATTGCAGGCACAGCAGTTGGCCGTGTAAGAGTTATGCAGAACGACAAGGGCGAAAGAATTGACGTTGCAGGTCCATCCACACCGGTTGAAATCACAGGTCTTACAGAAGTTCCGTCCGCAGGCGACCTCTTTGACGCAGTTGAAGACGAAAAACTTGCAAGAGAACTTGCTGAAAAACGTACACAGGCTCTTAAAGAAGAACGCTTCTCCAGCTACCAGAAGGTTACACTTGACAACCTCTTCAGCCAGATTGCTCAGGGCGAAATGAAGGAACTTCCAATCATCGTTAAAGCTGACGTTCAGGGTTCTGCAGAAGCTGTTAAACAGTCTTTGGAAAAACTCTCCAACGACGAAGTGCGTGTTAAAGTTATCCACGCAGCAGTTGGTGCAGTTAACAAATCCGACGTTATGCTGGCTTCCGCTTCCAATGCTATCATCATCGGCTTCAACGTACGTCCTGACCCGACAGCTAAGGCTGACGCTGAACACGACCAGGTAGAAATGCGTATGTACCGTGTTATCTACGATGCTCTGGAAGATGTTAAAGCTGCTATGAAAGGTATGCTTGCACCTAAGTTCAGAGAGGTTGAACTTGGCCACGCAGAAGTTCGTTCTGTATTCAAACTCTCCTCCGCAGGCACAGTTGCAGGCTGCTACGTTAAAGAAGGTAAAGTTGCACGCCATGCAAAAATCCGTGTTGTTCGTGACGGTATAGTTATTGCAGAGGACGAAATTCTCTCCCTCAAACGTTTCAAAGACGACCAGAGAGAGGTTGCAGCAGGCTACGAATGTGGTATCGGCCTTGAAAAATTCAACGATATCAAAGAAGGCGACATCTTCGAATCCTTCATTATGGAAGAATACAGAGAAGACTAATACTTCGTATAAAAAGAAACCACAATTAAGACTACACAACAGCAAAAAGGGATACACCGTCTGCACAGATGGTGTATCCTGCTGAATTAAAGGAGAAATTAACTATGGCTTCTACAAGAAGTGAAAGACTTAATGAAGATATAAAAAGAGAGATAATTTCCATTATCTCCCAGATGAAAGACCCACGCCTCCAGTGCTTTCTCACTGTAATGCGTGTGGAAACAGCACCTGACCTTACAAACGCAAAGGTTTACATCAGCGTTCTGGACGGCGAAGAAAAATGCGAGGCAGCAATCAAGGTGCTCAATAAAAGCCAGGGCTTTATCAGAGGCGAACTCTCCAAACGTCTGCGTATCAGACGCAGCCCTGAATTTGTGTTTGTTAAAGATGACGGTGCAGCATATGCACAGCGTATCAACGATATTATAAGGACAATCAACGATGATAAATAATGGTATCAGCATAGAAAATGCGGCACAGATGCTGCTGGATGCAGACAATATACTTATTCTGTGCCACAAAAATCCTGACGGCGACACATTGGGCAGTGCTGCTGCACTTATGTATGCCCTCAAAGCAAAAGGCAAGGTGTGTGCTGTTGCATGCCACGATATAATCCCTGCAAAATACGATTTTTTGGGTATAGAGGTTTACGAAAATCAGTTTGTACCCGAATTTGTGGTGGCTGTTGACGTTGCAGACCAGAAACTGCTGGGAGACAGCATGGCTGCATACAGTGCAGATGTGGATTTGTGCATCGACCATCATCCGTCCAATACAGGCTATGCAAAATATGTATGCTGCGACGGTAAGCTTCCTGCTGCTGCACAGCTTATGTACAGCGTGGTTGTTGCCATGGGTGCGGAAATTGATGTGAACATTGCAAACAGCCTTTACACAGGTCTTATGACCGATACAGGCTGCTTCAAGTTCTCCTCCACCACTGCCGAAACCCATATCGTGGGTGCAGAACTGCTTAAATGCGGTGCACAGCACAACTTTATTTCCGAAAGATTTTTTATGTCCCGCTCCAAAAAGACAATCGAGCTGGAAAAATATGCCCTCAACACCATGGAATACTTCTTTGATGACAGATGTGCACTTATCGTGCTTACAAAGGATATCCTTGATAAAGTGCAGGCACAGCCAAGCGATATAGACGGTATCTCCGCAATTCCAAGAAGCATCGAAGGTGTGGATGTGGGCATTACAATCCGCCAGATAAATGACAGCACATTTAAAATCTCTGTAAGAACAACAGAGAGAGCAAACGCAAGCGAAATTGCCCAGGGCCTTGGCGGCGGCGGCCACACAAGAGCAGCAGGCTGCGAGGTTATCTGCAGTCTGGAGGGGGCAAAAAATGCAATTCTCAGAGAGGTAGAGACAGCTTTATGCAGATAGACCGTTGCGGAATTATTGTAATGTACAAGCCACAGGACTGGACAAGCTTTGACGTTATCGCCAAGGCAAGAGGAATTATGGGCACCCGCAAGCTTGGTCACGCAGGCACCCTTGACCCTATGGCTACAGGTGTTCTGCCTATTTTTATCGGCAGGGCTACCAAAGCTGTTGATATGCAGATTATCAAGGACAAGGAGTATATCGCAACCTTTAAGCTTGGTCTCAACACCGATACGGGCGATATTACAGGCGAGGTTATCAATACCCGCGAGGTTACAGCAGATATGGCAGACCTGCTTGCAGAGATGGAAAAGTTCAAAGGCGAAATCATACAGTATCCGCCGATGTACTCTGCAGTAAAGGTAAACGGTCAGCCGTTGTACAAGCTGGCACGTCAGGGTGTTACAGTGGAAAGAAAACCGCGTAAGGCCATTATAAAAGAGCTGGTTATGACCGACAGCAACGAGGCAGAAAACACCTATACAATCCGTGTGGTATGCTCCGAGGGAACATATATCAGAACCCTTGTTGAAGATATGGGCGAAAATCTTGGCTGCGGTGCAGTGCTTACAAGCCTTTCCCGCACAAAGGCCTGCGGCTACACACTGGACCAGACGATAACTCTGGAGCAGCTGCAGCAGGCAAGGGATACCGATACAATCGACAGCCTTATCGCACCTGTGGACAGCGTGTTTATGCATCTTGAACGCATAGATTTGTCCGATGAGCTTGCAAAAAGAGCAATCAACGGTGCACGCAGCCGCATCTCCAAACCGGATGGTGACTACCGTGTGTACCACAACGATTTGTTTATTGCGGTGGCAAATGTCACCGATAAAAAGATGAGTGTAGTAAAACTTTTTGTTGACAAGGAGAATTGATTTGCAGCAGGTTTACAATACACAGTGGAAAAATAACCGTAATACCGCAGCAGCACTGGGCTATTTTGACGGCGTGCATATAGGTCATCAGTTCCTTATTGAACAGGCAAAGCAGTACGCTGTACAGCACGGGTTAAGCCCCGCGGTGTTCACCTTTACAAAAAATGTAAAGCTTGGCCATAAAGGCAAGGATATATTAAGTGCAGAACAGAAAATTGAGATAATGGAAGCTATGGGGGTAGAGCTGTTCTATTCCCCTGACTTTATCGAATTTGCAGGCCTTGCTCCGGAGGAGTTTGTGGAGGATATTCTCATCGGCTCCATGGGCGTAAAGGCAGTTTTCTGCGGCGAAAACTTTTTCTTTGGAAAAAACCGTTCGGGAAATGTACAGGTACTAAAAACCCTTTGTGCCGAGAGAGGTGTGGAGGTTTTTATAGTGCCTACTGTGGAACTGGACGGTATAACTGTCAGCAGCAGCGAAATCAGAAATGCATTGGCAGCGGGAAATATCCCTCTGGCAAACAGAATGCTTGGCAGACCTTACACAATCGATTTCAGGGTTGTGCACGGCAAAAAGCTTGGCAGAAAGATGGGCACACCGACCATCAACCAGATTTATCCCGACAGTATGTGCACACCAAAAGAGGGCGTGTATATAACCGCCACCATTGTTGAGGGCAAAAGCTATCCTTCCGCAACGGGTTTTGGTGACAGACCTACGGTAAACGGCACATACCAGAGCTGCGAAACCACAATTTCCGGTTTTAGCGGCAATCTGTACGAAGAAAAGGTAAAGGTGGAATTTTACAGCTATCTTTTTCCCACACAGAAATTTGAAAATGTGTCCCAGCTGGCAGAGATGATAAGCTCTGCACTGGAACAGGCAGATAATTATTTTGATAAGGAGGAACACCGCAGTGAAAAGCAGCAGTAAAAAGAAAGCACTGGCAGCAGGTGTTCTTTCTTTTATAATTTTTATGGTGGCAGTGTTTATGGCGGTTTCCCCGTCATACAACAATCTGAATATGGTATTCAACAGCGACGAAAGCCGAGGCGGAAACCTGTTCAGAAACAGCCTGCTTACCGAAGCGGACGGTCAGGGCAGCTACGACCTGACAATACCCTACATAGGACTTGACAGGGGCAGCTATAACTTTGCTGTGGAATACAGTGTTACAGCCCCTGTTGATATCAATATATGGTGTACCTCGGAATATGACACAGAAACAAAGCAGTTTCCTGTTATATACCTTGGCACCCTTACTCCCGAAAAAACACAGGACGAATTTGCATTCTCCTTTGACCGAGATGTAAAACAGTTTATGCTTAAGCTGGAATATGCAGGCGAGGGCACAGTGGAGGTGAAAAACTGTGTTATTTCGGCAGAAAATGTTTACCGCAACCGTGAGATAAGTGCAGTTGTTATTGCGGCGGCAATGGCTGTGTTTACAGCTTTTGCAGCATACATTGCAGGCGGCAGCGGCAAAGACAAAAAACAGCAGCTTATCTGCACAGCAATTGTTGTGGCAATAGTGCTTTCCTGCAGTGTGGGTCTGCTGCAGTACGATGTAATGGTGGGGGACGATATGGAGTTCCACCTTACAAGAATAATGGGCATTGCGGAAAATATATCCCGCGGTATGCCTTTTAACAAGGTTAATCCTGCCTTTAACGGCGGTTACGGATATCTTAACCCTGTATTCTATCCTGAACTGTTTCTCTATATCCCTGCAATATTTATGGTGTGGGGTGCAAATGTAACGGTGGCATACCGCCTGTTTATATTTATAATCAACATAGCCACTGCACTTATCTCCTGTATCTGCTTTGGAAAGGTGGCAGAGAACAGATACGCAGGGCTTGTGGCAGCGGCTTTATACACCCTTAACCACTACAGAATGAGGGATATATTTGCACGTGCTGCACTGGGAGAATTGCTCTATATGACATTTCTGCCCATTGTAATATACGGCATATATCTTATATTCAATAAAAAAGAGGATAAATGGCCTGTGCTTATGGTGGGGGCAACTCTTGTGTTCCAGTCTCACATTCTCGGCACAGTGCTTACCGCCTGTGCAGGTGCATTCTTTATTGTGCTGTATCTGATACGTCAGATTGCTAACAGAGAAAACATTGTCCGCCCTGTTCTGGCTATGATAAAGGCAGGTATAGGTGTGGTAGCGGTAAACCTGTTCTTCCTTGTGCCTATGCTTTACTACATCCGTCAGGATTTCAGTATGTTCGGACACGCTGATTATGTGCGGCTTTTCAAAAGTATGGCACGCAGCATAACCACAATTCTGTTCAGCTTCAGGGATTTGTCTTATGCAACACTTTATGCACGTTTTGGACTTACCGCAGGTATTGTCTTTGCAGTTGCGTTTGCGGCAGCAGTTGCAGTTGTGGCAAAAAAACGGGGGAAAGACAGCGGCAACATTGTTATAAGCTTTGTTTCAGCAGCGTTTTTCCTTATCTGTGCATCCACCATTATGCCGTGGGATTCCCTTGCAGAAATTGGCATTGTGGAACTGTTTATGAGCAAAATGCAGTTCTGTTTCCGTTTTGTATCGCTGTTTGCGGTGTTTGCCGCAATGGGTGCTGCTGTGCTGCTTAAAGAGGTAAACTGCAGAGGAAAGAATGCACTGCTGATAGGTCTTGCGGTAATTCTTACAGCATCGGGTGTGTGCTACCACTTTGTGGACGGCTGCCAGACCCGTGGTTTTGACGGCGACTACTGCGTTGTTGTGGACAGCCCGCCTGAATACTTTATGAAAAATGCGGCCTACCATGTGGACAAGGTAACAGCCAGCAAATTTACACCATCCTCGGAGCAGGTTGCTGTTAAGGATTACGAAAGAATTGGCGGCGGCCTTAAAATAACTGTGGAAAACACATCACAGCAGGAGGAATGGCTGGATGTTCCGCTTTTGTACTATGCACAGTATGGGGCACACAATGTCCATACAGGGGAAGTGCTCGGTGTAAGTGCAGGGGAAAGATTTGTAATAAGGGTGGCTGTACCCGCAGGAATATCAGGAGATATTGCGGTGCAGTATCAGTACCCGTGGTTCTTTACAGCGGCAAATGCAGTATCGCTGCTGTCTGCTGCGGCTTTTGCAGTGTATCTTATTGCAGGACGCAAAGGTCTGTTGAAGAAAAGATGATATAAAGGCGATGTGCTGCTTACAGTGTGTCGCTTTTAGTCTTAATTAAGGATGATATATTAATATAGACTTATATTTATTAATATAAAAGGAAAGTATGTTTAAAAAGATTATAATGCTTATGATGCTGGCTTTTCTGTCGGTGGGGTGTTCCGAAGCTGACAAAAGCATGGAGGCAGCAGCAGTAAGTGATATTGAAACAGAGGAAAAACGTCAGGTTATGCGGGAAGCGGAAGCAGAGATTGCAGATGCGGACAACCTGCTGGACGACGGACAGAAAGACCTGCTGTATAATTTTGCCCTTGGCTGTGCACAGACACTGCAGCATCTGACACCTGCGGATTTTTATCCGCTGTTTGCAGAAAGCGAAGGGGAGGAAAGGTATCTTAATGATGCTGCATATTCAACCCTTTGTACGATACGCAGTATGCAGGATAAGGATATGACCCTTGAATACGCAAAGGTATGTTACAGGGTGGAATCTGTATATGATAACGGATATACAGTTACAGCAGAGGTGTGCGAGGACAATGTGCAGAAGTTTAAGCATCTGCAGAACGAGTCTTATACATATAATACCTATCACAAATTTGTTCTGATAAATACAGACGAGGGCTGGAAGGTGAAAAGTCATCTGCAGGAGGAGGACTTTTTCCTTATGGCAATTGAAGCATGGGAAGATGTCGCAGGCGGCACCCTTGCAGAAAAAGCTGTAAATGCCGTGCAGCTGCTTAAAGCTGATGCAGAGGAAAACTTTGCCCTTGCCGCAGAAAATCTTAACGAGTACAGAGAGATTGCCGTGTCAAAGGAATACGACAGGGAAAAGGCTGTGGAATATGCCGCACAGTGGTGCAATAAACGCAGCAGCGAATATCTGGAATATGACCTTTACGGCGGCAACTGCCAGAACTTTGCCAGCCAGTGCATACACGCAGGCGGTATGGATATGGATATAAAAGGCAGCTATACCTGCCAGTGGAAATTTTATGGCAAGGACCTTAATTTTTATCAGTCTGCCGCAGGACGCTCCTATTCATGGATTGGTGTGGACGAATTTTACACCTATGCGGTAAACAACAGCGGCACAGGCCTTGCCCTGCAGCCTGATATCAGCCTTGAATATGCCGAAAAGGGCGATGTTATACAGGTGGGGGCATACTATAAATGGAGACACTCCCTTGTGGTGGCCGATGTGCTGCGGGACGAAAACGGCAATGTTACCGAGATAATCCTTGCATCCAACACTGCCGACCGATGGAATTACCCACTCAGTGCATATATCTATACCTATCCAAGACTTATACATGTGGACGGACAGTATTAGTTTACAAAAAGTTCAAAATTTAATGGGTAAATATTGAAATTTATTATTTACAAAACTATAAACAGATGCTATAATATTTAAGCTGACCTATAAATCGGTTTGAGGAAAAAAGCTGTGTAACAGATGTTCACCCACCTCAGACTGAGTTATAAGGCAAATATATATAATGAAAGGTGAAAACAACTATGAACAAACAGGAAATCATCACAGCATACGCAATGCACGAAGGCGACACAGGTTCTCCAGAAGTACAGATTGCTCTTCTTACAGCAAGAATCAATCACCTCACAGAGCACCTCAAAACAAACAAACAGGACCACCACTCCCGTCGTGGCCTCTTCAAAATGGTAGGTCGTCGTAGAAACCTTTTGGCATATCTCCAGAAAACAGATATCGAAAGATACCGTGCAATCGTTGCTAAATTGGGTCTCCGTAAATAATTTTAATCAGCTAATAAGGCAGATGTTAACAGCATCTGCCTTTAAGTCTAAAATGACACAGTCAATTTAACCGCAGACCAGCAGGAAATTTATTATATTTAGCAGTAACTTGAGCCATTAAAGCATATGCTTTTAACGGCTGAATTCATTGCTAAAAATGTAATTTTTCCTGTTGGACAAGCAAAAAAACAGGAGGAATTTAAAATGAGTTTCAGAACTTTTGAAACTACCTTTGCAGGTAGAAAGCTTGTTGTTGAAACAGGCAAAATGTGTGCTCTTTCCAACGGTTCCTGTCTTGTAAGATACGGCGAAACAGTTGTACTTGCAAACGTAACTATGAGCGCAAACCCAAGAGAAGGCATCGACTTTTTCCCTCTCTCTGTAGACTTTGAAGAAAAAATCTACGCAGTAGGCCGTATCCCAGGCTCCTTCCTCAGACGTGAAGGTCGCCCTGGCGAAAGCGCAATCCTTTCTTCCCGCGTTGTTGACAGACCAATGCGTCCACTCTTCCCAAAAGATATGCGCAACGACGTTTCTATCGTTATGACAGTTATGTCTGTTGAACCTGACTGCGACCCGGAAATTACAGGTATGCTTGGTGCTATCATCGCAACAGAAATCTCCGATGTTCCATTCAATGGCCCAATCGGCGGTATCTCTGTAGGCCTTGTAGACGACGAAATCGTTCTTATGCCAGGTGCAGAACAGAAGAAAAACAACAAACTTGACCTTACACTCGTTTGCAGTGAAGAAAAAGTTGTTATGATTGAAGCAGGTGCTGCTGAAGTTCCGGAAGACAAAATGCTGGAAGCTATCAGAGTTGGCCACGAAGAAATCAAAAAATTCATCGAATTCGTAAAAGAAATCAGAGCTGAAATCGGCAAACCAAAATACGAATTTCAGCATATTGAAGTTGACCACGATATGTTCGAAGCAATCAAAGAATTTGCTATCGACAAGGTTAAATTTGCTCTCGATACAGA